>JBIKRQ010000535.1:0-3934 GCA_044349155.1 Myxococcota bacterium
CGAGTGGTTCCGCTCCAGGCGCGAGGCTGTCGTCGTCATCGAGCAGTATCGCCGCGACTACAATGAGACTCGCCCTCACAGCAGTCTTGGATACCTTACCCCACACGAATGGAAGGCCAGCAGAGCAATATAGAGAACGTACTCACGCGTCCGTCGAAGCGACGGACTTGTGTTGCGGCACGCGGCCATCAACCCCAAAGCGGTTTGACGGCCGTGCGTCCAGAACTTCACAGCGCCGCCGCCATAGCCGAGCGTCTTTGCCATGTCGGCGACGATGTGGACCTCCATGAACAACACGCCGACGACCGAGAGCACGACGGCCGCGAGCAAGGTTGCGGTCCAGAAGTGCAGATTCTTGAGCGCCTTGGCGATGAGTCCTGACAAACGATTCATGCGGGTTCCTTTGTTCGTCGAGGATGGCGTCGATCATGCTGACAACCAGCTCCTGCCTCAAGCGTCATGACCTGCTTCGGTCTTTAGGACCATCGATTACGTTAGGGCCGGTTGCCGGACTTGGGTTTCACTGAGCGGCTCGCGGCCTCGAGCTCTTTGCCTTGGGGCTCATGCTCTGGTTCGTGATCTTCACAACCGACGCGCCCGACGAGGTGGCGTTTCGACCGTTGAAGGCGATCTTTGAGCATCCACGGATCAACGTTCCGTGGAAGCCCAACGTGTCGGCCTGATCAGTCTTCGCCGAGGAAGTCGGCCGTTTCGGTGGCGCCGTTGAGGTCGAAGAACGGATCGCACACCGCGATGGCGTGGCCGGCTTCGGCGCTCTCAAGCGCAACGGCGTCGTCGTCGACGAACGCGCGCGCCTCGGCAGGCACCGGCTCGCCGTTCTCGTCGACGACCACCTCGTCGGCGGTCACTGGCTCGACCACCTGGGGCACCACCAGCGCCGCGCACCGCTCCATGCCCTCGATGCAGTCGGCATCGGTGCTGCACAGTGGGGCGCAGATGTCGGTCAGGCCGTCGCGGTGCCAGAGCACCTCGCCGTCGTCGCACTCCGGGGGCTGGTCGGCTTCGACAACAGGCTCGTCGGCGCCGTGCTCGGCGACCTGCTCGACGTAGGCCTCGAGCGCGGGATCGGGCGCGACTTCGGGCGGCGGCGCGCCGGGCTGCTCGTCGTCGTCGTCGCTCGCTCTTGAACTGGCAGCCACCGCTCCAGCGACCGACAGCATGAGGATTGAAATTGTTAGATACCGTTTCATGAGTCCCGCTTATTCTCCGGCTTAAATGAACGCCAGAAGAGCACAAAGAAAGCAGTCATTGACAATCCAAGATGAAAAAGACCTATCGGGTCAATTCCGCCGGAGGATGAGAAAACAAGTTTCATCGCAGCGCTCGAACCAAGCAAAACAAAGAGGCCAAGCATTGCAATATTGATAAGCATGGCGAACCTCAGTGTGGCGGCCAATAGGGATCTGGCTGACCTGGACTTGAGTCGGTGCATGCACCACCAACACCTTTGCTAAGGCCGCCCTTCTTCCATTCATCTACGCACTTCTTGACGCAATCTTCCCTGCCACCCTTTGGGGCTACCGCGCACCGCTGACCCGTCAAGTTATTTTTACGGTCGTGGTGCGAGTCCTCGCTCCAATCACCTAGTTCATGAATGAACATCGGTATCGTGGCAGAGCTGCCAAACCTGCCTTCCGAAAAGAAGATACACGAGCCAATACAGTGACGGAGAGCGTTCTCATCAGAACACTTGTCTCCCGTAGGTGAAAAGCCTCCTGTTGCGCCCGGAACGGCTGCCGCCGCCTCTCGACCGCGTCGGGTAGCAAACTCACGAACGTCAAGCGCCGCCTTCATTTCATTGAGTTGGGTTTCAGCGAGACGGTCCCACATTGCGGAGTCAGGTGGCAGTCTTCCATCAGGATCCTGATACACCTGCGGTCGGTTCGCAGCGTAGGTGTAGACGGCGGGGCCCAAATACCGGCCCTGTGTCTGCATGTGGAGCGGATCGGGGCTCGTATACATGCCGTTGTAGATGCTGCGATAGCCATTGTTGATGACGTCGGATTCTTCATCCCAATACTGACCCGCGTACCGGCGACCCATGCGAGGCCGCCGATGATGTTGACGGTGTCTCCAGCCCCGTCGGCCGACATCGGAACAACGCGCACCATAGACCCTGTCGTCGTACTTGCCTTGCGCGGAACGCCAATCCGTGTGGATGCGGTACAGCGTGCCGCTGGTGTTGTTGATGCTGCGGACGGCAGCGATTGCCTCACCGCCCAGATACACGAACTCAGTGCGATCGAACGCCGTCGCCGACGACCACACGATGTCCTCCATGATTTCGCGTCCGAGCCCGTAGCGGAAGAGCCAGCGGTAGTTCGTTGGCACCACAGGCGGAGTCTTCTGCACCCGTCGCATCTCGGAATCGTACGAATACGTCCAGGTGCCCGTTGTGTCGGAGAAGGAAGTCACCTGGCCAAACAAGCCGTGATCAAAGAGCGAATCAATGCTGGTATCGGCATCCAGAAGACTCTCCGCCGAGTACAACTCACCATTCGAGTCGTGGACGTAGCTGAAGAATGAATCTGAAGTTCTCCTCTGCCGAAACGACGAATTGTAAACAATAGACGCTGCTGAGCAGGTATCACACACCTTGAAGCTCACATTTCGGCCTTCGCTGTCGTACGTGAGGGTTTTCCCGCCAGACTCGCCGCCATAGATATCTCGCCGACCGTCCTGCAGGTACGTGCGTGCGACTGGTGCAAGACTGGTGTTCGTCGCGAGCGCCGTCGGGGCCACAGAGTCGGTCTCTGTGAGCACATCGCCATCACCGTCGTAGGTGTAGGACACACTCGACTTCGTCACCCCGCCATGCTGGTCGACAATGGCGGTAGGACGAAGGAGCTGGTCACGCGTGACCGTTCGACGGTTGCTTGAACTCCCAGCCCAATCGAACTGCTTCACGGAGCCATCGGTCTCGTACACGATATTACTAATCAGCGTCGTCGGAGAAACCGACGAAATCGTCATCGTCACAGATGACGGGCGGGCCTTATCCACGCCATATCCATAGACCACAACGCGACTTGAAGGGTATTTCACCGACGACACGGCACCCTGCGCATTGTACGTGTAAACAACACAACTCACGTTGGCCGATGAGTACGACGCCACTGGCCCATCGTGACGAGCGACCGCCCGCACGCGACCGAGAGCATCGTACTCGTACGCAGTCGCGCCCGTCTTGTCGGTGACGTAGCCGAGGCGCCCCTGCATGTACCGGTCGCTCAGCGTAATCCCCGTGCCGAACGTTCCGCTCCCGCACGTCGTCGAGACAAACGGCCCCTTCGTGTCATACACGTAGGTCATCTCGATATCAGAGGCAGCACATGCGTCGTCGGGGGTGCTGTCACCAGTCTTGTCGCAGACTTCGAGCACACGCCCGAGACCGTCGTACAAGCGCCGCTCCTGGCGCCGGATGGTGCTCGCCGCGTCTGACGTCGAGCGGGTCCGGAAGAAGCGTACACGGTTGACATCGTCGTACACCCAGCTCCTGCTCACACCGGCTGCAGGAATCGCTTCTGCAACCACGCGATCCAAACCATCGCGCGTGTAGCTTGATGTCACGCTCCCCGTTGGCACCCTGAATCCGGAGAGAAGCCCGCGTCGATTGTAGTCACGAATTTCATGCAACTGAAATGTGCTCGATGTCCCGGTCTTCGTTCCTGCCCGATTTACACCTGTCTGAAGATCAGTCGCAAAAACAGAGTCCTGCCTTTGCCCATCTGACTCCGTGAAGTCATCAACAGCGTCGAAAGCTGTATATGAGAAAATCGTTGAGCTATCGACAGAACCGTTCTCATCCGTAATCGTCGAAGGCCGACCATCTTTGTCGTAACCTGACATTCTTCGCTGCGTCGTGACCTTGCCGGTGGCGGAGGTTGTCGACGACGTCAGCACGGGACGACCA
>JBIKRQ010000147.1:0-14576 GCA_044349155.1 Myxococcota bacterium
CCAGCGACTACGACGTGTTGTTCGCGCAGTACCGGGTCCTGTGTGGTGCGCACCAGCGCATTGCCTGGATCGTCGACTTCCGCCGCGTCAACCCGCTGTCGGCGACGCCCGAGCTGCGCAAGAAGGCCGCCGACTGCTTCGCCGAATCGCGCGATGTGCTGCAACGCTCGACGGTGTGCGAGGCCCGTGTCGTCGACAACCTCGCCGCGCGGGCGGTGTTGATCGCCTTCGACTGGCTCACGGGCACCAAGTGGCCCACGAAGAACTTCGGCACCCGCGCGGCGGCCGAACGCTGGTGCCGCGAACAATTGAGCCTCTAAGAGAAACCCGCTTTGGGGTTTGTCGCAGAGGCGAGTCTCTTGAGGGGCGGGCGGGGAAACATCCCCGCCGATCAAACAATGCTGCGCTGAGCTGCGTTTGCGCTGCGGATGGTGAAACGCAACGCTTGGTCATGAGCGACTTTCACATCGACCTGTCGCAGGCGCCGCTGATCGTCGTCGAATACCCGGACGTTGTCGACGAGACCTACTTCCGCGCCCTGTTTGGCCGCTACCGCGAGCTCTGCGGCCAATACAACCGCATCGCCTGGCTCATTGATTTTCGTCACTACAACCCGATCGGTGCCCCGCCAGCCGTGCGCAAGAAGGCCGCCGACTGCTTCGCCGAGTCGCGCGATGTGTTGCTGCGCTCGACGGTGTGTGAGGCCCGCGTCGTCAACAACATCGCGACCCGCGCCGTCGCCATCGCTTTCGACACCCTCACCGGCACGAAATGGCCGACGAAGAACTTCGGCACGCGCGAGGCGGCCGAACGGTGGTGTCGCGAACAACTCCGCTGAGCAACGTCAGCGGCGCTTCTGAAACAAGCTGGCCACGCCCACAGCATCGTCGTCGACACCGAGCTGCAGGTAGCGACGCACGCGGGCCGCATCGAGCGCAAAGCCCATGCGCGCCAGACACAGCAGCATGTGAAACCGCGTCGAGCCCGACAGCGCCATACCGCTGCCCAACTGCGCCTCGATAAAGCCCCGCAGCGACGAGAACAGTTCCGCCAGCGGCTTCTGCTCGTTTCGGTGGTGGTCGAGGATCATGGCCAGTGCGCGGTAGCCGGCATCGCGCTGCTCGTCGGCCCCCTGCAGCACCAACGGCGTGAGCTGCCCCACCGACGACAGTTGCCCGATCTTGCCGATGGCAATGGCCACGTCGACGACGCGAAACGCCTGCGCCAACGCGCGGTACAGGGCGGGCAGCACCTCGGGGTCGCCGATCTCGCCAAGGGCCCAGATGACCGCACGGCTCTCGTAGAAGCGCTCGGGCGAGATGAGTTCGCGCAACACGCGTGCGGCGGGCTGAAAGCGCCCCAGGCCCAGCAACCGCGCCGCCGCCGCGACGACGCCGGGGTCGGGATCGGTGAGGCGCGTGAGCTGTTCGCGCAGCACCACCGGGTCGCGCGCGATGGCCAGGGTTTTGACGACGAGGGCCTGGTGTTCGGCGTTGATGTCGGACCGGCGCAGCTGTGTGCGCAAGGCCTCGTACACCTCGATGGGAACGGGGGCGTTGTCGTCGCTGTCGCCGGCCGACAGTGCGAAGCAGACGTGGGCGAGCGCGTCGAGGGCGTTGAACCACGCCTGCTCATTCCCCGACGACAGCAGTGCCAGCAGGGGCGCGATGCCGGCGCGTCCTTCGGCGATGTGCTGCTCGTACGGGTGCGTGGACGCCGGCGGCAGGAGCCCGCGGTCGATCTTCTGCAACGTCGTGACGAGCTTGTCGGCGAACGCCCGATCGGCGCGCGTCTTCAGGCCGAAGACGTCGCGCAGGGTTTCCTCCGGCAATGCCTGCAGGAGGGGCTCGACCTGGCGCTCGGGCTGCTTGCGGATGGCCATCGACAGTTGCTCCTTCGGACCCTGACGGAACGTTTCACGGGTGCGACACGGTTGCCAGTTGTCGGCCTCGGCTGCCAGCGCTGTGCAACGACATCAATGTGACCGGGAGTTTGGGCGGCGTGGAACACCGCCGACATCACGTGTTCACCGAGATGTCGCGCAGCCACAGCTCCAGCTGTGTGTAGACGGCCCGGCTCGACAGCAGGCCCAGGTGGTGGGTGTCGTAGACGATGTGGGTGTCGTTGAACCGCAAGCGCTGCCGTTCGTCGTCGTGTTCGCCCAGGGCACTTGCCACGGGCACGAGGCCGTCGCCCGCCGGGTTCTTCGCGTCGGCCGGGCTTGTCGTGGCGGCCACGGCGTAACAGCGCACGTCGGTGGGCAGTGGCAGCGGCGTGCGGCGGTCTGTGCCGGGGGCGAAGCGGTCGACGTCTTTGCCGTCCTGCGCGACGACGGTGCCGTAGCGCAGGTCGGTGATGCCCGCACTGCGCAGGCGCGCCAACGTCTGCAGCGGTGCCGTCCATGGGGTGACGCCCAACAGGGTCTCGACGACGTTGCCGCCCCGTTCAAGCGGTGCCCCCTGATGCGGTGAACCCAACGTGACGAGTGCTTTCACCGCTCGGCGCCACTGGTGTTGCGCCTGTGTGCCCGCCTCAAGTGCTGCGCGCGCCACCAGCCCGCCCATCGAGTGCGCCACGACGACGATCGCGCGGTAGGCGCTGGCGTGTTGCTCGAGCAGTGCCGCCAACTGCGCACCGTTGTCGGAGATGTGCAGGCCGCTGTTGTAGTGCGCGTACACCGGCACCACGCCGAGCTCGACGGCGAGGGCCTCGCCATGATCGTGGCCCAGGCGCGTCCACTGCAGGTCGCAGTTGCTGCTGCCGTGCACGAGCAACAGCAAAACGTCATCGTCAGCGGGGGCATCCAGCGGTGGCTGCAGCGACATGGTGATGGCCAGCGGGTTGTGCGTGGCCGCGAGGTGATCGCCCACCACGCCGTTGAGTGCGGCCACGAACGCCTCGCGCTCAAAGCCTGGCGCACTCGCCCCCAACAGCGGCGACAACGCCTCGAGTGCTGCCTCAAGGCCGCTGCCCACCAGCCCCGTCACCCCCTGCACCGAGCGGTAGACAAGGTCGGTGATGACGGGGAACGCGCCGATCGCCTTGTGCATCTCGTGCACCACACCGGTGACGTTGGTGGTGGCGGTGACCACGGCCCGCGCGAGCCCGCGCACGTCGTCGGCGTGCTGTCGTGCAGAACGACCGCGCTCGCGGCGCTGCTGCAGACGTTCGCGGCGTTGGGTGCGCAAATCGACGTAGGTGCTCATCACGAACCGTAGCGACTGCTGCAGCGGGTTGCTCTCGGCGTCTCCAGCGCGCAAAGCCTCGCCATGGCCAACACCCAAACCGCCTTGCAGGTGCTGCAACAACGCTTCGGCTTTTCGGCGTTTCGCGCCGGGCAGGAGCATGTGGTGGCCTCGTTGCTGCGTCCCGTCGCTGCCGGCGAGCGCGCCAGTGCCCTGGCCGTGTTTCCCACCGGAGCCGGCAAGAGCCTGTGCTACCAGCTGCCCGCCCTGCTGCTGGATGGGCTCACCGTCGTGGTGTCGCCGCTGATTGCGCTGATGAAAGACCAGATCGACGCGCTCACCGCACGCGGCATTGCGGCCGCACGCCTGGATTCGTCGCTGTCGAAGGAAGAGCACAACGACGTCGTCAACCGTGTGCGCGATGGCTCGCTGCGCCTGCTGTATGTGGCCCCCGAGCGCTTCGCCAACGAGCGCTTTTTGGCGATGTTGCACAAGACAAAGATCGCGCTGTTTGCCGTCGACGAAGCCCACAGCATTTCGGAGTGGGGCCACAACTTTCGCCCCGACTATTTGAAGCTCGCGCGCATCGCTGCCGACGTGGGGGCGGAGCGCGTGCTCGCGTTGACGGCGACCGCCACACCCGCGGTGGTCGACAGCATCTGCTCGCGCTTTGGCATTCAACACAAAGACGTGGTGGTCACGGGCTTTTACCGCTCGAACCTGGAGCTGCGCACCACGGCGGTGGCCCACGACGACAAAGACGCGGCGTTGCTGCGGGCCCTCGAGCGAGCGCCGCGCGGGCCCACCATCGTGTACGTGACGTTGCAGAAGACGGCGGCGCGCGTGGCGTCGTTGATTGCCGGCACCGGCCGCGCGGCCGAGGCCTACCATGCAGGCCTTGGCAGCGAGCACCGCGCCGATGTGCAGGAGCGGTTCATGGCGTCGAGCGACGGCGTGGTCGTCGCCACGATCGCCTTTGGCATGGGCATCGACAAAGCCAACGTGCGCGCGGTGGTGCACTACGATCTGCCCAAGAGCCTCGAGGGCTACAGCCAGGAAATCGGTCGCGCGGGACGTGATGGCAAGCCGTCGCTGGTGCACCTGCTCGCCTGCCCCGACGACGCGGGCGTGCTCGAGGGCTTTGCCTGCGGTGATACGCCCACGCGTGAAGCGCTGCGCGCGTTGGTGGTGGATGTGCTCAAGCGTGGCGAGCGCTTCGACCTCGACCTCGGCGAGTTGGGCGACGACGTCGACCTGCGTCCGCTGGTGTTGCGCACCGCCCTCACACACCTGGAGCTCGACGAGATCGTGGTGCAGGGCACGCCCTGGTACGGCGTGTACAAGATCGAATTGCTCACGAGTGCCGACGAGATCTTGAAGAAGTTCTCGACGGAGAAGGCCGCCTACATCGAGGCGATCTTCGGCTTCTGCAAAAAGGGCCGCACGCTGCTCACGCTTTCGCTCGACGCCATCGTGCGCGCTGGCCACGACCGCACGCGCGTGGTGAAAGCGCTCGAGTTTCTCGCCGAGCAGGGGTTTGTGACGTTGCAGGTGTCGGACCTGCGCCACAGCTTCAAGCGCGGGGTCAAAGGCAACGACGTCAACGTTGACGACGTGGTGGATCGCCTGCACGCCCGCTTCGCGCTGCACGAACGTCGCGAGATCGAGCGCATCGCCTCGGTGCTGGCGCTGGTCACCGCCAACCACTGCCAGACCAACCACCTCGTCGCTCACTTCGGCGAACAGCGCACCACCGACTGCGGCCACTGCAGCTGGTGCCAGACGCGCGAAGCGGTGGTGCTGCCCCCGAGCCGGCCCGCGCCCGATTTCGCGCGCCTGATCGATCCTGGTGCGTTTGGCGCGCTGGTGTCGGCCCACCCCAAAGCACTCGGGCTGCCGCGGCAGCAGGCGCGCTTTTTGTGCGGCCTGACCAGCCCGGCCACCACGAAGGCGAAGCTGTCGAAGCACGCGCTGATGGGCGCGCTCGAGCTGTACCGCTTCGACGATGTGCTGACGTGGCGTTCCAACGCGGCCTGACCGACGTTGACGAAAACGTGAAAGCCTTTCATTGTTTCGCCATCTCCAGCGATGGGTGGCGGCAATGGCGGTGTTTGATCTCGTTGTGCAGGGCGGCACGCTCGTTGATGGCACCGGTGGCGAACGTCGCGAGGCCGACGTGGGCATCGTTGGTGACCGCATCGTCGCCGTGGGGCGCGGCCTGCTGGCTGGTGGGGCGCGCGCCTCACGCGTGATCGACGCAACGGGCAAGTTGGTCACGCCGGGCTTCGTCGACATCCACACCCACTACGACGCGCAAGCCACGTGGGATCCCGAGATGACGCCGTCGTCGAACCACGGCGTCACCACCGTTGTGATGGGCAGCTGCGGCGTGGGCTTTGCGCCCGTGAAGCCCGACAAGCACGCGTGGCTCATCGGCTTGATGGAAGGCGTGGAAGACATCCCCGGTGCCGCCATGACCGAAGGCCTGCGTTGGGGCTGGGAGAGCTTTCCCGAGTACCTCGACGTGCTGGAGCGCTTGCCGCGCACCCTCGACGTGGGCACCCAGCTCGCACACGGCCCGTTGCGCGCGTACGTGATGGGAAAGCGCGGCGCGAACAACGAGCCCGCCACCGTCGACGATCGCGCGCAGATGCAGCGCCTTACCGAGCAGGCGTTGCGGGCCGGCGCGTTGGGCGTGTCGACGTCGCGCACCTTGCTGCACAAGGCCAACACCGGCGAAGTCGTACCCGGCACCCACGCCGACAGCGACGAACTCTTCGCCCTCGCTGATGCCATCAAGGCTGCAGGCCACGGCGTGTTTGTCGCCGCGTGCGAGCACAAAGATGTGCCCGACGAAGTGGCCCTGCTCGCTGCGTTGTCGAGGCGCAGCGGCGGCGGCGTGACGGTGAACCTGAACCAGACCGAGGCCTTCCCCGACGTGTGGCGCGACGTGCTCGCGCGCATCGCCGACGAAAACAGCAAGGGCGCACACCTCAAAGCCCAGGTCGCAGGCCGCGCGATCGGTGTGGTGATGGGGCTTGAGCTGTCGGCGCATCCGCTGCTGCTGACGTCGACGTATCTGCAACGCTTCGGCGAAGCCCTGCCCGCACGCGTTGCCGCGTTGCGCGATCCCGCCGTCCGCGCGGCCCTGCTCGCCGACGACGAACTCGACCTTGGGCCACTCGGCGAGCTCATCCTCAAGAACACCGAGCGCATGTTCGTGGTGGAGGGTGAGCTCGACTACGAACCAGAGCTGTCGACGTCGTTGGCGGCGTTGGCGCAGCGACATGGCGTGTCGGCGCGCGCGCTCGCGCTGGATGCGCTGCTGCGCAACGACGGCCGTGGCCTGCTGTACCGGCCGCTGTTCAACTACGCCGCGGGCAACCTCGACCTTGTGCGCGAGCTGCAGCTGCACGACGACACGCTGATGGGGTTGTCTGACGCCGGGGCCCACTGCGGGGCCATCTGTGACGGCGGCATGCCCACGTTCATGCTGTCGTTTTGGACGCGGGATCGTCGTCGTGGCGAACGCCTGCCCCTGGAGCACGTGGTGCGCCGACAAACGCGCGACACCGCCCACTTCTTCGGCCTGCACGATCGCGGCGTGGTGGCGCCGGGCTTGCGCGCCGACCTCAACGTCATCGACTACGACCAGCTCGGCTTTGCCACCCCGCGCGTGGTGTACGACCTGCCCGCCAATGGTCGCCGCCTGCTGCAAGACGCCCGCGGCTACGTCGCCACCATCTGTGCCGGCGAGGTCACCGTGGAAGACGATCGCCTGACAGGCGCGCGCCCGGGCCGCCTGCTCCGCGGCCCGCGCGCCTGACGCCACATCGAGCGCGGGGCTGCATAAGCCCCGAAGTCAGCCCCTCCACGACGATCGGGGAGATGTCGGGGTCAGACCGGGCGCGGCACCGCCGACAACGCCACCTTGCCCGTGCGCGAGAGCGCTGGGTCGGTGGTGTTGGCGCGCGCTTCGGCCAACGCCGCCTCGATCACCGTCTTGTTGCGGGCTTTGGCGAGCACGTCGATGTCGTCGACGAGGCCGGTGCGAATCAGCCGCACCAGATCGGCGTCGAGCGACTGCATGCCCTGCTCGCGCGACGTGGCGATGATCGACGGAATCTGCACCGTCTTGGCCTTGCGGATGACGTTGGCGACGGCGTCGTTGTTGATGAGCAGCTCGCTGGCCAACAGCCGCGGACCTTCGGCCCCCGGCTTGCGACGCACCAACGTCTGACACAGCACCGCGCGCAGGCTGTCGGCGAGGCTGGCGCGGGCCTGGTCCTGCTGGTTTTTGCCGAACGTGTTGATGATGCGATCGATCGACGCATCAGCACTTACCGTGTGCAAGGTCCCCACGACGAGGTGGCCGGTTTCCGCCGCTGTGAGTGCGAGTTCGATGGTCTCTTTGTCGCGCAGCTCGCCGATGACGATCACGTCGGGGTCTTCGCGCAACGCCGACTTCAACGCGCGCGCAAACGACTTCGTATGCGTGCCCAACTCGCGCTGCTGCACCAGCGCCATGCGGTGGCCGTGCACAATCTCGACAGGGTCTTCGAGGCTGATGATGTGCCGCGGCTGCGTTCGGTTGATGTAGTCGATGAACGCCGCCAACGTCGTGGACTTGCCCGACGACGTCGCACCACCGACGAGCACCAGCCCCGTGCGCGTGGTGGCGAACTCTTTGACCTGCGCTGGCAGGTCGAGTTCTTCGAGCACCGGAATCTGTGCGCGGATCGCGCGAAACACCGCCGACAAACCACCGCGTTGGCGAAAGAAATTCGCGCGCAGCCGTTGGCCCGTGGCCTTCACCGTCGTCGAGAAGTCGACGTCTTTTTTCTGATCGAGACGCACGGCCATCGATGCCGACACCAGCGGTGTGAGCAACGTCGCGACGCGATCGGCCGACAGCGGATGCTCGGTGACCGCTTCGATCTGACCGTGGCGCTTCATGAACACCTGACGATCCGGAGCGATGATCAGGTCGTCGCCACCGGCTTCGAACAAGCGCACGAGCAGCTGATCGAGGGGGCGTTCGTCGGCGTCGACGACGGCAGACACCATCGGCGGCGGCACCATGCCTTGGTCGTGCAACGACTGCGACTTCACCAAACGCCAACGCACGATCAGCGCGTGGGCCAAACGCTGCACCGCGGGGTCGGTGTCTTTCAGCATCGGCTCGACGAGGGCTTGATGCGCGGGCTCGTTGAGTTCCTCGATGAACTTCAACACGAGCAGGCGCACATCGGCATCGACCGACGTGATCAACGGCAGCAGGTGCTGGCGTGCCGCGTCGGGATTGATCACGCGCAAGCCGGCGATGCAGGCCATCTGCAGCTCGGGGAAGTTGTGCATGATGTCGACGAGGATGGGGGCCGCGCGCGGGTCTTTGAAGTCGGCGATGACCTCGACGGCTTTTTCGCGGGCCCACCAATCGGGGTCGGTGCGCGCGGTGTGAACGACCGCCGCGATGGTGTCGGGGTCTTTCAAGCGCGACAGCACCGCGAGCGCGAAGCGGCGCACGACGTCGGACGGGTCGGCGAGCCAGGCCACCATGTAGCGGCTGAGGCCACGGCCCGCGAGTTCGAGCAGCGCGTCCATCACGGCTTCGCGCACCCACCAATCGTCGTCGCGCAACGAGCTGATCAGCTTGGGCCACAGCTCGCCGTGCGGGTCTTTGATGGTCTTTAGGACCTCGGCAGCCATGCGGCGCGTGTTGACGTCGCCACTGCGCAACAACCACACGACGGTGCGGCCGACCTCGACGCGCTCCGACTTCGACAACAGGCCCATGACCTCGACAGCGCGGTTGCGCACCGCGATCTGACCGTGGCCCATGGCACCAACAACCACGCCGATGAGCGGGTCGAGCTCAGCACCCGTGACCTTTGCGGCGTTCTCGACGGCGGACAAACACGCGAGCCGCAACACGTTGGGGCCGCTGGCCAGCTTGCGCTCGAGGACCTCGGCGGTGCGCTCGCTGGGAAAGCGCTTGAGCCCCTCGATGATCGTGCCCGCCACCTTGAGGTTCTTGCCCTCGATGAGGGGCACCAACAGCGTGTGGTAGTCGTTCTCGCTGGCGATCTGGCCAATCGCGATGGCCGCCGCGATCGCCGTCGACTCTTGCGGATCGCGCAACAGCGGTTGCAGCACGCGGAGCGCTGACGGGATGCCGCGCCCCATGTGCACCGGGTCGCCGAGCCAGCGGATGGCCAGCAAACGTTCGGTGCTGTCGGGGCGGTGCAGCAAACGTTCGAGCAGCGGGATCGACTGCGCCCCGGCGAGCCGCACCACCACCTCGAGGGCCTCGCGCACGCCGACGTAGCCGCGCTCAAGCACCATCGAACTCAACCCCGCTACTGCGGGCTTGCTGCCCACCTCGACGAGGATGCGGGCGGCGGCGGCGCGGATCTCGGGCTCGGGAGCGCGCATGAGCTCGACGAGCTCGACGTGTTCGGCGGGGTTGTTGACGCGCGCAATGAGCTCAACGAGCAGCGTGCGCACGTCGGGCATGGCCGCGCGCAAGGCTTTGACCATCGGCTTGAACAGCGCCTCGTTCGGCTGACGCAACACCAAGGCATGCATGACCGCACGGCGTACGGGTTGGCGGTCGATGTCGGCGATGACGGCGCGGCTGACGAGCAGGTCGATCATCGCGGCGAGGTCGTTGACGTCGACGTCGACGGTGGCGGCCCACTGCTGCGCCTCAGCCGCGGTGCGCCACTGTCCTGTGCGAAAGAGCTGCTGCGCCTCTTTGTTCATCCCGACGTCCTCGGCGGCGACCTTAGCGTTGTTCGTCGCCAGCGGGTCGTGTGCCTCAGACCGTCCCGGCCTGTGCGTTTCGTCGTTGCAGCGCGAGCAACGCGCCCCGACCTGCTGACAACGCAGCGCAGCGCGCCACCTCGCCGCGGGTTTCCCGGCCCGCGCCGCAAAACCCGCTTCGGACACACTGCAGCAGCTCGGTTGACGACGGCGAACCAGCTGGCGAGACGCCCGCGCGAGGGGCTCAAACATGATGTTTCGTTCAGTCGTCGTCGGCATTGCGCTGGCGTGTGTGGTGGGTTGTGCAGCGGGCCGCAGCGGTGGCGGTGGCGGTGGCGTCAACGCCAGTGCGTTCCCCAGCCGGGCCGAAGTGGCCGCGTTGGCCTCGCGACCACCGCCATCGTCGACGACGCCAGCGGTGCGTGCGGTCACGTCGTGGACGTTCGTTGGTCCATTCGATGGACAGTTCAACGACGTGCCGGTCACAACACCCACAGCGCTCGAGACCGCCGTCGCTGGTGCGCAATTGCAACGCTTCACCGTGGCAGGACGCTGCATCGCCCGCGAAGTGGCCCACGCGATCGCCTCGACGGGGGAGATGCCCGATGGGCGCTTCCGCGAGCAGGTGGAAGGGCGCTGCGGCTCCGTCGGTCGTTCGTCGAACCTGATGTACTGGACGCAGCAGGTGCCGAAGTCGCTGAAGGCAGAACCCGCGCGCGCCGAGGCCATCGCCACGGTGCCTGGCATGAACGGCGACCTCGGTGTGGGCTTTGCGTACGTCGGCGAGCGCGCCGTGACGGTGCTGGTGGCCACGCAGATCTCGGTGCGCGTGGCGGGCGGTTCGCGCCTGGCGACGAACGGTGCGGTCACGATCAGCGGCACGCTCGTCGACGTGAATGATGCCGAGAGTTTGTGGGCGTCAGTGAACCAGGGCGAGACGGGCTTCGCCAGGTGCGAGCGACGCGGCGGAGTGCTGCCACAGTTCGTGCTCAGCTGCCCAGTGCTGGCGGGCGACGAGGTGGCCGCCTTCGAAATCTTCGCGCAGCGACGCGGACGCCTCATCGGCAATGGGCTGGCCGGCGGCCTGCTGGGCACAACGCCGCCGTCGACGACGTGGAAGGCCACGACCTACGGCACCAACGCGCCGCTGGCGGCAACGCCGCTCGAGGTGGGCGCTGCCTTGCTCGAGCGCACCAACGGCATTCGCGCCGCTGCCGAGCTGACGGCGATCACCGCCGAGCCCACACAAAGCGCCACAGCCACCGCGCTGGCGCCGCACTTCTTCGGCGACGATCCGACGACGACCGACAAGGCCGGACTCGCGGCGATGGCGGGGTGGGACCTCACGTCCCGCGTGCGCGACGGTCACCTGTCGAGCGTGCACGTCTACGGCGCCACGTTGCACGAGGTCGTTGGTGCGCTGCTGGATTCGCCGGCGGCGCGCTCAGCGTTGTTTGCGCCCGACGTTGGTCCCGCAGCGATTGGCGTGGTGCGCAACGGCGACCTCACGAGCCTGCTACTGACGACGTGGGAGCCCTACGTCGAAGTCCCCGCGGCGCAGGTGCAAAGCACGGTGTTTGAAGCGCTGAAGGCCGAGCGCTTGCGTCGTGGTTTTCAAGGACTCGGCGAGGTCGGCATGGAAAAGGCCGTGCAGGTGGCGTCGGAGCAGCTGCAGGCCGGCGAAGACCCATCGGGTGTGTTGCGCACGCTGCTGCGCACGACGTCGAACGCGATGCAGCGGAGCTTCGTGGGCTGGACGTTGTTGACCACCGACCCCGACCACATCGCCTGGCCGAACGAGCTGCTCACGTCGAAGATGACCTACGTCGCGGTGGCTGCGGGCACGCCTGCGCCCAGGGGCACGCCATGGGCGACAACCGCGGTGTTGATCGTGGCGTTTGTCGAGCCCGGCATGGTGGCCGACGCTGGCAGCACCGTGATGCCCGCGCGCTGATCCCACCACACCTCGCGTGATCGAACGTCACGCGGTGTTTCAGTCGGGCCACAATGAGCCGAACAAGACCGGGCGAGGTCCCACGTGTCATCGTGCCCTCCCCGGAGGCCCCCACGCATGGCACTGCTCGACTGGATCCAAAAAGCCCGGCGCACCCTCGACAACCGTGCCTTCGGCAGCAACGAGCAGGCCCCCGTCAACACCACCACGCCCGACGTGGAAAACGCCTACGAGAACCACGGCGAGGTCGCGCGCGGCGGCATGGGCGCCATCATGCGCGTGCAGGATCGCGTGTTGTTGCGCACCGCCGCGATGA
Organism: Myxococcota bacterium; assembly: GCA_044349155.1. Classification (GTDB taxonomy): domain Bacteria; phylum Myxococcota; class UBA727; order UBA727; family VGSZ01; genus VGSZ01. The sequence continues at coordinate 12,221 of JBIKRQ010000147.1, forward strand.
AGGTGCTCGAGCCCAGCGATGGCGTCACCGACGACGTCAAACGCGCGATCTTCCTGGAAGAAGCCCAGATCACGAGCCAGCTCGACCACCCCAACATCTGCCCCATCTACGATTACGGCAAAGACAGCGTTGGCACCGACTACATCACGATGAAGCTGGTGCGCGGCGGCACCCTTGCCGCCCTGGTGCACGCCCCCGGCTACGACCCCAGCGATGCCCGCTGCTTGCGCGAAGCGTTGGGCGTGTTTTTGAAGGTCTGCGATGCCCTGGCCTTCGCCCACGCCAGGGGCGTGCTCCATCGCGATTTGAAGCCCGAAAATATCATGGTGGGCGACTTCGGTCAGGTCTATTTGATGGACTGGGGTGTGGCCAAGGTGATGAGCCTTGATTCACACCAATCGGTGAAGGTGTCGCGCACGGGCGTGTCGGCCACCGACCAACCCGGCGCCATCGTGGGCACCCTGATGTACATGGCGCCCGAGCAGGCGCGCGGCGAATCGGCGACGTTGGACGAGCGCACCGACGTGTTCGGGCTGGGCGCGATTTTGTACGAAATCCTGACGCAGATTCCGCCATACTACGCGCAAAACCTGGGCGATCTCGTGCTGTTGGCTCAGGGGGCCCAGTGGCGGCCGCCGCAGGTGTTGTGCGGCCCCGACCTGCTGTTGCCCGCCGCGTTGTGTGCGGTGTGCGAGCGCGCCCTGCAGGCCCGCCGCGAAGACCGCTACCAAACCGTGCTCGAGCTGAAGGCGGCGGTCGAGGAATTCCTGATTGGCGGCCTGAGCTTTCCGTCGCACTCGTATGCGGTGGGCGACTGCATCGTCAATGAAGGTGAAATCGGCGATACGGCCTACATCATTCAGCGGGGCTACTGTCGCGTCTTCAAGTACATCGGCGGCGAGATGCGGGCGCTGGCCGACCTTGGTCCAGGCGACGTGTTTGGCGAGACGGCGGTGTTTGCCGACACCCCGCGCATGGCCACGATCCAGGCGATCAGCGACGTCACCGTGCAGGTCGTGAGCAAAGACGTGTTCAGCAAAGACCTGGGCGTGGCGTCGTCGATGGGTGCGTTTGTGAAGGCGTTGGCCACGCGCTTTGTGAACACCGACCGCGAACTGCGCACCGCACAAGACCAGGTCCGAGCCCTCAGCGAGCAGCTCGCCGCCATGCAGGCCATGGCCGCACAGGCCCCGATGCAACTGCAGGCCCCGGCACCGCCGCCGGTACCGCTGCCTGCCGTCGTCGACGAACCCGCCCACGTGCTCGCCCCGATGGCGCTGCCGCCGATGCCGATGCCCATGCCCGCGCCGTCCCCCGCGCCGGCCCAGGCGCCACCACCTGCACCCGTCGTCGCGCCGACGCCGCCAGCCGAAGCGCCTGCTGTGCCCCCACCACCGACGTTGCTGACGCCACCACCGCCGGCTCTGGTCGCGGCGATGGCGCGCCTGTTCGGCATGTCGGTGCACCCCGAGGAGGCCGCGCGGTTGATCGTGGCGGCGGCCACAGAAGCAGCGATGCGGCTGGCACCAACACCCGGACCGCGCGAGTAGGCCCGCCGTGGCGCCTGACGGCGGGCTGCGAGCGTCGGCTACAACTTGAGCTGCTCGAGGATCACCCGCAGGGTGTCGCGCGCGCGGGAGTCCGACCGGATCGGGAACGGGGTCGAGACACGCAGGGTGATGTCGGTACCGACCTGGTCCTCGAGCACGGTGACGAGCGGTTCGGGCCCCGGCGTGAACAACGGCGAGTGCGGTGCGAGCATGATCCCGCCGCCGTCGGCCGTCAGGCAGCCGAGCAGGTGCGGGTCCGTCGACGATATCCACGGCGCCACGGTCACGGTGCCGCCGGCCAGCAGCGGCCACGTGTCTGCCGACATCCCGGGCCGCTTCCAGCCGAGGGTTTCGTGCTGCGCCAGGTCAGCCACCTCGCGTGGGCCCCCGCACCGCTCCAGATACGACCGCGACGCGGCGAGCCGCAGCGGTGTCGTCAGGACGACACGTGAGAACCACGTGCCGCGATCCGGCGGCTCTCCCTCGTGGATCATGAGCTCGAAGCTCTCGTGCAGGTGGAGCAACGGGTTTTCGACGTGGCGGATCACCAACCGTTGGTTCGGCAGTGCGAGGTGGAGCGCCAGCATGAGCCGCACGTGAACGACCAACGGCAGACCGACGGGCTCGAGGATGCGAATGACGCCTGTTGCTTCGCCCGAGGCCGCCCGCACGTCCGCAATCAGCGCCCGCGAGGCGTCGAGCAGCGCCGCCCCGCGCTCGAGGAGTACGGCGCCAGCGGCGGTCAGGCGCACCCCCTCAGGGTCTCGATGGAGCAGCGGGGCACCGGTCTCGGCCTCGAGCCCTTC
>JBIKRQ010000148.1:0-14523 GCA_044349155.1 Myxococcota bacterium
CGGAACACCCGATATTTGGCGCAGCTCTCGACGACGAACACCTCATTTCTCGTCGAGAACCGACTGCCGACTTTTTCAGCAACCTGCTAGATGGCGCTGTGACTGAGCGCGGCCAAAACCACTCGCTCGGCGAGCGGCAGTTGTTGGCGCTCACGCGAGCCCTGGTGTCTGACCCGCCGATCGTGATCCTCGACGAGGCCACCGCGTCGGTCGATCGCGAAACCGAACGCCGCCTGCAGCGCGCGCAAGAGGAACTCATCGCGGGCCGCACCGCCGTGATCGTCGCCCACCGCCTGTCGACCATCGAGCAGTGCGACCGGATCATCCTGATGCACGAAGGGCGCGTGTTGGAGGAGGGCAGCCACCAGCAGCTCATGGCGAGCAACGGCCGCTACGCCGCCCTGGTGGAGCTCCAGCGCAGCCAGGGGTGAGCGCTGACGACGTCAGGTAGGTAAAACCCCTACACGGCACGCGATCGTCCTGCGCAGACGCCACGGTGGTCGAGGCGCAGGCGATTCGTCGTCGACGGAAGATCCCGCATGTCCTACATTGCGGCACCCATGCTGTCCTCCTTCTTCGGCCTCTTCAGCAACGACCTCGCCATCGATCTGGGCACGAGCAACACGCGCCTGTTCGTTCGCGGTCGCGGCATTGTCGTCAACGAGCCCAGCGTGGTGGCTGTGCGCAGTGCGCCCGGTGGCAAGCGCGAGGTCGTCGCCGTCGGTCGCGAAGCGAAAGACATGCTCGGGCGCACCCCCGATTCCATCTCGGCGATTCGCCCGGTGAAAGACGGCGTCATCGCCGACTTCGATGCCACCAGCGAAATGCTGCGTCACTTCATCCAGAAGGCGCACGGTCGAAGCACGCTGGTCAAACCGCGCATCATCATCGCGGTGCCCATCGGCATCACCGAGGTGGAAAAGCGCGCGGTGAAGGAAGCGGCCGAGTCGGCATCCGCGCGCGAGGTCTACTTGATCGAAGAGCCCATGGCGGCGGCGATTGGTGCAGGCATGCCCATCACCGAACCCTCGGGCAACATGATCGTCGATGTGGGCGGCGGTACCTGCGAGGTCGCGGTCATCTCGCTCGGCGGCATCGTCTACAACCGCTCGGTGCGCGTTGGCGGCGACAAGATGGACGTGGCGATCATCAACCACGTCAAGAAGCGTTACTCGCTGCTCATCGGCGAGCGCACAGCGGAGCAGATCAAAATCCGCATCGGCAGCGCCTACCCCGACGACGAAATCCTCACGATGGAGGTCAAGGGCCGAGACCTCATCTCGGGCACCCCGAAGACCATCGAGTGCAACTCCGACGAGATTCGCGAAGCGATGGCCGAACCCGTCACGCAAATCACCGAAGCCGTGCGCATCGGCCTTGAGCGCACGCCGCCCGAACTCGCGTCCGACATCGTCGACCGCGGCATCGTGCTCTCGGGGGGCGCGTCCCTGCTGCGCAACCTCGACACGCTCATCAAGAAGGAAACCGGCCTGCCCGTGTTTCACTCCGCCGAGCCCATCTCGGGCACCGTGATGGGCGCAGGGAGCGTGCTCGAGAAGATCGATCTGTTGCAGCAGCTGGCACTGGGGACTTGAAGTCGTTGTCCTGGTGTTGAGCTGCTGCGCGCTGTCGGCGCGAACCTCCTCAAAGGCAACGTTGCCTCGGCGGCACCCCACAAGCGTGTTTCTCGTCGAGGCTCAAAGGCGAACCCACCGGTGCTTTCCTTCCTGCAACGCCACAGAGGCCTCGTCATCGTCGGCGCGCTGCTGCTGCTGCCGCTGGTGATGCTGTACGCGCAGACGCGGCGTGGCGGCGGGCGCGGGCCCGTGGTGGGTGCGGTGCTCGATGTGGCCAGCGTCGTTGAGCGTGGGCTCTTGTGGGCCTCGGGCGGGCTGCTCGACACCATCGACCATTACGTCAGCTCCGTCAGCAGTTGGGATGAACTCTCGCAACTGCGGCGCGAACGACAGTCGGTGCAGGCGCTGCAGGCCCGCGTCGAGGAGCTCAGCATCGAAAACGAGCACCTGCGCGCGCTCGCCAACGCCACCAGCGCCGTCGACGGACCGCGGCCCCTCGGCGCGCGCGTCATTGGCCGTTCGGGCCAGCCGCTCACGCGCCTGCTCACCATCGATCGCGGCGCCAACCATGGTGTTGCGCGCGGCGACGGCGTCATCGCCGAAGATGGCATTGTCGGTGTGGTGCTCGCCGTCGGTCGCTACAGCAGCGATGTGCTGGTGATGACCGATCCCACCTCCGCCATCGACGTGGTCGTGCAGCATTCGCGTGCCCGCGGCATCATCCGCGGCCGCGGTGACGACGACAAATATGCAGGCGTCGTCGAAGACTTCGATCGCTTGCGCGATGTGAAGCCCGGCGATGCTGTGGTCACGTCGGGCATCGGCGCGCGTTTTCCTGTGGGCATGATGGTGGGCAACATCATCGACATCGACGACGCCGACGACCTCACGGTGCGCGCGCTTATCAAGCCTGCGGTGCAGCTCGATCGCGTGGAGCACGTGGCGGTGCTCGTCGGTCGCGACGCGCCGCGGGCGCCAGCACTCGCCGACGACGACGTCACGCTGCCCCCGCCGATCCGCCGCGTCCACCGCGCCGGCCGCGCCGACGTGAGTCCTCTTGTCGAGGAGCAGGCACCACCAACGCCCCTCGTCGCTCCGGCGCGTCCGTCGTCACCAGCACCAGTACCGCCACCAGCACCTGCGTCGCCTGCACCAGCGTCGCCTGCTCCAGCGGTCGAACCCACTCCTGCACCAGCGCCTGTGCCCGCGCCACCCGTCGACGCCGGCGCACCGGTGACGCCGTGAGCCGTGTGCTCGTCGCCATGGTTGCCACGCTCGTGGTGGTGGCGTGTCAGCGAGCGATGGCGGTGGTGCTCGGCACCACCTCGCTGCCGGTCACCGCGGGCGTCGTCGTCGTCGCGTACGCGGCCATCAACTGGCCGCCGGTCGAAGCTGCGGTCGCAGCAGCGTTGTGCGGGCTCGTGATCGACGCGTTGTCGGGCATGCCGCTCGGCGTGTCGTCGTTCGCGTTGGTGATCACGCTGCTCGTGGCGCGCCTGGGCCTTCGCTTCGTCAGCGAGTCGCGCGGTGTTGCGGCCTCGGCGTTTGCGGGTGTGTTTGGCATGTTGCAGGCGCTCGTGGCCACGTCGTCGTTGGCGGCCTTTGGCGAGGGGCACGGGGGCTTCGACCTCGCCGGCGCGTTCGCCATCGGCGTGCTCGACTTTGCGTTGGCGCTCGCGTTGTTTCCGCTGTTGCACCAGCTGCTCGTGGCGTTGTCCCTCGAAGAGCGCAGCACGAGTTTGCGCGAGCGATTGGCGGCGCGCCTGTGATGAAGAGTTCGCTTGAACCTGCGTTCTCCGCGCGCCGCGTGTCGGTGTTCGTGGTGTTGATCGGTTTGTTCTTCGCTGTGCTCGAGGGGCGGCTCTACCTGCTGCAGGTCGTGCGCGGCGAGTCGTACCTGCACAAGTCGGAGGAAAACTTCATTCAAGAGCGTCGCGTCGCCCACGCGCGCGGCTTGATTCTCGACCAGAGCGGCAAGGTTCTCGTCGACAACCGGCCGGCGCACGACGTCACGATCACCGCCGCGTTTTTGCCCGACAGCACGCGCGCGTTGAACCAGTTGCTCACGCCGCTCGACCTGCCGCGCACCACGATTGCGGAGTTCGATCGCCAGATCCTCGAGGGTGTCGAGTCACGCGCTCGCGTCACGCTCACCTCGGTCGACGACGAAGACGACTGCGACGACATCTCCCAGCGTCAGGCGCGCTTCGATGTGCGTGGCGTGATCATCGAGCCCGCCCTCACCGGCTGCACCATCTCCGTCGACGCTGCCGACTTCCCCTCGCGCGCCGCGGTGTTTCGTCGTCTGCGCGACTTGCTGGGGCTGACGGCCGAGGAGATGAAGCCGCGCATCGAGCTGGCGACGATGAAGTCGAGCGGGCTTGGGCGCTTCAAGCCGCAGGTCATCTTCGAAGACATCGGCTACGTCGACTACGCGCGCATTCTGCAAGCCATCTCGCTCGCCGAAGTGCCAGGGATCGACGTCGTCAGCACCCAGCGTCGTCGCTACCGCCTCGGCAGTCGCGCCGCCCACGTGCTCGGCTACTTGAACGAGGTGTCGCCCGACGAATTGAAGAAGCAAGACGAGCGCATCGCTGCGGGCGAGCAGGCCGAGAGCGACCCGGTCTACGTGCTGGGCGACCTGGTGGGCCGCAAAGGCGTCGAGGCCGCCTACGAGCGTTTGCTGCACGGTACTGACGGCGTGGAGCGCGTTGTCGTCGACGCCAAAGGCCGCACCAAGGGCACGGCGTGGGCCGAAGCGCTGCTGGGCGATCACCGCATCACGCCACCCACGGCTGGCCGCACACTGGTGTTGGCGATCGACGAAGACATGCAGCGCACCGCCGAAGAAAGCTTTGGTGGTGTGGCCGGCAGTGTCGTCGCCATCGAGGTCAACACGGGCTACGTCCTCGCCCTCGCGAGCTTCCCCGCGTACGACCCAAACGCCGTCACCGGCTCGCGCGCCAAGGGGCTCAAGCGTCAGCTCGACCTCGACAAGAACCGCCCGTGGACCAACAAGGTCATCCAGGACCACTACGCGCCCGGCTCCACCTTCAAGGCCATCACGGCGGCAGCGGGCCTGCGCAACAAGCTCATCACCGAGACCAGCACGCGTGCCTGTCCGGGCTTCTTTCGTCTCGGTCGTGCGACGTGGCGTTGCTTCAACCGCACCGGTCACGGCGCGATTGCGCTCAACAAGGCGCTGCAGTTCAGCTGCGACTCCTACTTCTATTCGCTCGGCTACGAGCTGGGCCCCGATCGTCTTGCCGAAACGGGCCGGCTGTTTTCGTTCGGCAGTCGCACCGGCATCGACATCGGCGGCGAGAGCCCCGGCATCATGCCCGACCGCTCCTACTACGAGCGCCGCTTCGGCTCGTACTCAGGCGGCTACGTCGTCAACAACTCGATCGGGCAGGGCGACGTCACGGTCACGCCATTGCAACTCGCAGTTGCATACGCGGCCATCGCCAATGGCGGCAAAGTCATGCGCCCACGCGTGGTCCGCGAGGTGCTCGACGAGCGCGGCAACGTCATCGACGAGTTCCTGCCCGAAGAACTCTCCGACGTTGAGCTGTCGCCGGTGGTGTTGGGCCTCATCCAGGAAGCACTCGCCCACGTGACCGACCCCGGCGGCACAGCATCGGGCCTCTACTGGAAGAAAGACCGCTACGCCGACATGTCGAAGTGGCTGCGCGAAAGCGGCATGACCATCGTGGGCAAAACGGGCACGGCGCAGGTCGTCACGCTCAGCAAAAGTTTGCAGCACGTGAAGGCCGAAGACATGCCCTATGAGCAGCGCGACCACGCCTGGTTCGTCGGCTTCGCGCCCAAGGAAAAGCCCGAGATCGTCGTCGTCACCATGACCGAGCACGGCGGCTTTGGCGGCAGTACCTCAGGCCCGGTCACGGCCGAAGTCATGCGCACGTGGTTCACGAAAACGCGCGACAGCGAGCGCTACGAAGAACTGCCCGCGCTGCATCTGTCGCCGAGGCCGTTCGTGCCGCGCGAGGCGGCGGTCGTCAGTGAAGAATCCACGCACGTCGACCACACGCCTGAGACCGATCCCGAACCAACCACCCCCGACACGTCGCCCACGACGAGCCCGGTGACGCCATGAGCCCGCCACTGCCGCGCGCCCCCGATGGTCGTCAGTGGCCATGGCCGCTGATCATCGTCGCGATGATGATTCCGTGCATCGGCGTCATCAACCTCTACTCGGCGTCGCAGAACTTCATCGACCCGTCGATCTGGATGAAGCAGGTGGTGTGGGCGCTGGCTGGCATCGTCACGGCGTTTGTGCTCGCGCGCGTGAAGCCCACCACCCTCGAGATGACGGCGTGGCCCATCTACCTCGTCACGTGCGTGTTGCTGGTGCTCGTGTTGGCGATCGGCACGCCCATCAAGGGTGCACAGCGCTGGCTCGATCTTGGGCCGTTCAACATGCAGCCGTCGGAGTTGGCGAAGTTGGCGATCATGCTCGTCGTCGCGCGCTACTTCGCGGGCTTCGAGATGCCCGGCGGCTACACGTTGCTCGCGTTGCTGCGTCCGCTGAACCCAAGCCGTCCCATCGGCCTCGTGCTCTTTCAGCTCTACCGCATGTACGACCTGCGCAAGGACCTGGTGCGCGCCTTCAAGCGCGATGGACTTGTGCCGCCTGAGTTCAACAACGCGCTCGAAGCGGCACTCGCGCTGCCGAACCCCGGTGCCGAGGTCGTGAAGGAACTCGCCGACGTCGACGAGGAATGGGTGCTGCCCGCTGTCATCGCGGTCGCTGCGGTGTGGCTCGTGCTCGCACTCGTCGTGCAGTTTCGTCGTGGCTGGCACCACCGAGCGATCGTCGCGCCCATCGACATCGTGATCATTCCGTTTGTGTTGGTGCTCATCGAGCCCGACCTCGGCACGGCGTCGATCGTGTTGGGCATTGCGGCCACGCAGATCCTGTTTGCCGGTATGCGTTGGCGCGACCTCGTGATCAGTGCCTTCAGCGGTGTCGGGATGGCGTGGTACGCGTGGAACAATTTGCTCCATGACTACCAGCGTAAACGCGTGGAAACGTTCATCAATCCCGAGGCCGACATCCAGGGCTCTGGCTATCACGCGGCGCAATCGATCATCGCCGTGGGCAGTGGTCAGGTCACCGGCAAGGGCTGGTGCGAAGGCACGCAAACGCAGCTGTCGTTTCTGCCCGAGAACCACACCGACTTCGCCTTCTCGGTGTTGGCCGAGGAGTGGGGCTTTGTCGGCGTCACGGTGTTGTTGGCGTGCTTCTTCGTGCTCGTCGCGTTGATGTTGCGCTCGGCGTCGAAGGCCACCGATCGCTTCAGCGCCCTGCTCGCGGTGGGGGCCGCCGCCATGATCTTCTGGCACGCGTTCATCAACATCGGCATGGTGACTGGTGTGCTCCCCGTCGTCGGCGTGACGCTGCCGCTGGTGAGCTACGGTGGCAGCAGCATGATCACCAAGGTCATCGCCATCGGCTTCGCGGTCAACGCCACCGTACAGGCGCGCCGAACGCAGTAAGCAACGCAGTCGCAGCCGGAGGTCGTGATGAGCAACAAGCGCCCACTGCCAAACGACGAAGGCGCCATCGACGCCTACGCCCAGGGCCTCGTCGTCGACGTCGAGCGTCAGCAGCAGCACGAAGCACCGCACGAGATCGAGCAGCAAGCGGCGCGCAAGGGGGCGTTGTCGGCGGCTTCAACCACCACGCACGCCATCGCCAACCGCGAGCGCACGCTGCACGGCTCGCGCGCGTTTTTCCGCCGCGCCGCCGAAGAACTCGTGGCGTCGACGCGCACGGGCCGCGAGCTGTCTGGTGTCTGCTACGTCAAGGAGGTCGACGGCCGCGTCGTGCTCGTCGGCCTCAAGCGCGAACAAAGCGGTCAGCCGGGCCGTGTCGCCGTCGATCCGACGTGGGGTTCGGTGCTGTGGCACACGCATCCGGGGCTGCGCGGCTCGCTCGCGGCGTTCTCCATCGAAGACCTCGAGGTCGCGCGGCAGTCGGGCAAGCCGTTGTTGGTCATCGGCTTCGTTGGCTTCTCTCTCGACGTGCTGTCGACGTTGGCGATGCCGTTTGGCCTGAAGGCCGCCCTCGCGAGTGCGGGCATCAAGGGCCTGTTGGCCCTCGAGAAGTCGGGCAAGGTGCCCACCAAGCTCCTCGAACTCGGCGTGGGCGCACGTGTGTGTTGGCCATCGGGGCTCATTCAACCGGTGCTGCGCAAAAACGCGGCCCCGTGGCAGGCCGCCGTCGACGACATGGGCTTTGCGCTCGATCGTGGCGTTGGTGCTGTCGAGCGCGCGGGCCAGCGCGTCCTGCGCGAGGTCATCGGGGCGTTTTCCGACCGTCGTTGACGCGCATCCAACGCCTTTGCCGTCGAGCTGACCTGCCATAGGGTCCGCCCATGTCGACCGTTTCCCGCATCGCCCTTGCGTTGGCCGTGACCGCTTCGTCGTCGTCGTTGGCTGCTGTTGGCCTCTCGCAGCGTGCCTCGGTGAGCGACCGCGGTTTCGACCAACTCAGCGAGCTGCGCCTGGTCCGCGGAGCGCAACCGCGTCGCGTGGTCCTCGACGTGCGCGCCGAGCCCAACGAACGCTGGTCGGTGTCGGTCGATGCTGCGTGGGCCAGCGTCACGCCAACAGCAGGCAGCGGCCCAGGCTCAGTGGTGTTGCGCTTCGACGGTGAAGCCCTCGCCGTCGAGGACGATCCTGTTGGTGCGGTCACCATCCTTGGCGAGGCGGGCGGCGCATCGAACCGGCAAACGTTGCCGATGGCTGTCGACATCTACCCCGACGTGTTCGACGGCGAACTCGTCACGGGGTCTGACGACGCCGCACTGCGCGAGTGGGCGCGCCACCCCGAGAACTGGCCGAAAGATGGCTTCGGCTCGTCGTGGGAAGCGTGGGGCTTTCTGCCCGACACGGTGAGCCATCCTGGTCAGGTGGGCGATGGCACGAGCGTTGATGTCGCCGAGCGCACGCCCTGCACCGACGACGTCACCACGGGCTGCACGCGCGCCGGCCAGGCGGGCCTCGTGGCGGGCATGAAGGCCGACCAGGGCTGGCTGCTCAGCACAGGCGACCCGACCGTCCTCATCAGCGTGCTCGATTCGGGCATGCGCTTCAGCGATCGCAACCTCGTCAACAAGCACTACCTCAACGCCAACGAACTCGTTGCGTGCCCGCCACCCGGTGCTGATGTCGCGGCCGCCAACCACTTCGTCGGCTTCGATGTCGACGGCGACGGCGTGTTCACCATCCGCGACTACGACGACGCGGTCTGGCTCGACGACGTGAACCTCAACGGCGTGCGCGATCCCCAGGACCTCATCTGGGCCGACAACGGCGAGGGGGCCTGCTCCGACACCGTCGACGACGATCGCAACGGCTACGTCGACGACATCTCGGGCTGGGACTTCTTTTGGAACGACAACGATCCCAGCGACGACGCCGACTACGGACACGGCACGTCGGAGGCGAAGTGGTCGGCGGCCGAAATGCACGACGACAGCGGTCGCGGCGGCATCTGCCCACGCTGCATGGTGTTGAACGTGCGTGTCGGCGACAGCTTCATCGTCGACGTCAACCAGTTCGCCGAAGGCGCCGTCTTCGCCGTCGACAGCGGTGCCGACGTCATCCAGGAAGCGCTCGGCACCTTGAACAACACGCCGTTCGCGCAAGCCGCCATCGACTACGCCTACGCCCACAACGTGCCGGTGATTGCCTCGGCGGCCGACGAGCTCAGCTACCACCACAACCTCCCGGGCAGCCTTGAACACACGCTGGTGGTGCACGCGATTGTCCACGACGAAGCCGAGGCGCTGTCGTCGTCGACGTTCCTCAATTTCAACAACTGCACCAACTTCGGTGGCCACCTCTCGCTCTCCACGCCGGGCGAGGGCTGCTCCTCCGAGGCCACCGGCAACACCGCGGGGCAGGTGGGCTTGCTGTTGTCGTATTTCGCGCAGGAGCGGGCACGCGCCGCGGGCACGTCGCGCGAGCCGTACTTCGCCGAACCACTCACAGCGGAAGAGGTCTACCAGGCGTTGGTGGCGTCGGCGGAAGACATCGACGTCGACGGTGCCGAGACCGACGCGTCTGCCGATGCGCTGCGCAAGTACCCGTCGAACGCCGGCTGGGACCTGCACTTCGGCTACGGCAGAAACGACGTGCGCGCGTCGCTTGAACTCGTGCGCGATCAACGCGTGCCGCCGGCGGCGAACATCTCGTCGCCACGGTGGTTTCAGGTCTACGACCCGCAGCACACACCCACCTTCGACGTCGCGGCCACTGTCGCGTCGCCGCGCTTGTCGGCGCTGCGCTGGGAGTTGTTGGCATCGCAAACCATCACCGGTGAGCTGCAACCGTTGGCCCAGGGCGATGACGGCGTCGACGACGACGTGCTCTTCACCGTCGACATCGCCCGCGACCTGCCGCAGATGTTCGCGCACGCTTCTGATGTGGCCACCGGCGACGCCGAGCAGTTTTCGGGCACGCTCGAGTTGCGCGTCTTTGGCACGAACCCCGCCGGTGACGACGTCGCGGGTGTGTTTCGCAAAACCTTCGGCGTGCGCGCCGACAGCACCGTGCTGCCCGGATTTCCCGTCAACCTCGGCGCGTCGGGTGAAAGCTCACCCAAGCTCACTGACCTCAACGTCGATGGGCGCGAAGAGATTGTGATCGCCACCGCCGATGGCCGCGTGCATGCGATTGCCGCCGACACCACCGAGCTGCCGGGCTTTCCGGTGTCGTTGTCGACGTTGTCGTCGCTCGATCCAGCGGTGTGTGCCGCCGCTCCGGCGAAGTGCCACCGCGGCAGCGCTGCCTACTCGAGCACCGTTGCCGGCATCGCCCCTGACGACGTCAAAACCAGTGTGATTGCCACGATCGCTGTGGGTGACCTCGACGGAAACAAAGAGCCCTGCAGAGACATCGTTGCGGCGAGCATCGACGGCTTCATCTTCGCCATCGACTGCCATGGCGCAGTCCTCCCGGGCTTCCCCGTCACCATCGATCGCAGCACCACGCCCGACGGGCTCACGGGTGCACGTCGCTGCACCACCGACGACGGCGCTGCGGTGATTGGCTGTCGCGATGAGCAGCAACACGGCGAAAGCGGTGTGTTCAGCACGCCAATGCTCGTCGACCTCGACAGAAACGGCGACCTCGAGCTGGTCGTCGCCGGCCTCGATTCGCGGCTGTACGCGTGGCACCACACGGGTGAGCTCGTCGACGGTTGGCCCGTGCACCTCGACAACACCGCCATCGCGGCCTTCAACAACGACGGCACGCCCCACCGCCTCGTCGATCGCATCATCGCGTCGCCCACGGTCGCCGATTTGTTTGGCGACGGCACACCATGGGTGGTGGTGAGCACCACCGAGCGCGTCGTCGGCAGCGGCGAGGTCTTCTTGTACGCGGTGCATCCCGAGGGCAACGCGCACGACGGCGGACCGTTTGCGCCCAACTGGCCGGCGACGGTGTCGGGCCTCATCTCGTTCGAGGTGCTGCCCTACGTCGGGCGCGGAAATCCGAACTCACCCGCAGCCGCCGACCTCGACGGCGACGGCGACGACGAAGTGGTCAGCGGCCCGTTGGGTGGTCTGTTTGTCGTCGACGGCAGCGGGCAGGCACTCGAGCCTGGCTTTGGCAGCTTGCGCGAGAGCTTTGGTCCGCGCTCCGACATGTCTGACTCGGGCGCATTGTCGGTGCTCAACAATCCAAGCATCGGCGACCTCGACGGCGATGGCAGCCTCGACGTCGTCAACGGTGTCGCTGGCCTTGGCATGTTGGCGGTCGCTCAAGACATCGGCCACCGCGCGAACTTTGCGCACGGCGTGGGCGCGTGGCTCGGCAACGGCTTCTTCGTCGACGGGTTTCCGAAGAAGGCCGGCGACTACCAGTTCTTCATGAACTACGCGCTCGCCGACATCGACGGCGACGGCAAAGCCAACGTGGTCAGCGGCGACGGCGGCTACTTCGTGTGGGCCACCAACCCCGACGGCACGCAGGCGCCGGGCTTTCCGAAGTGGACGCAGGGCTGGCACATCAGCACGCCCGCGGTCGGCGACCTCAATGGCGACAGCCACATCGACGTCGTCGCCAGCACGCGCGAAGGCATGTTGTACGCGTGGGCGTCAGCGGGGCACGTGGGCGGTCCGCCCGATGCATCGGTCGCTGCCATCCAGTGGGAATCGTTTCACCGCGACGATCAGAACACCGGCAACGCGTCAGGCAAGTTCGCAGCGCTCAAGCCCTACGCCCGGCTGCGCGCTCCCGACGACGCCTGCGACGGCGGCTGCTGTTGCGACCAGGGCAGCACGAACCCGTCGTCGGTGGCAGGATTCGTCGGGCTGGTTACGCTGGCCTCACTGCGTCGTCGTCGGCGCGCAAAGGAGTTGACCTGATGCTCAAGAAGCTCAATCGATTGGCGGGGCAGTTTCCCCGCCCGCCCCTCAGGAGACTCGCCTCGGCGACAAACCGCAAAGCCGGTTTCTGCTCGAGGCTCTCGTTGGCGGCTGGTGCGTTGGTGGTCTCGTCGTTGGGCGTGGGCTGCGGCGCCACCACCATCAAGGTCCCCGCCGACAGCGAAATCACCGTCCCCGGCGCCAACATCCTCGGCGGTAACCCGCTCGTGGCCGACGACGTGTTTCCGGCGAGTGCGTTGTCTGAGGCCCTCGCGCAGTCGATCGCCCAGAGCATCGACACGAGCGGCTACGACAAAGACGCCGTCGACAGCATCAAGCTCACGGCGATGTCGATGACGGTGACCGAGCCCGACGAGAACGGCCGCGCGGTGCGGGGGCTTGGCTTCATCGAAAGGCTCACCATCTCGGTCGCTGCTGACGGCGTCGACCCCGTCGTCGTCGCCGAGAGTGCTGAGGGCGTGTTCGCGGGCAACCCTGGCCCCGCCAGCTACGACATGCCGCTCACCGATGCCGAGCTGAACCCGGCGTTTCAGGCCGGCGACAGCCTCGACATGACCGCTGAACTGGCGCCAGCCGAGCCGCCGAACTTCGAGACCGTCGTGAAGTTCAGCACCGAGCTCACGATCCAGATCAACGTCGCTGGAGCGCTCAACGGCACGTGAGGGGGGCAGGTGACGACGGCGCCAAAGTGGTCCACAACAAACGCCATGACGCCGTCTGACCTCGCCCTCGCTGAACTGTGTGGTCCCTTCGCCGACAGCGGTGCGGTTCACTTCAACAACGCCGGCGTCGCCCCGATGACGGCGCGCGCCGAGGCTGCCGCCGCCGACGTCGCTGCCACCATGCGCAACGGCTCGCTGGGCATGGGCAAGTTGCTCTCGCGCTACGAGCTGGCCCGCGCCACGTTCGCGAAGTTGGTGGGCTGCCCCGTCGACAACCTCGCCTTCTTTCAAACCTGCGCCGCGGCGATTTCGCAGGTCGCCTTTGGCTTTCCGTTGGCCGCAGGCGATCGCGTCGTGCGCCTCGAGCAGGAATACCCGAGCAACGCCTACCCCTGGCACCGCGCCGCCGAACGCGTGGGCGCCGTCGTCGACGTCGTCGCAGGAGGACCCGACTACAGCATCGATCACGATGCGCTGATCGCCGCGATTGGCCCGCGGACAAAGGTGGTCGCGGTGTCGTGGGTGCAGTTTCAAACGGGCGCGGTCGTTGACCTGCAGCGCGTGGTCGAAGCCGCACACAACGTGGGTGCTGTCGTCGTCGTCGACGCGATTCAGGGCCTGGGCATCTTGCCCTTCGACATGACAGCACTTGGTGTTGATGCGGTGTGCGGTGGCACGCAGAAGTGGCTGCTTGGGCCCGTGGGTCACGGCTTTCTCGCCGTCAGCGACGACCTGCGCCAACGCCTCGTGCCGCTGATGCATGGCGCCTACACCTACGGCACGTCCGACGACCCCGTCGACGTCACGAAGGCCACGCGCGCCGACATCCGCCGCTTCGAGCCGGGCACACCGCTGCTGTTTGGCGCCATCGTCAGTGCGGCGTCGATCGAGCTGCTGCTGCAGATTGGTGTCGCGCGGTTGAACGCCGAGGCCGTGTCGATCACCGCACAGATCGTCGAGGAGGCACGTCAGCGCGGCTTTGGGGTGCAGGCCCGCAGCAGCAGTCCGATCGTCACGATTGTGCCGCCAGGCGACCACAAGGCGCTGTGGACAAAGCTGCGCAACGACGACATCTCGCTGGCGTTGCGCGGCGGGGGGCTCAGAATTGCGCCGCACGCTTTCAATACGGCAGGCGATGTCAAACGGGTGTTCGCCCACCTGTAACGTTCTTGCGGACGGTTTCTGCGCGTTCTGGCGCCACTTGTGCGTGCTGATGTGGCGGCGTGCCTGCACCGAAATGTGTCTCGATTTCATTGGACCGATCGCGTGGGCTGGCTCACGTTTTTCGTGCTGCGAGACACTTGATGGATGAGACGATCAGGCCGCGGTTTTTCGCTGGTGGAGCTGATGACCGTCGTCGCCGTCGTCGGAGTGCTCTCTGCCGTCGCTTTGCCCAGCATCTCGGCCGCCGTCCGCCGCGCGCGTGAGCCGGCCGAAGGTGTTCGACTTCGGACGTTTCTCACCGAGTCGCGCGCACTCGCCCGGCGCACGAATCGATGCGTCCAGCTGACGTTCGTCGACACCCGTGTCGTGAATCGGACGATCATCACGAGCTGTTCGGGGACACTCACAAGCCTGTGCGACTGCAGCGCGCCGCTGTTGCCGGTCGCGGTCACCGAGTCTTTGACGCTCGGTTCGGCGGCTGAAGTGACGGCGGTGCGCGGCAACACCGTCGCGATGGCCGCGGTGCCTACGGCGATGGCGTCGGGCCGCAACATCCTGTTCCTGGCCAACGGGTCGACCCCCTACCTCGACGACGCTGAGATTGAAGTGCGCCTGGTCGAGAGCCTGCGGCGGCAGGTGCTTGCGCTGCTGTCAGCGTCGGGGATCGTTCGTCAGAAGGTGATGCTATGACAAAGA
>JBIKRQ010000536.1:0-3908 GCA_044349155.1 Myxococcota bacterium
GTAGATCCGGAACACCCGATATTTGGCGCAGCTCTCGACGACGAACACCTCATTTCTCGTCGAGAACCGACTGCCGACTTTTTCAGCAACCTGCTAGCTGATCCAGGTGCGCGTCGATCGCACCTGCGCGTACGTTGTGGGACGTGTCGTCGTCGAACGCACGTCGTGTCGTCGAGAACCTGTCAGGAAAGTGGCGCTCGATCAGGGCGCTGGCGCCGGCAGCAGCGCCACAACTCCGACGCTCCGCCACAGGGGTGCCGCGACCACACCGCGAGCGCCCGCACCCCAACGCCAACACGCCACACCTGTCAACATCCGATCGATCGGGCACGGCGGCTGCACAAGCAGTCTCCATGTCGCGCCGGATTCTTGACCGCTTCCGCATTCTTCGTCCCCTCGCCCAGGGTGGCATGGGCGACCTCTTTCTCGCCGACGACGGTGCCACGAGCTGTGGCGACCACGCGGTGCTGAAGATGCTGCGTCATGATCTTGACGATGACGATGCCGCCGCCCGCTTCGAGCACGAGATCGAAGTGCTGCGCGCCGTTTCGCATCGCCTGATTCCGCGCTGGCTCGCTGACGGTCACTGGCAGGGCAAGCGGTTCGTTGCCCTCGCCCACGTCGACGGCGTGTCGTTGGCCGACGTGATGATGTCGCTGCAGGAGACGATGTCGCCCACCCTCGCCATTTCCATGGCGGTTGATGTGCTGCAGGCCCTGCACCGCGCCCACACCCTTACCGCCGACGACGGTGCCGCCCTCAACCTCGTGCACCGCGACGTCAGCCCCCACAACATCCTGTGCGACGACCACGGCCGCGCCCACCTCATCGACTTCGGCGTTTCCGTCGACAACCGCTTCGTCGACAAGGTCGAAGGCTGCCTCGTTGGCAAGGTTGCCTACATGTCGCCCGAGCAGGCCTCGGGGCAGGTGCTCGACGCGCGCGCCGACCAGTTCGCCGTGGGTGTGGTGTTGTGGGAGTTGCTGATGGCGCGCCGCCTGTTTCGCGCCGACACCGAGCAGCACACGTGGCGCAACGTGATGGCCTGCAACGTGCCGCCAGCGACGTCGGCGGGCCCGATGGTGGCAGGGGTGCTCCAGCGCATGCTGCGCGCCGACCGCGCCGACCGCTTCGCCTCGTGCAACCAGGCCGCCGAAGCGTTGACGATGGCCGCCGCACACCTGCCTGCCGTCGAGCGCACGGCTGCTGCGCGGATCCTGCACGAGGCCCGGCAGCACCGGTCGCGCAAGGTGCCGCTGGAGTGCACGGCGGTGCTGGCCGTCGCTGGCTGACATCCCGCCCTCTCAAGGGCTCTATTTTGACTCCCACCGGCGCTGGCGCCACGATTGCGTGTCGCTGAAGCGGCGTCTGTGTGGAGGGTCAGCTGGAGAGGGCAGAGGTCGATCGCCTGGTGATGGTTCCCACCGCGCGCCGTCGTTTGGGCAAGTACGTCTTGCTCGGACGCCTCGGTGCTGGCGGCATGGGTAAGATCTACCTCGCGCGCACGGCGGGGCCGGCGGGCATCGAGAAACTCCTCGTCGTCAAACGTCTGCACAGCCACCTCACGAACGACCCGGTGTTGGTGGCCTCGTTTCTCGATGAAGCACGGCTGTCGCTGGCGTTGAACCATCCCAACATCGTGCACACCTTCGACGTGGGCGACGTCGACGGCCGCTACTTCATGGTCATGGAGTACATCGACGGCCAAAACCTCGGCGTCGTGTTGCGCATGGCCAAACGCTCGGGCGAGTACCCGCCGTCGTCGTTGTGGGCGGGCTTGTTCATCGGCGTGCTCGACGGGCTGCATGCTGCCCACACCGCCAACGACGCGCGCGGCCGGCCGCTGCAGATCATCCACCGCGACGTCAGCCCGCAAAACATGCTGCTCACCTACGAGGGGCTGCCCAAGCTCGTCGACTTCGGCATCGCCAAAGCGGCGATGCGCGTGAACGAAACCGACGCTGGCACGCTCAAGGGCAAGTACGCCTACATGAGCCCCGAGCAGGTGCGTGGCGAGGTGCTCGACGCCCGCTCCGACGTGTTCGCGGCCGGCATCGTGTTGTGGGAAATGCTCGCGGGGCGTCGGCTGTACAAGGCCGACACCATCGTGCGCACCGTCGAGCGCATCTTGACCGAGCCGCCGTCGTCGCCGGTGCGGGTGAACCCGGCCTGCGATCCTCGGCTCGCCGCCGTCGTCGAGAAAGCGCTGCAGAAAAACCGCGACGACCGCTACGCCTCGGCCGCCGAATTCCGCGACGCCCTCGAGGAGGCATTGCACGCGAGTGGCGTTCGCTACCGCGTGGCCGACGGCAAGGCGTTGATGACGCGCTTGTTCGCCGACGTGATCACCCGCCAGCGCGCCGTGCTCGAAACAGCCCTCGCCGACAACGACGACAACGCCGCGATTGCCGCTGACGACGACGATGGCCCGCGCAGTCCGTCCGACAGCCAAAGCGATCTGCGCATGCCGCGCCTGGGCATGACGCTGTCGGGGGCTGCCGAGTCGACCACGCCGTCGGCGGCCAGGCGGTTGCCGCTCGTCACCGCTGAGGGCGAACCGCCTGCTCCAGGTGCGCCTGCTCGCGTGCTCGCGCCACCCGCTGACAAGGCGCGGTCGAAGACGCCGGCGACGGCGAGTGCTCTGCCAAGGCGGCCGTCGTCGCCGTCGTCTGGGCCGTCGTCGTCGGCACCGTCGCCCGCTGCGCCGACGTCGTTGGCGCCATCGCCCGCGGCGGTGTTGGCCCCGCCGCTGGAGACCAGTGTTGTCGCGGCTCGCCCTGCGGGGCCCCGTTGGCCATGGCTCGTGGCCGCAGGTGCGGTGTTGCTCGTCGTCGTCGTGGGGCTGTGGGCGGCGATGCACGCGGACGACGTCGCCCATGCCGATGCGGGCCCGGCCCTCGTTGTCGACGCCGGCGCCCTCGTCGTCGACGCGGGCATCGTCGACGACGCTGCGGGCTTGCCACCGGGCACTGTTGAACTCGCGGCTGCCGACGCCGGTTCCGCCCTGGCAGACGCTGGCGTGCTCGCCGACGACGACGATGCTGCCGACGTTGAGGCGACGAAGCCCGTTGATGCTGGCGTTCGCGTGGTCAAGCCGCGACCGCCGCCGCCACAGCAACCGCCGCCGCCCGTCGAGGTTGTTGAGGAGCAGGGCTTTTTGACCCTCGACACCGTGCCGTGGACGACGGTGTACCTGGGCAAAAAGAAGCTCGGCGAAACGCCGCTCGTGAAGGTGCCCGTGCCCGCGGGGGCCCTCGAGCTCACCCTCGTCAACAGCGAGGCCGGTGTGCGCGAGGCCTACATCGCCCGCATCAAACCTGGCGAAACGTTCAAGACGCGGCTCGAGCTGCAGTAGGCACCGCAGGCGAAGGGTTGCGCGTCAATGCATTGACGACGACACTGCCGCCATGGTGCGCGTGCGTTTGAGCCTGGCAGGTGTGTGTGCAGCGGCGGCGATGCTGGGCTGTGGTCCCGAGCGGCCCGCGGCACTCGAGCCCGTGAAGGTGGGCGTGATCAGCAGTACGTCGGGGCCGCTCGCCACGTTCGGTAGCGTGCTGCAAGACGCCGTCGTCCTCGCCAGCGAGAACGTCAACGCTGCAGGTGGTGTGTTCGGTGGCCGTCCGCTGCAGCTGGAGATCGTCGACAGCGAGTCGGACGCTGCCATCGCCCGCGCCCGCGCCAACGACCTGGTTGCTGCTGGTGTCGTCGCCATCGTCGGCCCTGAGACCTCGGGGCAAAGTGAGCAGGTGCTCGAGGTGGCCACCAACGGTGCGGTGCCGATGGTGAGCTGCTGCGCCACGTCGACGTCGTTGTCATCGAACAGCGCAGGGCGCGCCGGATTCTTCTTTCGCACCGCACCCTCGGATGCACTGCAGGGCAAAGCGCTCGCGTACGTCGCGCGCCAAGGG
>JBIKRQ010000149.1:0-14512 GCA_044349155.1 Myxococcota bacterium
CAGCTGAGCGTTCTCAGCTTTCAGCTGAGCGTTCTCGGCCAGGAGGTCATCGATGCCCATGTCTGGCTCAGATCACGATCGCCGGCGGTTGGGATCGGTCATCCGATCGAGGGGCTGAACGGTTACCGCTGAACGCGGATCGCCTTGTCACAGCGATTGCCGTCGTCGGTCGAAGCCACCTCGACGACGAGACGACGCCTCCCCCGGCAGTTGCTGTTCGCCTCGTCCGCTCGCTCGTCGCACGTGACTGTTTTGACGAAGGAACGATTCTCCGCCGTGGCGACTCCGTGTTTCGTGGCAAGGAGGTTCGCGGCGCGATCGCCGATGTCTTGGCTGGTAGCCGCAACGTCGTGTTGAAGCCCCTGCTGCGACGTGGCGATTTCGTGATGTACAGCGGTGCGGTCGATGACCTCGAAGTCACCGTCGAAATGCTCGTCTCTGGACGGCGTCTGGTCGACGTTGCCATTGCATTCTAAACGGCCCCGTTGCGGCTCTGCTCAGCCTCGGAGCAAACGAAAACAGCGCACCTGAGCGCGCTGTTTCCCTCACCCATTGGCGTGTTGTTCAGCCCTTGAGCATCGCGGCCTTCAGGTCGCTCTGCACGGGCTTGGCGCCCAGCCAGATGCGCATGAGTGCTGCGTTGAAGGCGCTGCCCGCAATGGTGCCGCGCGCTTTGCCGTTGAGACCCACCGTCGTCGTGTCGGCGGCGAAGTCGATGGTGACCACCGCACCTTCTTTCACCTCGCCGAAGGCCTTCATGATGCCCATCAGCTGATCGACCTGCGGCTGAATCGCTGCCAACTCCGCGGCGCTGTTGTTCTCCTTCAGGCCTTCGCTGAGGGCTTCGGTGAGCGAGTCGGCCGAGATGGTGCGCAGCAGGTTCATCTGCACACGGCGCGGCCCCTTGAGCACCTCGGCGAGGCTGGTGGTCTTTGCGGGCACAAACAGGCTCGCGGCGTAGACCTTGAAGATGACCTTGGTGCGCACACCGCCGCCGTTGAAGACGAGCTCGGTGCCACCCACCGATGCGGTGTCGGCGATCTTCACGCCACCAACTTCAGCAGCAGCAGCAGGCAGAGCAACACACAACGCGAGAGCCAGCGCGAACTTCTTCAAGGCATCCTCCAGAGCACCGAGACGTCGATGCGAAGTGCACCGACATACCTCGACGCTCGTCGCCGCGCAGCGCTTCACATGCTGCGCAACGCGTTATGCGCGATTGCGAATGCGTCGGCGGCGACCCAGCAGCACCGCGAACGCGCCGAACACGCCGAAGACCGGCTCGCCTGCCGCTGCACAACCGCCGCCGCCGAGGGAGGGCTCGGGGGTGTTGTCGTCGTCATCGTCGCTCGTGACCAGGCGACAGGTGTGGTCGACCGCGCACACGCTGCCGGCGCAATCGCTGTCGTCGATGCAGCAGTCGCCCACCGGGCCGCAGCAGATCTCGCCGTGGTTGGTGGTCGTGTCGCAGCGTGCACTGGCGCACACATCGTCGTCGCTGCATGCGTCGCCGAGCCCACGATCCCCAGCGCTGCACACCACATCGCCCGCGCAGGCACCGTCGGTGCACACGTCGTTGGTGGTGCAGTCGTTGCCGTCGTCGCAGGCCACATAGTCGCGCGCACTCCAGGCTTCGCCGTCGCGGTCGGCGTCGCACACCAGGCACGGGTCGGTGGGGTGGACTTCGCCGTCAAGAACGCAGGTGTCGTCGACGAAGCAGAAGCCCTGCGCCGCCACGTGGGTGCACGCAGCACCGGTGCCACCGTTGATGTCGGTGCAGCCATCGATCGTGCATTCAAGACCGTCGTCGCAGAAGGGCGGTGGCGTGCCGATGCAGCCATCGGGGGTGCAGCGATCGTCGACACTGCAGCGCTGGCCGTCGTCGCACTCGCCCTTCACTGGCTCGTAGCCGTTGCTCAAGCAGACGAGGCACACGTTATCGGGATGTGTTGTGCCCGACGGCACGCACTGGTCGCCGGCGACGCACGAGTCAAACGGCGGCGCGTGGCGGCACTGGGTCGTGGCGTTGTCGGCACGGGTCACCGCGCGCAGCGCTTCGTTCACCTCGAACGGACCGCACACAAACGAGCGACCTTCGTTGTCGACATCGCCATCGCCGATCGCGCCGAAGTACTGCCTCGAGCCGAGCACCGAGCCCACGCGCACCTGCCAGCCACCGGCCTCGAGCAGCAAGAGCTCAAGGGTGACGCGGCTGCCTTTCTCGACCACCGAGCGCAGTCCCTGCCACTGCACCACGCGCGTGAGGCCGACGGTGTCGTCCTCGACGAGGGCGGTGAACACGCGACACCCATCGGCGCGCTCGCAGCGCCAGTCGTGCCACAGCGCACCGATGGTGGGGCCCTGCAGCTCGTCGGGGAAGCACGCCGGGAAGAAGCGCAGCTCAGGGGCGTCAAAGCGCACCACACCGTTGGTCGAAACAAACATCGACCGCTGCGTGGCGCGCGGCACCGGACCTCCCATGTTGTAGTCGAAGCCGATGTCGATGGCGGCACTGCTCACGTCGTCGCCGTCGAGCTGCAGGTCCACCACATCGGTGCGCGTGCTGATGTCGAGAAACGGCGTGCGGTCGTCGCGGTCGAACGGATCGATTTCGTCGCTGCATTCATCTTCGGTGCAGTCGACGTTGTCGTTGCAGTGCTCAGGGACGTGGCCGATGCAACGGCCGTTGTCGCAGCGATCGTCGACGGTGCAGCTGCGGTAGTCGGTGCACGCGCCACCCTCGTTGATCGCCTGCCCCACGCAGACACCACCGGGAATGCACGTCGCCGTGGTGCAGCCGTCGCCGCCCTCAAAGCAGGCCTGGCCCACCATGAAGTCGCTGTCGTGCTCGCAACGGCCCTGCTGACAGGTGTCGAGCGTGCAGGGATTGAAGTCGTTGTCGCAGGCCACCCCATCCGCTTCGGTGCGATGACACACACCACCGCTGCACAGCTCGCTGGTGCAGGCATCGGCGTCGTCGTCGCACACGGCGTTGTCGTCGTTGCTGTGGGTGCACACGCCTGCCGGGCAGGTCTCTTGCGTGCAGGGATTGTTGTCGTCGCAGGCTTCGTTGCACACCGACACGATCAACGTGGCCGCGGTGCTCAGCGACACCGCCACGTCGTCGCGTGCGGTGATCGTGGCTTCGAGTTCACCGCGCTCGGCCCCTAGCGTGAAGTGCAACACGCCATCGACGATCACAGCACCGGGCAGACCTTGCACATCGAGGATGACGCCGTCGCCATCGGGGTCGCGAGCACCCAGATCGAGCACGAGCTCGTCGCCGGCAGCAACAATCACACTGGACGGCACACGCATCGTCGGCGCGCGGTTTTGCTCAAAGCCAGCACCACACCACCCAATGCCTGCAGCGCCGTAGCGAATGCGGAAGAAGCCCTGCTCGCCCCACTCGGCACCCCACTGGTTCTTGGCGATCCACGCCTGCTCGGCGTCGTCGTAGCCGATGAGTTCAACAGCGTGCGCACCAGTGACATTCGCGCTCACGGGCTCATACACGCCGCCGCCGTAGCTGTAGAAGTCGTCGTAGATCGTGAAGCAGGTGGTGATGGGGCCCTTCTGCAGCGCCTCTTTGATCACGACATCGTCGGCAGCAACGCGACGTGAGGCACGCAGCTGCACGATCTCGTCGGGATCGGCACAGCCATGCAAGCAGGCCTCGTCGAAGAAGCTGTAGGGAAAGCACTGCTCGGTGCGCGCGCCGTACTCGGCCATGATGTCGACGGAGAGGTCGGCGACACCACCAAGGCACGTGCCGGCACCTGCACACGACAACAAAAACTGTTCCGACAGATCGATGTCGACGTCGGGCGTGTTGTTCTCGATCAGCAGCGCTGATTCGGCGACAGCGACGGCAGCAAACGCCCAGCACGAACCGCAGCCGCCCTGGTTCTTGATCGACGTGACGAAGTTGCCGCCGTGGTCGCGCCAGTCGAGGCGTGCTGGCAAACCTGCAGGCGCCAGGCGGGTCTGTGCGATGCGCGGTGGTGGCTCGTCGAGCACTTCCTCGAAGGCGAGCTGCGCAGCGACGTCGAGCTTGACCACGGCTGGTCGGTGTTTGAGCGGGCCGCGCGCTTTGAGCAGGTCGATGGCGTGTGGTGGCGCGAGAACGAGTTGTGGCGACGTCGCTATCGGCGCGACACCGGCGTCACGATCGATGAGGAACTCGTGAAGCAGAACCGCGCACGCGTGCTGTACGTGCCCGCGACCTCGTCGGGGTCAGCGCACCAGACGCCGGAGTGAGGCCACATGCTCGGCGAGCATCGGCTGCGACAGCGGGAGTGCTGGCGCTGCCCGACACAGCCACGAAGCACCTTCGTCGACGGTGGCGCACACCTCGCGCGTGTCGTGGTTGAGCCAGTCGAGGCCCATCAAGATGCCGCGCACGGCGGCCCCGACAAACCCTGAGATGGGCACCACGGCGGCTGCGCCCAACATTGGCCGCAACGGTCGCTTGACGAGCTGGCCAATGCCCTTGCGAAAGGCGTCGTCGGGTGCATCGCGCACGCCGTCGGGGTTCAACACAAGCAGGTGCACCATCGCATCGCCAATGATGCTGTTGCGCCAGATGGTGGCCACAGCGTCGGCGTGGGCTGCGCTGCACGGCCCGCGATAGACGGTCACAACAGCACCCGGCATGGCGCGGCACGCCAGGGCTCGGTCGGCAGTCACAAACTCGTGCGTCTCGTTGCTCACAGCACAAGTCTGGCGACGCAACACTGCCGACGCCACTGCGATGGATCTCCAGCAGCGTGCCGATCACGATGAGAACATTCGTTCTCTCGGTCGTTGTCCGCGCGTTCTCTTGGTCATCTGACGAGGTGCTGGCACGGATATCAAAGCAACCGCGCGCTCGCCGCAATAAAACATTCGTTCACCACGGCGTGTCACGGAGCTGACACCTGCGCCATCGATTGGCGGGGAAGGTTCCCCGCCCACCCCTCAAGAGACTCGCCTCGGCGACAAACCGCAAAGCCGGTTTCTCTTCGAGGCTCAATCGACGTGACGCCGGTCAGTCTTGCGCCACGGGCGTGGTGCCAATGACCGCGGGCACCACTTCGGCCAGGAGAAACTCGATGTGCTTTTCCTGCCAGCTTGAGGCGCTGGCGGCGCCCACGAAGACGGCGTCGATGTCGCTCGCGTAGTAGGCCCACACGCCCGTCGACCCTGAGTGGCCGACCATGTCGGGCATGCCGCCCAACGCGAAGAACACACCGGCGGGCCGGATGCGCCACAACGCAAGCCCGACGTCGATGCCGCCGTGCATGGCGTCGAGGGTGAAGTCGCCGAAGTCGCTGAGCGCGACCGGCGTACCCGCAACGAGCCCGCGCATGAAGCGCTGCAGGTCGGCAACCGTGGTCATCAGGCCACCGCCGGCCTGGTCGGCCGACAGCGAGGCAAACCCGGTCACGTTGACGCCGCCGAGGTAGGCGTCGGCCGTGGGAAACGCGCGTCCATCAGCGAGCATGGGGGCTGGTTCGACGTCGTGGTACCAGGTGTGTTCGAGCCCGAGCGGTGCGATGACCTGTTCCCGCACAACAGCCGTGTAGCGCGCCGCCCCCGTCACACGCTCGAGCACCATGCCCAGCAGATCGTAGTTGGTGTTGGCGTAATGAAAGACCTTGCCCGGTGCGCCGACGG
This sequence comes from Myxococcota bacterium, assembly GCA_044349155.1. Taxonomy (GTDB): domain Bacteria; phylum Myxococcota; class UBA727; order UBA727; family VGSZ01; genus VGSZ01. The sequence goes on from JBIKRQ010000149.1 coordinate 5,659, forward strand.
GGGCGAAGTGGGCGCGGGTGTAGCTCAGCAGATCGTCGCGCGTGAACACGCGGTCTGGCTCGGCGACCATGAGGTCGGCCACGTGCGGTGCACCATCGGCCGACACATCGGCGAAGTAGTCGGGCAGTCCCGAGCGGTGCGACAACAACTGCCGCACGGTGACCTCTGCCAACGCGCGATCGCCGCCAGCCACAGGCAAGCCGCGCACCTCGCTGAAGTCGACGTAGCGCGAAAACGGCGCGTCGAGCTCGATGGCGCCAGACTTCGACAGCGACAACACCGCCGCGGCGACAAACAGCTTGCCCACGCTCGCCGAGAAGAACGCGGTGTCGACGGTCATCGCTGCATCTTTGTGCGCCACACCAGCAGCGCTGGCGTGCTGCAAGCCGTAGCGAGGCGCATCAACCGCCATGACCGCGCTGTGCACGTCGTCGTTGCTGTCGGCGTCGACCGCGTGAGCGAGTGCGGCGTCGAGCTTGTTGGCGCCTTCGCTGGCGCTGTGGCTGCACCCGGCAAGCCCCCAGACACAAGCGAGGAGCAGAAGGGACTGGCCACGAAGAAGCGCGTTCGCCTTGATGTTAGTCATACTAACATCATGCAAACCGCCCTCAGATCTGTCAAGCGACGCCCATGGTGAAGGGTCCACGAGCAGCAGATCACAGCCCATCGGCGGTGAAGGCGACGACTGAAGCACCGCCGGCCAAAGCCGACGCCGCGGTCAGCAAGAAGCCCCAGCGCAAGCCCGCCAGCCGCTACCACCACGGCGATCTCCGTCGGGCGTTGATGGATGCAGCGTTGATCGTCGTGCGCGACGAAGGCGTTGATGCCGTGCGCATGAACGCGCTCGCGCAGCAGTTGCGCGTGTCGGTGGCCGCACCGTTTCGCCACTTCGCCACACGCGACGCCTTGCTGGTGGCACTCGCCGAAGAAGGCGCGCACAAGATGGTCGAGGCCATCGACGCTGCGGTCGCGCGTGCGAACGAAGGCATCGATCGCGAGCAAGCCCGCGGTGTTGCCTACGTGCGCTTCGCGGTTGAACACACAGCGTGGTTTCGTTTGCTCGCGCGCCGCGACCTGCTCGCGATGTCTGAAACGCTGAGCGCGTTGTCGGCGTCGCAAGAGGCGTTGATGGAAGCCGTGTTGGGGCGACACATCGGCGAGCGCAGCCCCGAGGTGGCCAGCGCTGGTGTGTTGGCTGCGCAGGCGATCACCTACGGCCTGGCGCGCATGATCACCGACGGCCTGCTGGGCAAGGTCTCTGCCGACGACGCTGAAGCCCTCGCGCGCGAAGTCACCAACGTCCTCGGCGAAGGCCTGATGCCCCGCAGCTAGCCGTCGCTAGCCCACGACGTCGACGAAACCCGTGCGCTGCGAGCCCACACGCACCGCCACCGGCGCCGCGCCGACCACAACGAACTGACAGCGACGACGCACCGGCTCGCCTTCGGTGTTCTGGTACGGCCACGTGGTGCCTGCACCAAAGCGCCCGAGCTGCGGACCACCCAGATGCCCCACACGACGTCGTGGACCGTCTTTGCTGCGTGTTGCATCAACGAGCTCGACCACCAGCGGCTCCACGTGCGGCAGGCCTTTGGCGACATCGGTGCCCACCGTCGAGATGCCGCGCTGGTTCTCCACCGTCACGGTGAGCAGGAACGTGTCGGGGCCCAGAACCTCGCGTGACGTCGTCACGTGCAGCTTCGGAAGGAGTGCGAGCAGCCGCAGAAACACCGCTGCGTGTTGCGTGCACACGTCGTTCACGAGCGCGCCCGGCGGCGGGTTCCACACCGAGAAGCGCGGGTCGAAGCCGCCGATCTCGACGTCACCCAGCTGCGGATGACGCAGCGGCCGCCACGGCTCGATTGCTGTGGCGCCCAACGCGGCGATGGCCCGCGCCAGATGCTCGACGTCGCTGGTGCGTTGGTCGGTGTAGCGGTCGACGAAGCGTTTGCCGTTGGGCAAGCCCGCGCGCGCGAACAGGTCCCACAACTCGACCGACCACGAAAACGCGCCGCGCTGGTGGTAGGCGTAGTCGCTGAGGTCGCCGCGCAACGGCTTGTCGGGCACGTAGGTGAACTGCTCGAAGCCCGACACCGTGGGCGTGTGCGTGAACTGCTGCGCCCAGTCTTCAACGAGGCCGAAGATGGCGCGATCGGAAAACGACAGCGCGCTGTCGGGGGCATCGCCACGAGGACGAATCCACACGCCGCCGTAGGTGTGCAGGTTGACCCAGAAGTAGATGTTCGGTGTCTTCGTCGCCAGCGCCATCACCGCGCGCGCCTCGGGGCTGCTGCCCGCGAAATCGCCAGCGCCCTCCTGCTCGGGCTCGGCACGCCAGCCGTGGCTGAAGTTGCGGTTCAGGTCGAGGGGATTGTCGGAAAAGATGTTCCAGGCGGGGATGGCGTCGCCGTCGAAGTCGTCGATCACACCTTCGGGATACAGCGCGTAAAACGGGCCTTCGTCGTCGACACCACGCGGCAACATCAAGCCGGGGATCGACTTCGATTCCACGAAGCTGCCGCATGCATCGCGCACGCGCAGACGACGCACCTGGCCATCGCCATCGAGGTCGCACTGGCGCCAGCGCGGTTGTTTCGTGACGCGTTCGTTGAGCGGCGAGCTGCGCACAAAGCGACCATCTTCGTGCACGGCTTCCATGCCGTCGGGCGACATCGTGGGCACGACGTACACAAGCGCATCGAGGGCCGCAGCGACGACCGGGGCCGACAGCTGATGGCGGTTGTGGCCCGCGTGCAGAGCCAGCAGATCGTCGACGAAGGCGACGGCCACGTTGGTGCCCACCACTTCGCTCGCGTGCATGTTGGCGTCGATCCACAACGCCGGGCGTGCGCGTTCGGGCTCGCGACCCACAACCACGACGTACAGCGGACGACCTTCGGCACTGCTGCCAAAGCGTTCAACGCGCACAAGCTCGGGATGGGCTTCGGCGATGTGGCGCAGCCACCGTTGCAGGTCGGCGAAGCGCCAGTAGCGCGTGCGGACGTCGTCAAACGCGGTGTCGGGAGAGGTGCTCGATGTCGGTGTGTTCATGCAGGTCCCCGTGATGGTCGTCACGACGTCGCGATGCAGGATGGGCCGTTGCCGCTGCACATGCCACACCTGCACGCGTTGTTCATGGAGGTTCCGATGCGGCGTGTGTTCAATCCTGGTGTGTTGGTGGCGATCGCAGCGTTGAGCGGCTGTGCCGAGTTGTCGGCCCTGCTCGATCCGCCCGCCGAAGAAGAAGACACGCCGCGTCGCCGACGCGATGACGACGACGACGATTCCGGCGAAGGCGAAGGCGAAGGTGAAGTCGGCGAAGGCGAAGGTGAAGGTGAAGTCGGCGAAGGCGAAGGTGAAGGTGAAGTCGGCGAAGGCGAAGGTGAAGTCGGCGAAGGCGAGGGCGAGGGTGAAGTTGGCGAGGGCGAGGGCGAAGGCGAAGGCGAGGGCGAGGGCGGTGACTTCTCGTGCAGAATCAGCACCCCGATTGAGGACGAGACGGTGATCCAGGCGGCGTCAGGCTTTGGCACCGTCCGGTACGCCTCTGACACGTGCCCGCCGGCGGCTTCGGCCCAACTCAACGATACGTGGCAATTCACGGCGCCCCGTACAGGCACATGGGTGCTGACCACCACTGGATTCGACACGATCATCATCGTGCTGAGCGAGTGCGGAGGCACCGAGTTGCAGTGCAACGACGAGGATCCCAACTTCACCGACAACCGCTCGCGCGTCGACCTCGACATGGCTGCCGGTGAGTCGGTGTTGGTGATGGTGTCGGGCTACGCCACCACCGGCGTCTACGAGTTGACCGTCCGAGAGCTGTAGGTCCGTGCTCGATGCGTAGCTGGGTTGCGTCCCACGATCTGGCTGCGCATCGGGGCTGATGGCCTGGACCGCAGAGCTCGAACGTCAACTGCTCGCCGTGCTGGGCAGCTGCTGGCACACCTTCAACCGTGACCTCTTCGGTGGGGGGCTGGTGGCGCCCGTGCTCGTCCTCGACGACAGCACGACACGCCTGGGCCACTGGCGCCGCAGCGAGCGCATCCTGGGCATCTCGCGACCACTGGCCCGCAGCAAGCCGTGGCATGTGGTGCGCGCGGTGTTGAAGCACGAGATGGCCCACCAGTACGTCGACGAAGTGCTCGGCGTGCACGACAGCGAACCCGCCCACGGCCCCGCGTTTGCGCGCGTGTGTAACGACCTGCACATCGACGCGCGCGCCAGCGGCATGCCCGACGACGATGTCCTTGAGGCCGACGTCGACGACGACAGCGCCCGTGTGATGCGTCGCGTGCAGAAGTTGTTGGCCCTCGCGCAAAGCGACAACGCCAACGAAGCAGAAGCAGCGGCCAACACCGCGCAGCGCCTCATGCTCGAGCACAACATCGCCCACCTCGAGAAACGCGGCGTACGTCGCTACGCCACACGTCGGCTCACGCAGCCGATGGTGCGGTTGCCGGCGCACATCAAGATGTTGTCGGGGGTGTTGTCGCGCTACTTCTTCGTCGAGGTGGTGCTCGCGCGCGCGTATCTGCCCGACGAGGGAAAAGACGGCTTTCTCGTCGAGGTCTCGGGCAGCAGCGAGAATCTGGCGATGGCCGAGTGGGTGTTTGGCTTCTTGTGCGAAGCGGGCGAGCGCGTCTGGCACGCACAACGTCGACTCGGTGCGGTGGCGGGTGGGTCGCGCCTGCGCTTCATGGCGGGCTTCATCAGTGGCGTCGACGACAAACTCGCGCGCGAGCGCACCGTGCAAGCAAGCCAGGGCCTGGTGTGGGCAGGCGATGCCGACCTGCACCGCTGGGTGCGCCGCGAACATCCACGCCTGCGCGCCACCCGTGTGCGTACCGCCGTCGACGACGCCCACCTGCTCGGGCGTGCCGCCGGCAACGACGTGGTGCTCTCGCGTCCGGTGACAGCACATGAAGGCCAACGCGGACATCTGCTGCGCTGAGCGGCGCGTTGCGTGGTGCAGGCGCGTCGTTTACGACGAGCCCATGTCGCGCACCCTGTTCCTCGTCGTTGTTGCCTCCTTCGTCGCTGCGTGCGCTGAGCCTGATGTCAGCGAAGGCGAAGGCGAAGGCACTGAAGGCGAGGGTGAAGTTGGCGAGGGCGAGGGCGAAGGAGAAGGAGAAGGCGAAGGCGAAGGTGCGTGCTTCAACGACGTGTTCGCGGCCCCCGCCGAGAACGCTCCCGTGGTCATCTACGCCGATGGCTTTCGCGTGGGTGCGAACGCCGCGTGTGCGGTGGGCGAGCTGTACGAGGTCTACTTCGAGCTCGAGGCCGAAGTGCCCTTCACCGACGTCGCGGTGTCGTTTGCGGGTGCGGCCCCCGTGCCCGTGGAGTCGGTGCGCGCCGACTTCGACGGCCACCGCGGTGATGCCTGCGGCCCGGCGGTGACGTCGTCGATCCAGGTTGGCGTGCAGGTGACGGGTGAAGCCGGCCCGTCGCAGCCGGTGTGCGGCACCGCCTTTTAGCCACACTGCGAACTGCAGACTGCGAACTGCAGATCGCACGTTCCACGACGTCAACGGGTTCCGCAACGCCAGCAACGCGTTGGACTGCCGTGTTGTGAAGGGAGCGAACGTCGGCATGCGGCGTGCTTCAGTGCGCGCATGCATCGCGTGCTCTCCTCGTTGTCGCTGCCCCTGCTTGCCGCTGTGTTGACCGCCTGCCCTGCCCCCGGCGAAGGCGAGGGCGAGGGAGAGGGAGAAGGTGAAGGCGAAGGCGAAGGTGAAGGCGAAGGCGAAGGTGAAGGCGAACCGAGTTGCCCAGCACAGCCCGCCATCGATGACGACGGCACCCTCGCTGGCACCCCGTTCGCTTCCGTGCGCGCGACGTGGTCAGAGCCGCTGCAGCTGTGTGATGCCTGGCGCGAAGGCGGCGGCCTTGACGTCGCTGTGGCCAATAAGATGCGGGTGAATATTCCCGTACAGGCACGTACGAATTTCACGCGTGCTGCTCTTTCTGCGGGCCAGCTCAGCGATGTCGAGCTTGAGCACGGGCCGTTGTCGACCGACCTGCAGCAAGCCTCGGTGTGCAGTGGCGAGGCCACCCTCGAGGCGTTCGACGTCGACAACACAACGGGCACGCACAGCTTGCAGGCGACGGTGCGCTACCCGCTGTCGGCGACGGCTGCCCTCATCGAGTCCGTCTCGCTGTTCAGCGGTGGTGAGCCCCCGCCCGACGTCGACTACAGCAGCGCCAACACCTTCGTCGCGACCTTTGGCTACGAAGACACCAGCACCGAGGTGTCGACGTTGCTGCGCCCCTGCAGCATCGCCGACGCCGATGGCATCGACAACGCAGCGTACACAGCCATCGAGGCCATCCGCGGCGTCGACGACGACGGGCAGCGCGCGGTGATCTTCAGGCGCTATCGCACGCGCGACACCTTCGCCGGCAGCTATCCCGTGCAGTGGTTGACGACGGTGGTGGCGCGCGACGGCGTGTTCCGTGACGAGGTCGCCCGCGACTTCTTCGCGCACACGTACAGCGCTGAACACCACAACTGGAACGACACCAGCGTCGTCGACTTCGATCGCGACACCTCGATGTGGCACACGCGCTACGCGCCCGCGCCCGACTTCACGAGCGGCAGCGGTGTGCGTCAGGCGCGCCTGCTCGGCGTGGGCGGCTTCGCCGACGAGCAGGCCTTCGAGCTTGTCGAGCGCGACCTTGAAACAGGCACCGAAACCACCCGCCGCTTCAGCGCCGACAACCCGGTGCGCATCGATGCGACATCGCTGGGCCGCGGCGTGTGCGACGGCAACGACGCCGACGTGTTCGCCATCGGCTTCAACCCGATGCTCTTTCAGCTCGTCACCTGCCCGCGTGCGGCAGCCCCGGGCTTCGACCTGCGCGCGGTGGTGCCGGTGGGTCTGGGCCAGGCCGATCTCGATCTGATCGGCACCACCATCACCACCATCAGCGCCGACACCACCGATGGCCAGGCAGGCTTCCGCTTTGCCGTGGGCACCCTTGACGTGCGTGTGAACCGCTTCGACGACGAGAATCTCCTGTTCACCGTCGACGACCCGACGGGTGAGCGCTCCGCGTCGGGGCTCATGGCGCCGTTCGATCTCGACACCACCTTCGAGCCCAGCGTGCCCGACGAGGCGTTGCGCTTTGGCAGCGACAGCGTTGACGTCGTCGTGCACCGCCGCCTCGTCGCCCAGGGCGTCGGCGAGTCGGGCATCTATGCTCCACTTGCCCTCGAGGTGACCTACAACGGCGAGCAGCACACCATCCGCGGCCTCGACGCCCTCGACTACGAAAACAGCCACCACAACTGGAACGACAGCCTCGTCGCCACGAGCGGGTCCCTCGCCGTGCGCTGGTCGGTCCGCGCCGACTTCGACGACCCCGTCGACTTCCTCGTCTATGAAGTCACCGTCACCAACGGCGACACCGTTGTTGTCCCCACCACCCGGATCTTTGCGCCATGAACAAACCAGTGCTGTGTGTGTTGTCGTTGCTCGCTGTCGTCGCGTCGTCGACGTCGTCCTCCTCGTGCGTTGGCAACGAAGGAGAGGGTGAAGGCGAAGGCGAAGGCGAAGGCGAAGGCGAAGGCGAAGGAGAAGGTGAAGGTGAAGGTGAAGGCGAGGGAGAAGGCGAAGCGGTCGACAACCCGTACGGCTTCACCATCCGCACCCCCGGCGACAACGAGTTCGGCGCCGACCAGGACTTCGTGTGCACCTTCAGGCGCGATGGACACGATGCGGTGGTCTACGTGCAAGCCACCGCGACGAGCATCGACGATTCGTTTTTCCCCATCCCTCGCTACGACAACGTGGTCGCCTTCATCGCCGAGGCCGACGTCGTCACGCCGCTCGCCGAGGTCACCTACGACTATGGCGGCAACCACCACAACGACGCGTTCGCCTTCGTCATCGACGAGGTGCGCTACTCCTACAACCACTCGAGCTACGGGTTTGGCTTTCGCGCGTGTCAGCCCGTCGACTGCGTGGTGGCCGAGACCCGCGGCGGTGTGGTCACCGACGGCTGCGAAACACGCTCGGCCCCTGAAGCCTGCATCGCCGTGAGCAATCCCCTCCCCGAGCTCGTCGACAACTTCGCCACCTGCCCCGGAGACGAATCATGAAGCGTGCACTGCTGGTGCTGTCGCTGCTGTTGCCCGGTCTGTCGTCGTCGTGTGCGTCCCCCGCAGAAGGCGAAGGTGAGGGAGAAGGCGAAGGAGAAGGTGAGGGCGAAGGCGAAGGCGAAGGCGAAGGTGAGGGCGAAGGTGAGGGCGAAGGTGAAGGAGAAGGAGAGGGCGAAGTACCGCCGTACCTTGAGACCATCACCACCGTCGACGATCTCACCGCCCTTGGCACCAGCATCGGCACGGTGAAGTACATCGCCGCACTCGACGGTGTGGAGCCGCGCGCCCCCGTGGGGGAACGCTGCCTGTTTCAAAACATGGCCGAGTTCCCGTACCACCTGCCGTTTTTGACGTCGCTGCCGGGCGGCGAAGACCTCGACTTCACCGACTACACAAGCCTCGTGCTGCGCCGCTCAACGCGGGCCTGGTGGGGCGGCGAGGTCCGCTTCGTCTCACGCCCCCATCCGCTCACGGGCCAAAACGGCGTGCTCATGTTTGCGCTGTACACCGAAGACACCGCGGGCAACCGCCTCGTCGTCGACGACGTCATGGCGGTGCACACCGTGCTCTCGCGCTGCGCACCGTCGCTCGCTCCATCGCTGGTGTTTGTGCCAGGCAGCCCCGAGCAAACCGCAACCGCGCATGCGCAGCAGGCAACGCTCGCGGCCGCTGGCATCGGTGTCATCTTCCCGTAGCAGGTTGCTGGAAAACGCCCCGTCGGGCCAGTTTAAGCAACCAGCGACTTCAAAA
>JBIKRQ010000150.1:0-14470 GCA_044349155.1 Myxococcota bacterium
AGGCCGGCGCGTCGGGCGAGGGCCACGCCGTGCTCGAGGTTGTTGAGTTCGTCGGCGGCGTGGGCGTCGGCGGCGATCGACACCAACACGCCGCGCTCTTTCGCTTCACGCAACCACACCTCGGCGAGGTCGAGGCGTGCGGGATTGGCGTTGAGCTCGACGGCGCAACCGCTTGCCGCACACGCCGCCAACAACGCCGACACATCGAATTCTGCTGGCGCGCGCGACAACAGCAACCGGCCCGTGGGGTGGCCGATGACGTCGACGAGGGGGTGCATCGCCGCCCGCACCAACCGCGCCGTCATTGCCTCGCCACGCAGACCGAAACGCTGGTGCATCGAGGCCACCACGACGTCGAGGGGGGCGAGGGCCGTGTCGTCGAGGTCGAGGTCGCCGTTGGCGAGGATGTCGCTCTCGACACCCGCCAGCACCGTGACGCCCGCCGTGCCGTTGGCCGCGTGCAGCTCGTCGCGTTGGGCGCGCAAACGCTTGGCGTCGAGGCCGTGGGCGTAGGCCGCCGCGACGGAGTGGTCGCTGATGCCAAGCCAGCTCAGCCCGTGCGCCGCCGCTGCCTTGAGCATGGTGACAACGTCGTCGGCACCGTCTGAGGCGGTGGTGTGGTTGTGCAACGCACCGCGCAGGTCTTTGCGCGACACCAGCTTCGGCCGCGCCTTGCCCACCTCGACGAGGACGTTGCCAGCTTCGCGCTGCTCGGGCGCTACGGGCAACAAGCCAAGGGCGGCGTAGACCGCGTCTTCGTCGTCGGCAGCGATCGCGGTGAAGTCGATGCCGCGGGCCTCGGCACGTGCACGCAGCAGCGCAACGTGCTCGGCACTGCCTGTGGCCTCAAGTACCCCCACGCCGAAGCGCGCACCATCGGCGACGACGACACGCACACGCGCTGGCAGTGCCGCAGCAGGTGCGGTCGACGACACGAGCACCACTTCGTCGACGAGTTCGCACCCGCGACGAAGCGCGCCGCAGACGACGACGCGGGCCCCTGCCCCTTCGAGCGCTGCAACGACGGGAGCGGCCAACGCCAGCGCTTGATCGCGCCGCATGAGGCCTTCTTCGGCCGCCAACGCCTGCAGCTGCGCGAGGATCGACGCCTGGGTTTTGTCGCCGAAGCCGTCGAGGGTGACGAGGCGGTTTTCGCGGCAGGCATACTCAAGTTCGCCCAGGCTCTCGACGCCGAGCTCGCGCCACACCCGCTGTGCCTTCTTTGGCCCAAGGCCCTTCACGCGCCGAAGCGCAAGCACACCAGGAGGCAGCAGCGTGTGCAGTTCGCGCAGCACGGCGGGTTCGCGATCGGCCAGAGCGTCGTCGACAACGGCGGTGACGAGCGGGGTCATGCCCGGCAGGTGTGCAGCACCCGCGAGCCCGCCCTCAACGCTGCGGATGCTCCACGCAAGCGCTGTGACCGCTTTGACGTCGACCACGACGGGGCACGCGTCGCCGAGCAACTCAGCAGCGAACCCCAACGCAGACAAAGCTTCACTGGCAGCGCGACGACCCACGATATCCTCCGACGTCGATCAAGGACGCGCCGCCGACGACGTCAGGGGACGATGTTTGAGTCGTAGCGGGCGGTGCGGTCGTACATCTCGATGCGTTGCTTGTCGACGTTGTAGGCACCGTCCCACAGCGGGATGGTTGGGTCGCTCCACGTCTGGTCCGAGAGGTAGCGGCTGTTGTCGGAGAGCGTGAGTTCCACCCAGATGTGGAAGCCGCGGAAGTCGCCCGACGACGTGTTGGCCGAGCCCGACGCAAGCCGCGAATCGATGCCCGCGCGCTGCAACAGCAGGTGCTGCACGATGCACTGGTGGCGGCACACGCCCTTTTTGATCTTCACGAGTTCGCCGAGGTCGACCTTGTTCCAGCCGTCGCCGATGAGGCGGTGGTAGGTCTGGCTGTCGGCGTCTGACGTCGACGTCTTGTCGCTCGGATACTTCATGTTGGTCGACGCGTAGTGCATGAGCGCGTCGACGCAGGCCTTCTGGCGCTTCGCCAACTGCTCCGTCGACAGGTTCAGCAACGAGCCGTCGTTGGGCAGGTGCTGCTGGATGATCGGCTGGGCTCCGTCGAGGAAATCCTTCAACGCCTTGTCGCTGTTGATGTTGATTTTCACGTCGGAGAACAGCGACGCATTCTCGGAGAAGTAGTGCGGGTGGTTGAACTTCTTGAGTTCATCAATGCTCAACGACTTCTGCTGCGTCTTGCCCTGCGGATCGGTGAACTCGACGGCGTAGCTGCCGTTGCTGTCGAAGCTCTTGATGATGCCCTGCGCGACCTTGAACTGCGTCGAGAACGGCTTGCCCTCGTCGTAGCTGTTGGCGGCCTGCTGGTCGCGGTAGGCGAGGTCGACGCTGTCGCCGACGGCGTAGGTGCCCTGCGTGGGGTACTTGCGCGTCGACGTTTGCGGCACCTGCACGTCGTAGGCGCCATCGCTGCGCACGTCGGCGGTGAACAACACCGGGTCGATGCTGTTTCTGCGCACGTCGTAGCTCTGCACGCGGCCATCGCTCGCTTGCGCGAACACATTGGCGCCGACTTTGAACAAGAAGCGCTCGTGTTCGCCGTCTTTGCCCGTCGCCACGACCTGCACTTTTTGGCCAGGGAACTGCTGCGCCAGCAGGTGGATCGGGCCTGCGTTTTCGGCGGCTTGCTGCGCGAGCACGTCGAGAAGCTCGACGGATTGCTTGGCGCGAATGCCCCAGCGCTGACCAACCCACGGCTGCTGCAAATCGCTCTTGATGCTGGTGGCCACCGCCGACGCCACGGCCCCGTAGAAGTCGGCGAGCTTGACCGACTGACCATTGAGCGTGCTGAGCGGTACGGCTTTGCCAGCGACGACAAAGCTCGCGATGCGGCCCAGTTTGTTGAAGTCGAGCAGCTGCGTGCCGGAGAATTCGGCGCGGTAGTCGGCGACGATCTTCGACAGCTGTGCGGCCCCTGCACCGTCGAGCCGCCCACCGTTGGCCTGCGCTACCACGGTCGCTGCACCGACGAGGTTTGGCACCGTCAGCGACGACTTCGCGGTGTCGAGCACGAGCTGCTTGAGCTCGGCGGCAACCGCGGGAGACACGGCGATGGTTGTGGTGCCATCGCGAATCACGCCTTGCGCGAGCGCGGTGAGGAACGGCTTGACGGTGTCGCCGACCGACGACGCCTCGGCGCGCACCGCGTTCTCGAGGGCGCGGGCGTCGACCATGCCGTCGGCGTTGCCCACGCGGCCTTCAAACACCTGCTGCGTGGCGCGCTGAAACGCACCAAACGCGGCGGGCGACAGCGGTGCCGTGGGTGCTGGCGGCGTGCCCCACGTCGACATCGTCGACGTGAACGCGGCGTGTGCGGTGGACAAGCTGCGCGTGAGCGCCTGCACAGCAGCGTCGTCCTTGATGCCCGGCAGGATCGAGCGGATGAACGAGGCCTGCTCCGTCGACAGCGGCACACCGCCGAGCGTTGGACGCGCCGCCAACAGGGCGGGCTCGATGCGCGCCGTCGTCGCCGCAGCCTGGGCGTTGGCGATCGCCTTGGGCGTGTCTTGCGCGAAGGCACCAAAGACAAGGTTCGTGACCGACGCGTTGTTGATGTACGGCTCGAGCATCGCGAACGCCGCGCGTCCCTCGACGGCGGAGAAGTCGTTGCCGAAGCCGCCCTCCATGCGCGACCACGCGTCGAGGCCCTTGGTGATGTTGTCGAGCGACGTCTGGTCCTTCGCGAAGGCGAGGCACGCCAGCGCCGTCGTCGTCGCCGCCCCCTTCACGTCGGTGGAGCCAACGCGGCCCGTCTCACCACGGAAGGCATCAAAGCTCGCGACCAACGCGGTCTGCACCGTCGACGGAAAGCCCGCCAACGCCGCGGTCGACGCCGTGGTCTTTGGTGCGGCCGACAACGCCGACAGCAGCAACGCTTCCTGCATCGCCGAGGGCGTTTTGCCCACGAGCCCGGCGAGCGCGTCGACCTGCGACGACGACAATGTGGCCGCCAACTCACGCACCGCACCAAGGCCCGCGAGCGAGGCCACCGCAGGCTGGAACTTCGCTGACGACGTGGGATCGACCGGCAGGCCCGCCGTCAACGCACCGACGAGCTGCGAGGCGACCGCCGCCTGCGCTGCTGATGTCACCGACGTGAGCTGACCGGGGCGCACCAGCGCCAACAGTGCGGCGCCATTGGTCTGCCCCTTCACCTCGAGAGGTACCGTGGTGGTGCCCAACGTGAGCGCCGTGCTCGACAGCGAGAGGCTCGCCCCATCGAAGCCGGGCTTGGCCAGCGACACCGACGGCGTGGTTGGTGTGGGCGTCGGGGTCGGCGTCGGCGTCGGCGTCGGTGTCGGTGTCGGTGTGGGCGTCGGCGTCGGCGTCGGCGTGTTTCCGCCCGCGCGGGCCTGCAACAGCGCGCCCCACGCGGTGGTGGTGCCCGTCGTGAACGAGGCCTTGTCGGCGATGACGCCGGGGCGGAGCTTGTCGACGGTGTCGAGGAGGCGGGCGATGTTCTTCTGCTCGCGCGGCTGCGCGATGTCGTAGCCCGACTGCAGCGCCTGCACGAGGGTCTCGACGACGGCTTTCACCTCGTCATCGGTGACACCGTCTTTCTTGATCCCAGCCAACAGCTTGTCGACTTCGTTGCCCGACAGCCCCGGCGTGGTGGCACCGGCTGCAGGATCGAAGCTGCGGCTCTGGATGGCAGCAAGCAGGGCGGTACGAAGCGCAGAGGAGTCGTTGGTGACGGGCATAGGCCGTGTCTAGCGCGTTACGGGCCGGTTTGGCTGGCGCTTCGGCGCGTTGTGGACCGTCGGGGTTTGGGCATACTGGCGGAATGCGTTTCGCTGTTGCCCTGCTCGCGCTCGTCGCCACTGTCGGTTGTGAAGACTGTGTCGGTCCGATCGACAACCCCAACGACGCTGGTCCCGATGGTGGCGTCGTCGGCGAGGGCGAAGGCGAAGGCGAGGGCGAAGGAGAGGGCGAAGGAGAGGGCGAAGGCGCACTCTGTGACGAGAACACCCCCGGCTACGGCACGGAGTGCTCGGTCTCGGGCGACGCGCCGTTGTGCGGAACATGGGGCTGTAACGGCGACGAGCTCGTGTGCTTCGTGCCACCTGGCCAGCCCAACCGCTGCGGCGTGTGCGAAGATCTCGACGTCACCAACGGCGTCCCCGAGCAACCTTGCGGCGAGTTCGGCTGCGGCATCGCGGTGTGTAACGCCGACGGAACCGCCACGACGTGTGTCGGGGATCACGAACGCAACCCGTGCGGCGGCTGCGTCGAGTTCGAAACCCCAGCACTCCCCGGCGACGTCTGCTCCGGCTGCGACAGCGGCGTCGAAGTCTGCACCACCGATCAGGAGGCCATGGTGTGCTTCCGTGGCCGCGAGGAGAACAACCGCTGCGGTGGCTGCGGCCGTTGCGTGCTTGCCCATGCGTTTGTCGACGACGGCAACTTCAACGGCGACTACGTCGGCGCGGGCTCGCTCGCTGTGATCGAGGATGTTGGTGACGGTGTTGTCGAGTTGTCGTTCGACCCGCTCATCTCGGGGCCGGGTGTTGATGGCATTCCAATCGGCAGCGTGTTTTTGACCGACAGCGTCGAGGGCGCTCTCGCCGGCATTCGGGTGGGACCGAACTTTGCGGCAGCACTGACCGGTGTGCTCGCCGACCCGGCGCGCGCCTACACGGTGCCGGCGTTCGTCAACATCACGTCGTTCAACTTCATCGTCATCATGGACGAGAGCGGCATTGTCGCCGCCCCCATCGCCGTTGGTGCCCTCGTCGTCGGTCCTCCCGCGGTGCTCCCCGGTGAGGGCGAAGGAGAGGGCGAAGGCGAGGGCGAGGGCGAGGGCGAGGGCGAGGGCGAGGGTGAGGGCGAAGGAGAGGGAGAGGGCGAAGGTGAAGGCGAAGGCGAAGGCTGATCAGCCGCCCTTTGCTTCCGCTTCCTGCAAGACCTTCACTTCGGCTTCGCCAACGGACGGGGTCACCGTGGCGGTCTTTTGCAACTGCCAGTCAGGCACCGGCGTTGGCGTTGGCGTGACAAGGTCGGCAACGCCCCAGACCAGCACCGCGGCCGACGCCACCACCGCCGCCCCGAGGACGACACGCCCACCAGCGTCCTTCGCGCCCATGGCCGACAGCAGCCCAACGCCTCCAACGAGCGTTCCACCGCCGACTTTCGTCCACCCCCACACCTGGCGCCACAGCTCGGTCTCGCCCCACTTCTCCTGCTGTGCGGCGAAGTTGGCCTCGGCGACGCGGCGTTCAAGGGGCAAAGCGGCGCGCAGTTTAGCGGTCGCGCCGTCGCTCACGGGGGCCTCGACCTCGGCGGTGACGTAGCCCTCGCGCTTGAGCTGCACCACGTGCCGACCTGGTGCGAGGTTGTTCACGCTTGTTGGGGTCACACCAGACTCGATGCCGTCGACGACGACGACCGCGCCAAGGGGGTCCGAGCCGATGTCGAGGCCCCCGGTGCCACGCGACGACACGCGCGGCGCTTTCGGTGCGGCAGTGTGGGCCGCCTTCAGCAACTCCGCCGACAGGCGTCGTGTGGCGTCGAGCAAGGCGGCCTCGTCCTTCGAGACCTCCTCCTGCACGCGGGCAATGGGCTCGAGTGTTTTCGCGTCGATCTCCGACAAGCTGAAGATGATCACGTTGCCCACAGCGTCGAGCGCGCCCGAGACGATGCGCGACGCGTCGAGTGCAGACCCCACCTCGGCAAGGCACTTCGAGTCGTCGCAACCGGCCTGCTGCCGCGAGGACTCCCACTCGAGGGCGCGACGGATGTCGTCGGGGCCGATGACGAGCCGCGTGGTGTCGCGCGCGTACGTGGCAAGCAGAACGTCAGAGAGGGCGAGCGCCAGCGTTTTGTCTTTCACGCCTCGGCGAGGTGCGATGCCCATGACGACGGTGCGCACGCGGGTGTCGGGAGGCGGAGCTTCCGCACGCACCGACGACGACACCACGCCCAACAAAAGCAACCACGCCGCAAAACGCATGGCGCATGCTAGCAGCGTGATGGTCGATTCGGCAGTTTTGGTCGACGCCGTCGCGCTGACCACGCTCGAGGGAGACCGGGTTGGTCGCCGAGGCGAACTCTGAGGGGCGGGCGGGAAACCTCCCGCCACATCACGAACGGGGAATGTGTGACCGAAGTCGAACCGCCGCTGCCTCCACTGCCGCGCCCGCCGCTGGCCTGGAACGAGCGCGAAACCGATGCGCGTGCCGTCGACGAGATCGTTGCCGCCGCCCACGTCGCCCCGGCCCTCGCGCGCATGTTGGTGGGTCGCGGCGTGACGTCGGCAGCCGCCGCGGCGACGTACCTGCAACCGACGTTGAAGCAGCTGCCTGACCCGTTGCGGCTCGCTGGTATTGACGCGGCCCTCGAGCGCATCGAGCACAGCATCAAGGCCGACGAGCCCATCGGCGTGTTCGGCGACTACGACGTCGACGGCGTGACCTCCACGACGCTGCTCACCGACTTCTTCGAGAACTGCGGCATTCGCAGCCACTGCACGATCCCCGACCGACTCATCGAGGGCTACGGCCTGTCGCGTGCTGGCGTCGACCGCCTCGCGGACGCGGGCTGCAAACTGCTGGTCACCGTCGACTGCGGAGTCACGAACCACGACGAAATTTTGTACGCCAAGCAGCGCGGCATCGACGTCGTGGTGGTCGATCACCACACCGTTCCCGTCGAGCTGCCGAAAGCCACGGCGGTGATCAACCCGCACCGCGACGACTGCACGCGCGGCAGTGAAATGCTGTGCGCCGTCGGCGTCACGTTCAACCTGGCGATGGCGCTGCGTCGACGTCTGCGCGATGTGGGCTGGTTCTCGTCGACGCGGCCCGAACCCGATTTGCGCGACGCGCTCGACCTCGTGGCCCTCGGCACCGTGGCTGATGTGGTGCCGCTGGTCGGCGAGAACCGCGTGCTGGTGCATGCCGGGCTCAAGGCGTTGCGGCAGGGAAAACGCCCCGGGCTGCAGGCGCTGCTGGCGGTGGCCAACGTCGACGCACAACGCGTGGCGGCCAGCGACCTCGGCTTTCAGCTTGGGCCACGCGTGAACGCTGCTGGTCGCCTCGGCGACGCGATACAGGGCGTGCAGCTGTTGCGCAGCGCGCCGGCCGAAGCTGAACGGTTGGCGGCGGTGCTCGACGCCGAGAACAAGGCCCGCCGCGACCTCGAGAAGCGCATCGTCGCCGACGCCATTGCTCAGGTGGACCGCAGCACCGCGTTGCGCACCGCACGCGCGATCGTGGTTGGCGACGACGGCTGGCACCCCGGCGTGGTGGGAATTGTGGCCTCGCGTCTCGTCGATCGCTTCGGTCGACCGGCCATCGTCGTGGGCGAAGGGGGCCGCGGCAGTGGGCGCAGCATCGAAGCGTTTCACCTCTACGACGCGTTGCGCGCGGTCTCGCTCGACGTGGGCACCGAGGTGCTCGCGGGCTTCGGTGGGCATGCGCATGCCGCGGGTGTGCGCATTGCCGCGGGTGGTTTCGAGCGCTTTCGCGACGCGATGTTGTCGTACGCGCAAAACGCCCTCGTCGACGACGATTTGCGCCGCGTCGCCTGGCACGACGGTGCCATCACGGGCAACGACCTCATGTTCGATGCGGTGCAAGCGCTCTCGATCGCCTCGCCGTTTGGTCGAAAGAACCCCGAGCCACTGTTCGTCGTCGAGAACGTGCGTCTGCGCGGTGTGAAGGTGTTGAAGGAAGAGCACCTCAAAGGCTCGATCGATCCACGTTCGTTTACGTCGATCGGACAGCGCAGCCCGGGCTTTCTCGACGTCATTTCGTTCGGTTCCGCCGCGCGCGCCGCTGAGTGGGACGGGCCCGTCGACCTGTTGGCGACCCCCGAGGTCCGCGAATGGAACGGGCAGCAATCGGTGCAACTGCGCATCCGCGATTTCCGGCGTTCCACGTCGACATGACCCCAAAAGGACAGCAGCAATGATCGCCCTGCATGTGTTGACCGTGGTCTTTCTCGCGCAGGATCCAACCCTGCCGTCGCTGGTGGTGCAGGTCTCAGACGGCGACGTGCGCGAGCTGACGTTGTTCGTTGTCGACGACGACAGCGCCCCCCACACGGTGCAACTGCGCGAGCAGCCCACCGAGCGTTCTGCGGCCCTGCCCCGCTGGCCGCTGCCGCCCACGGGCGCGAGTCTGACTGCGGCGGTCGACGGTGTGATCATTACGATCGACGACGCTGGCGCGTTCTCGCCGCTGACACCGAGTTCGCCTGCTGCCCCGACAAAGACCCGTTCAACACCGTCGACGACGTTGCCGTGGCCGCCACCGTCGCTGCCCGTCGCGGGACCGCGCACGCTTCGCCTGTTTGTGCCCACCGTCGTCGACGGCACGAGCACACCAGCAACGTTGCATGGTCAGGGGTTTGTCATCGCCGGCGCGGCCATGGCCTTTGAGGGCCCGCTGCCAACGGCGCTGTTGACGTGGCGCGACGGCGAAGTGATCCGCAGGGTGCCCGAAGTGGTGTTCACAACGCCGGCCACCGATGCCTGCGCGCCCCATGTCAGCATCGCCCTGGAAGGCCCGTGGACCGCGACGTCTTCGATTCCCGCGTGCGCACTCGGATTCGCGGTCAGCGCCGTTTCCAGGCCCATTGTGGCGCCTTCAGCGGGCAAGTCTCAGCAGAAAGAGCCAGAGATTCGTTGGAGCCGCTCGGTCCTGCTGATGCCCGTGCCCTCGCACTGACCCGCTTGAACAAAAAACGCCGGCAGTGCTGCCGGCGTTGTCGGGCTTCGTCGGCGCCGGTCAGCTGCCCATTTCGGCGAGCACTTCTTTGTGCAGCGCGGTCGCCTCGGCGTGGTCGGGCGCCAGGGTGACGGCGCGGTCGAGCAACGAACGCACGACAGGCAAGGTGCCCGAGCGCTCGTAGCGGGGGTTGCCCAACAACACACGAGCCAGCGCCGTGAGGAATTCGGGCCGCGTGGCGTCGAGGCGGACCGCTTCGCGCAGCGTGACTTCGGCCTCGTCGAGCCGCTCTTGCGACGCCTGCTCGACACCTTCGCGGAACTTGCGCTCAGCGGGTGTGAGTTCTTCACGCGCCGGTGGCGGCGGCGTGATGATCGGCGCCGAAGCCGCTGCAGCCAACGTCGTGGACAGCGACGACAATGGTGCTTCGGTGCGGGGCGCCGGCGGTGGCGTGTGCGGCTGCTCGGTGGTCCAGTTGAGCGTGTTCTTCGCGGGCTTCTCGGACGACAGACGCTCGAGTGGTTTCTCGGCGCGCGTCGCGGCCGATGTTGACGTCGACGACGGCGAACGCGGCAGCGTGGTGGCAGTGGCGGCCGCGACGACCGGCGACACCGAAGGCGCGACGCTGGCGGCCCCAACCGACGACGACGACGACGACGACGGCGCGCGATCGCCCAAAGCAGCCGACAACGACTTCGCCTCGCCACGGCCCGCAAGTGCCGCCTCGAAGGCGCGCAACAAACGGTCTTGCACGGCGCGGTTTTCGGCGTTCAGGGCGGCGAGTTCCTCGGCGTGACGCTGGCGCTCGGCGCGCAAACGGCTGCGGAACTGCTCGACCCCCGGGCTCCACTCTTCGACGAGGTCGAGGGCCTGCAGTGCGGCCAGCAAGCGCGAGGCGGCCTCGGCCGACAGGCCAGCACGCTCAACGGCTTCCTCGACGGTGAGGGCTTCGCCCAACAAGCGCAGCAGCCGCTCGTCGTCGCCGAGCAAGCCGAGCTTCGGCCGGTAGCTGGCGAGGCGCGCGTTGGCGACGAGGTACTTGTCCCGCAGCGTTTCGTACGCCGCGACCATCTCGTTGGCTGGCGCGTAGCGACGGTAGCCCTGCACGTAGATTTCGCCGGGCCCGAAGTCGAACGTGGGGGTGTTGGCGTCGGGAGCGGCCCCGGTCGTCGTGGTGAAACGGCCCTGCACCACCTCGAAGCCGGCAATGATTTGATCGCGCGTGAGGTTGCGCTGCTCGACGGCGAGGCTCTCGGCGTCGATGAGGCTCAACTCGACGAGGGCGTCGGTGAGCTTGATGCTCTTCTCGACCATCCGCGTGGCAGCCTTCATGTACTGCTCGTCGGTGATCCGGCCCTGCGACACGAGGACCTTGCCGATGCGTTGGCCCGGCTCGCTCGACGAGAACGCGACGGGCAAGCCGTCCTTCATGAACACCGTGCGCGTCGAGCCGCCGGCCTGCATGACGAGGGAGCCAGAGAACGCCTCGGCGCGACAGCGAGCGAGCAGTGCCGGGTAGCGAAGGTCTTCGAACACGCCGTCGGTCGGCACGCCGCCCTGGCTCGTGGTCGACGGCGTGTCGCCCATCTTCGTCAGCTTTTGTTCGAGCTCTTCGACACGCTTCTGAGCGCCCTCGCGGGCCTTGCGCTCGGCGAGCAACGCCTTTTTGAGCTCGGCCTGAGTGCGTTGAAGCTCCTGGATCTGCATGCTGTCTCCGTCGTCGGTGGAGGCGGGGCCTCCCGGCGTCGAGCTATCGGCTGAAACGGACGGTGTGGGGGAGGGGGCGGCTTCGACAGGGCCGACGCTCGTCGACACCGAGAAGTCGAATTGGTCGGCACTGGCGAGCGAAGCCCGCGCCCGCGCCGGTGGCTTGTCGTCGAGGTTGAAGTCGTCGTCGCCACCAGGCGCTGGTAGGTGTGACAGCTCGGCGCTGTCGTCGACAACGGGTACCTGCGGTGCTGTGACAGGTGCGGCCACGGTGGCCTTCAGGCGCAACAGTTCACTGCGTGAGATTTCCACCGTCTTGACGCTCTCGTCATCGTCGTCGTCGAACGCGCCGGCAAAGGCGGCATCGATGTCGACCGAGGCGTGGCTCTCGATGGAGATATCGAACTCGTTGCGCGCTTCGTCTTCGTGCAGCTCGACGTCGCCAGCGACGCCACTGGCCGCGGCGATCGCGTCGGCCAAAGCCCCTGCCCCCGCGTCGCTGCCGAGGAAGGCCGAGACTTTGTACTGCCGTTCGTAGACGAGGCGGTCGGGGCCCGAAAGCTCGCCGGTGACGACGACAATCGATGGCACCACCTCGCCGCGAGCCACGCGAACCTGCCGCAGCAGCGACGAGCCGATTTCGCCCGTCGCGTAGCGATGCTGAACAGCGACCGCCGCGACCCCCTTGCGGGCCTCGTCGACGAGCCGCGCGACCTGACTGACCACGACACCGTCGAGGCCGTCACGCATCAGCCTGGCGGCGATAACGTGGGCAACACCGGAATCCTCGAGACAAACCAATACCCTGGGGGCCATGTGCTGGCGGGTATCCCACACCGGATGGACGACATCAAACAAGCCGTCGCGGCGTTCGATCCCACGTCGTCGTCACCGCAGGCGAAACTGCGCCGGCCCCGCAGACAGCCCGCCACCACCAAGGCCAAAGCACGTCACGACGCCGTCGTTACCAAGCCCGCAGCTGCGCTGACGGTGCACGCTCACCGCGCTGAACAGCTGCGTCGGCGAGGGCTCAACGAGGCCGTGGCACGTGACGTCGGGATCGTTCTGGCAGGGCTCAGCGCGCACATCGAGCACGTCGAGCCCCGTGGCAAAATTCAGCGTGCGTCCCCAACACTTCAGGCGTCCCTCGACGATCGCGCACCCGTGCTGTTCGCCCAGCGCGACGTCGGTGGCGTTTGACGCGATCGCGACGTCAGCAGCGACGTCGTTTGGGCGGTTGGTTGGCTGCGCCACGCCGTACTCGTTTTCGCCAACACACCGCAGTTCGCTGCCCTGCAGGCGGCAGGCGTTGCCCGATGTCGACGAGAACGTGCCCGCGAGCGCGCCACACGTCAGCCCGTCGTCACATCCGAACGCGTCGAGGCCGCCGAGGCTGCCACCAAGACCGACAGAGACGCACATCACCCCACCTGCTTCGTTCGCGCCGCAGACGCTGTCGAGCGACACGGTGAGCCCTTCGGCGCGCACGACAAAACCTTCGAACGCAGGCAAGGCCGATGGGCGCGCCGTGCCACGCAGGCCAAAGCAGCTCACGCCGCCAGCATCGTGCGCAAGGCACGTCAGGCTGCCGTTGTTGTCGCCGCTGCTGGCGATCGCCACGACGTCGCGGCCGACACCTGCACCGAGGGTCGGCTGCGCGAGCGTGCCCACCGCAATCAGCATGCCTGTACCGAGGTCGCCGGATTCGCCCCAGCAGTGCACCTCGGCCTGGTTGCCGTTGCGGCTCCCTTTTGCGCAGGCATGAACGTCACCCGTTGCCAGCATCGTGACGTCGCTGAGACCGGCGATGCGGGTCGGAATGTTCGAGCTGCCGTTGGTGTCGCGCCCGAGCTGGCCGCGCGAGTTGCCGCCCCAGCACTGCACACCGCCTCCGTTATCGATGGCACACGTGAACGCGGCCCCCACCTTCACGTCGACAGCGCTGCGGCTTTCGCCTTCGCCTTCACCTTCTCCCTCACCTTCGCCCTCGCCGGGTTGTTCGCCCTCGCCTTCGCCCTCGCCTTCGCCGGGTTGCTCGCCCTCGCCTTCGCCCTCGGCTGCTTCACCTTCGCCTTCGCCCTCAGCGCCCGTTCCGCAGGTGCCGACCTCGTCGTCGGCGTTGATGAAGACGCAGACATTGCCGGCTTCACACTGATCGTCATCGCGACACGGCCGTGCGCTGGAACACGACGACACAGCGACGACAGCGCACAGCGCCACAACAACGCGGTCGAACATCGAGGACTCCCATTTGATCAGTGAAAGCATCATTCCTGGCTCAGCATCCAGGCGCCTGCGACGAGCACGCCGCCGCCAACAACCGTGAGTGCTGTGGCCCCAAGCACCAGTGGCGTGCGGGCCTGTTCAAAGGCCGCCGCGTCGTCGGCGGTGAGCTCGGCATTGTTGTAGGCCGCCGTGCGCAGGCCAAACACCGCCCAGGCCACAACGCCAGCCGTCAGTGCTGCGCCGCCCACCACCGTGACGACGGCAGGCACCACCGAAACGGCAGGTCCCTCGAAGTGGCCCGACGCGCGCAAGGCTTCGTCGACGAGTTCGGGCGTACGGTCGAGCAACGTCGCGGCACGCGTGCGCTCGACGCGCCGTTGCCCTTGCCCCAGCACTTTCGACGTCGTCGCATCGAGCACCGATACCGACAGCACCAGCTCGTCGCCGATGCTTCCCAGGTGCGAGCGCACAACGATCTCGGCGTTGGCGGCACCAGCCACTTCCGACAAACACGCTGCGGCAACGTCGTCGCCAACGCAGTCGCGCAAGGCAGCGAGTTCGGAGGCATTTTCGATCGTCGTCGTCGACACGATCTCGCTGCTAGGCATGGCGTGCGCCACGCGGGCCTCGATGGCGTGCCCCAGCGTTTCTCGCGTGGCGGCGTCGTTGTCGCCGCTGACTGGTGCAACGAGCACGCGTGTCGCCAGCGCCGCCGACGAGGTCTGCAACATCAACAACAAGAGCACGAGTGGGGAGGTTGCACGCACAAGACGAGAGTGTACGCCGTCCGGCGATGCAGCCACGACAGATGTCGTGTTGGTTGACCGCTCG
>JBIKRQ010000537.1:0-3888 GCA_044349155.1 Myxococcota bacterium
TTCGACAGGCTGGGGCTTCCCCGGCTTGCCGGTGACCTCAACTGACCGAACCGCCGGATGCGGACCCGCCTGTCCGGTGGTGTGGCAGGGGAAGACCGGGCACCGCCCGTCTCCCCTATGCCGATTGGCCTGATCTGGTGTTCAAGAGCGAGCGTCCTGCTGAAAACCCGAGTAGGGTTCGGCGCGTTGCGGCACAGCCGTACTCACCAAAGCCCCCTCGAGGTCTGCCTGTCATGAAGTTGTCGTGCGCCACCGCTCTCGTCCTTGCCACCGTCGCCCTGCCCGCCTTCGCGAATTCCGGTGGGAACACCAGCAGCGGCGAGAACAGCAGCTGCATCAGCTGCCACCGCAACCCCAGCAGCGTTCCTGAGGTCACCGTCACCGGCCTCGACGGTGCGCTCGCGGCAGGCGACGACGTCGAACTCACCGTCAGCGTCCACAGCACCCTCGCCTCGACCAGCGGGCGTCGTGCGGGCTTCGCTGCGTCAGCTGATGTGGCAGGCACGTTCGCCGCGGGCGCTGGCGTGAAGGTCCTTGGCGCCGCCGCCAACGACAACACGGCGACGCACACCACGCCCAAGGCCCTCGACGGCGACGGCACCGCCACGTTCACGTTCAGCCTCACGAACCTGCAGGCGGGCGAGCACACGCTCTACGTCGCCGGCAACGACGCCAACGGCAGCGGCACCAGCGGCGACAACGTCGGCACCGCCACGTTCGACTTCACGGTCGCGGGCGAGGGCGAGGGCGAAGGCGAAGGCGAAGGCGAAGGCGAGGGTGAAGGCGAAGGTGAAGGTGAAGGCGAGGGCGAAGCAGGTGAAGGCGAAGGTGAAGGCGAAGGCGAAGGCGAAACGGGCGGCTGCAACGGCGACGGTGCCGCCCCGAGCGTGTTCCTCGGCCTCGGCCTCACGCTGCGTCGTCGTCGTCGCTGAACGTCACGGCCACCTTGTGAAAGCGCCGCCGTCGTGCGGCGCTTTTTTGTGTCGTCGCGCACGGACGGTGCGATTGTCGACGACGACAGCGTGCAGAGAATCGAGCCCATGATGCGACTGCTGCTGAATCTCTTGTGGCTCACGGTGGGTGGTGCGGTCACGGCCCTTGGCTATGCGATCGGCGGCCTGGTGCTGTGCCTCACCGTTGTGGGCATCCCGTTTGGTCTGCAGGCCTTCAAGCTCGCCGAGCTCATGCTGTGGCCCTTTGGCAAAGAAGTGGTCGACGACCGCGCCGCCATCGGCAGTGGTGCGCTCGGCCTTGTCATGAACATCCTGTGGTGCGTGGTCGCGGGCGTGGTGATCGCCGTGGCCCACCTCACCCTCGCGGTTGGCCTGGCCGTCACGATCGTGGGCATCCCGTTTGCCGTGCAGCACATCAAGTTTGCGCTGTTGGCGGTGTTCCCGTTCGGCAAGAAGATCGTCGACGCCGTCCACGCCTGACCGGTCGCACGGATCGCCGTCGACCAGCGCGGCCATCGCTTGAGTCCCACCGCACAGATCTGGTGGCTCAGGCGGTGGCCGCGATCTCATGTGCTGCGTAGAATCGTCGGGCATGTCGTTGAAACGCCAACGGTTTCCACGGCTGCAGTGGGTGGCCAAACACGGCTCTCGCTTTTTCGGTGGGTTGTGCTACACCCTCCATCCACGTCGGGTTGTGCGATGCGAAAGCGTCGCTGCCCCTTCCGACCGGCCCGATGGTGGTGCCGGTTGTCCTGCGGAGGTGCTTGTCACGCATCGGCCTCGCGGAACAGACCGGAAAGGGGATTTTCCCACGGCCGTCGCCGTCACCCTTTCGCGAACGCATCCTTTTGCGTCGCCGGGCCCCGTTTTCACTCTTCGGCACCAGCCGAAGAACAGTCAGAACTTCTTTGTTTGAGTGTGCTCGGCTTTTTCCTCGAAGAGGTACCTGTGGCGCTGATGACGACGCGGACTTTGACAGCCACCAAGAGCAAGACGGCGCACAAGGGCGCCCCGAAAAAGGTAACGACCACGTTGCCTGGCAAGAAAGTCGCCGAGAAGGCGCCTGCCAAGGCCCTCAAGCCAGCCAGCGCTGGCGCCAAGATCGCGCGGACGACGAAGTCGTTGAAGACCGAGAAGGCCACCGTGAAAGCGGCGGTTGTCGAGGTCTCCTTGCGCAACATCAAAACCCCTGTCACGCCCAAGCGCGCCACGAAGGCCAAGGCCGAGAAGGCTGAAAAAGCCGACAAGCCGGTCCGCGCCCGCCGCGCCCCCAGCATGATCCCGTCCGAGCTGGCCGCCGCCATGATGGGCGAACTCGGCATGGCCGGCGAAGACTCGGCGATGGCCCGCGAAGCGGCCCGCAGCCAGCGTGAGCGCGATCTGCTCAGCCGTTTGGCCGTCTCGGTCGGTCGCTACGACGAAATGCCGAACCTCGAGCTGGCCGCCGACATCGTCTTCGCCGACGACACCGACGCCGTCAGCGTGCTCATCACCGTGATCGAGCGCCACGACGACCTGCATGCTTCTGATGCCTCGCGCGTGATCGCCGAAGTGGGCACCCGCGCCCCCGACCTGCTGCTGGCCCACGCCGACCGCCTCGTCGAGATGATCGACGCCGGCAACGCGATGATGCGCCCGTACACGATGATGGCGTTGTCGCCTGTGGCCGGAAAGTACGCCGAGCTGCTGTGGCCGTCGCGCGACCTGTTTTGGGCGGCCCTCAGCGACCTGAACCAGTCCGCCGACCTCGCTGCGGCGGGTGCTGTCAAGCTGCTCGCCGCCATGTGCGCCGCCAGCCCCGACTACGCCCGCACGTTGGCCGGTGGCCTCGTCGACCTGCTCGGCAAGTGCATGCCGAAAGACGTCGCGTTCTTCGCCGAAAGCGTGCTCCCGGCCCTGGGGCCAGCGCACAGCCACCGCGCCAAGCCCGTGCTCGACCGCCGCTTGAAGGAGCTCACGCCCGCCGAGGTGGCCCGTCTGCGCCGCGCCCAACGCGCTGCTCAGCTTGGTGCGCCGCTGGCCGCTTGAGGTCGATCTGGTAGCAGCCACGTCGGCTCGCTCGTACACAGGCAACACCCCGCGGTGTTGCCTGTTTTCGTTTCATGACCTGCGTTTGCGGCATCGAAGGAGCACCATGCAGAACCATCAGCACAACGACATCGTCGGCGGCTTCCACCAGGCCACGCGCCAGCACCGCAAGCTCACGGTCCTGGCCTGGCTGCTCACCCTCACGGCGTGCACGGCGGCGGTGGCAGCCATGCGGCCCCACAACCTGCGCAACGACGAGAAGTCGCCGAATTCAGGGCTCTTTTTGGTGGTGGGTGCTGCCGCGAAACCGCAGAACACCGCGCTGGCCACGTTTGCCGCGGGCTGCTTTTGGGGCGTCGAAGACCACTTCCGCAAGCTGCCGGGCGTGGTCGCGACCGCCGTTGGCTACACCGGCGGCACCGTGCCCGAGCCCAGCTACGAGCAGGTCTGCGACCACGGCACCGGCCACGCCGAAGCGGTGCAGATTGAGTTCGACCCGAAAGTGGTCAGCTACGACAAGCTCGTCGAGGAATTCCTCTGGATCCACGACCCCACCACCCTGAACCGCCAGGGCCCCGACGTGGGCGACCAGTACCGCTCGGCGATCTTCTTTCACGACGCAGCCCAGGAGCAGGCGGCGAAGAAGGCGATCGCGACACTCTCGAAGTCGGGCGAGCTCGACGGCCCCGTCGTCACGCAGGTGGTCAAGGCGCCGAAGTTCTGGTTCGCCGAGGGCTACCACCAGCAGTGGATCGAGAAGGGCGGCCGCGGCGGCTGCCACAAGCGCGAACGCAAGCACTGACGACGTCACGCCCACGAAAGAGCCCGCGATCGCGGGCTCTTTTCGTTGAATTCAAACCCTTGGCGAGCCGCCAAGGGTTTGAATGTATTGATGAATTCGACCGCA
>JBIKRQ010000151.1:0-14304 GCA_044349155.1 Myxococcota bacterium
ATCCCATCCTCGTTAACTGGATTCACGACGACCGCACCGGCAAGGTCGGTCTCACGTTCGCGCCGGGCAAGAAGGCCCACGGCATCGACGGACATTGGCAGCGCGATCTCACGCTTGACCTCGATCGTCTCGTCGAGACCTACCAGGCCGGCTTGCTCGTGTGTCTGCTGCAGGACCACGAGCTGGAGATGCTCAACATTCCCACACTCATCGCCGACGCCAGCGCGCGGATGAAGGTGCTGCGACTGCCGATCCCCGACGGCGGTGTGCTGCCCGATGTGGCCCCGGTCCGCGAGATTGTTGCGGCCATCGATCGCGCCACGCTCGAGGGCATCAACGTCGTCATCCACTGCCGTGGTGGCCTTGGTCGCGCTGGCACCATCGGTGGATGTTGGTTGAAGTCGATCGGCTTCAGCGATGAAGCGACCTTCACGGCGCTGAAGAAGCGGCACCCCACGAACTGCCCGGAGAACGAGCGGCAGCGGGCCTTCATCCGCGCGTTCGGCCCAACGCCGAAGACCGCGACGACAACGACAGAGCGCCACGATCGCATCGCAGGAGCGGTCCTCGGCGCCGCCATCGGTGACGCGATGGGGCACCCGACCGAGTTCATGTCGATGGAGACGATTCGCAACACCTACGGCGCAGCGGGCGTTGTTGGCTTCGAGAAGTGGTGGACCCGGGAAGGCGTGCGCTTCGCGCCGTACACTGACGACACGCAGATGAGCGAGGCAGTGATCCACGCGCTGCTCGATGCAGGCACCAACATCGACGCGACGATGACGACGATGGCGCGGCGGTTCATCGAGTGGTCACGCCATCCGCAAGGTGGGCATCGTGCGCCGGGCAATGCGTGCCTTGCTGGCTGTCGTGCACTCGAACACGGCGAACCGTGGCGTGAGGCTGGTGGGCCCACAGCGGGAGGCTGCGGCTCGGTGATGCGCGCGTGGCCGTTCGGTCTGTTCTTCGTCGACGACCTCGACACTGCTGAGACGTGGGCCGTTGAGCATTCGCGCCTGACGCATCGTGATCCGATCGCCCTTGCAGCGTGTGCAGCGATCGCGCGCGGTGTCGGGCTCGCGGTGCGCGGTGCAGACGTGACGACGATTGCTGACGACATGATCACAGCGGCGAGGCGTTGGAGCGTGCCAACAGCGACGATGATGCAACAGGCCGTCGACGACGCTCGTGGTGGTGTCGCTCCGTCGGTCACCCTCGATCGGCTGAGGGGATGGGCGGCGCACGAAGCCATCGCCGCGGCGCTCTACGTGTTCGTGCGGCATGCCGACGACCCGCGTGCAGCGATCCTCGAAGGAGCGAACACGCCAGGCGACAGCGACAGCATTGCGTCGATCGCTGGTGCGCTTGTGGGTGCACGCTGCGGACGCCGTGCGCTTCCGAGCGACTGGGTTCGGGACGTCGAGCGCTCAGCGGAGCTGGAGGCGTTGGCGACGGCGATCGCGAGGCGGGTGACACGATGAACGTGCCGCACCTGACGCTGATCGACTGCGAGGCACCGCGCCGCGCCGCGTTCAGTCGCGCGTGGCCACCGCGTCGTCGACCCGCGCGACGACGCTCTCGACGAACTGATCGGCTGCGATGTCGATGAGCCGAGAGACCGCCGTCGCACCGATGCCAAGCAGGACGGTGAAGAGCGCGAAAAGGACGCACACGCCGACGAGACCCGCCTCGGCGCCGGGTGCCGAGATGTTGCCGAACGCGAATGCGAGCGCGGCGGTGCTCCAGGCGACCGGGCCCGCGATGACGTGGGCGAGCACGAGCTTCTTGAGCGGCGTCCGCTGCTTCCGCCCGCGGACCGCAGCGGCGATGGTCATGGCCACGTAGACCGGAGCTATCACCCGCAGGACGACGGCGCCGAACCGGATCACGCTCGTGATGGTTTCGCCCTCATGCACGCCGCCCACCCAATTCAGGAACGCCTGCACGGAGCCGGCCGAGCTCTCGAAACCGGATGCCTTCAGCGCCTTCAAGACGAACAAGACGGGCGCGGCGTAAAACAAGAGCACCGGCGCCAGCAGGACGGCTCGCACCACTCGGAGCGGCTGTGCGAGGGCGAAGCGCAGCACGGCGTGCGCGATGCGGAACGGAAGGCTGCGCGGCTCGGTGTCGACCATCGCGCGAGCGTAGCTCCGCTGGCCCAAAAGTGGCTCGCATAGCGCCGTGGCCGTGACTGTCATACAGTCAAGCTGTGATGTCACTTCGACTGGAGACTTGAATGCCGCGCACACACGCTCTCCAGAGCCGTTCGGGCCAGGCGCGCCCCGTGGCAGTCCGCTTCACCGACGACCAACTCGCGAGCGTGTCGGCACTGGCAGACAGGTCATCCGTGTCTCCAAGCACTCTCATTCGTGCGGCCGTGCAGCACGACGTGCTCACCCGCTCGCCTGAAACGGTCTCGGCCTTCTGGCCGACCTACGCCGCGACCCTCGAGCACCTTCACATCGCCGGTGTCCGCCCCGTGATTGTTGGTATCTGGGCTGCCATCGCGCACGGATACGTTGTCACGGCGCCTCGAATGCAGCTGTTGGTGAGCAGCGCGGAAGCTCAACGACTGAGCACCTTCCTCGAGACGCGCGGCGCTCGACATCGCGAGAGCCCTGTGGTGGTTGGGCACGAGCCCTGGGCACTCGAGTTTCTCTCGGCGTGGGGTACCTGCAAGCGCGTCACGTCAGACATCGTGCGGTGCGGCCGAATCGACGTGGCTGTCGCGACACTTGAGGACGTCCTGGAGAACATCGACCAATTGCCAGTCTGGTCGCACGACGACCTCCTGGCGCTGCGCGACGGACGCTATCGCAATGACGACGGCACGCGTGGCGAGGCGGCATGGGACTACGCCGGCCGTATGAACGCGAGCAGTGTCCACGGGACCGAACGCGGAGGAGCGGCCAACTTCTTCGTCGACTTCCGACGGACTGCAATACTGAAGGCCAAAAGCCCACGATGACGAGGGTTTCGGTTCAATTGCGACAGATGTCGCAATTTCCTGCGTCTGCGTCCAACTGCAGGTTTGAGGCGAGCGTTCGTTGCGCGTAGGCTTGGGCTGTGACGGCGCCAACCCCCTCTCAGCTGCTAAAGGACGAGCGCCTCGCTCGTCTGCTCGACGATGTCGTTCGCGCACATCAGCCGCTCGCCATCTACCTCTTCGGCAGCAGGGCTGAAGGGCGCGCGTTGCCCGAGAGCGACTACGACCTGATGGTGATTCTGCCCGACGACGCCAGCGAAGAGGCCCTCGACGTTGGTCGTGCATGCGAAGCCAGCCAGAGGACGCGGGTGCCCGCCGACGTCATTCCCACTACGCGCCACCTCTTCATCGCCTGTCGAGGTGAGTTGTCGACGCTCGAGGGCCATGTTCATGAG
Organism: Myxococcota bacterium; assembly: GCA_044349155.1. GTDB lineage: Bacteria > Myxococcota > UBA727 > UBA727 > VGSZ01 > VGSZ01. Next base: position 3,382 of record JBIKRQ010000151.1, read on the forward strand.
CGCGGCGTGCTGCTCTACGGCTCTGATTAAGTTCAGCCGGAGGCGCCGGTATAGCTGCGCAACGCTCGCAGCCAGAAGCGGCGGCAGGCGACGAAGGCGATGGCTGCGATCACGGCGCTGCCCCAGAGCCAGCCCTGGCCCGAGCGGCCCAGCAGGGCTTCGGCTGGCACCGTCGTCAAAAACGCCACCGGCACGAGCCATGTGAAGACGAAACGGTAGGCGATGGGGTAAGCCGAGATGGGGAAACGGCCGGCGTCCATCAGCCCGCGCAGCACCTCGGTGGCGTTGTAGATCTTCGTGAACCAGATGGCCGTCGTCGCGAGGATGAACCACAGCGAGTAGAGCAGCACCGCCGCCGACAGCAGCGGCACGACTGCAAGCAGCGCGCTGGGGACGAAGCGGTCCGCACCCACCAGGCCCGCGACGATGAGGACGAGCCCCAGCGCGACGTCGGTGAGCCCCCATGGTGACAGCACGCGCAGCGAGACCTGCAGCTGCGCATCGACGGGGCGCAGCAACACGTACTCGAGGGTGCCGTTGGTGACGTGCGTGACGATGCGCGAGAGGTTCGGTGTGAGCACAGCACCCACGATGCCCGTCCACAACGAGAACAGGCCGAGAACGACCGTGACCTCGGGGATCGTCCAGCCAGGAAAGCCCGCGCCCTGGCGGTAGAACAGCCAGATGGAAAACGCTGCGCCGAGCAGGTTGCCGACGGAGCCGAGGGCCGCGACGAGGAAGTTGGCGCGGTACTCGCTCTCGGCGGCCAACGACGTTGACCAGAAGGCCCGCAGGATCGTGAAGGTGCGACGCAGGTTCACGTCAGGCTCCCATCGACGAGTAGCGACGCAGACCACGATGCCACAGCACGCGGTTGAGGACGACGAAGAAGACGAACCAGCCCGTCATGACCAGCACGCCGCGGTACAGCTCGGCGTCTTCAAGGCCGCCCATGACGGCGCGTGCTGGTAGCCAGATCAAGTACGGAAACGGCGTCCACATGACGACGTCACGGAGCCCCGGCGGGAAGGCCTCGAGTGGTGCGACGGCCCCGCTGACGAACATGTAGAGGAGCATGTGCAGCGTCTCGATGGCGCTGGCGCGCTCGAGCCAGAAGCAGGCCATGGCGACCGTGTACTGGATCGCGAAACGCAAAAGGAACGCGCCGGCAGCGAGGACGACGAACTGCAGGAGCTGCGTGGGCGACGGAACGAAGAACGCCGCGGGGTAGAGGGCGAAGAAGAGGACGGCGAGGGCGATGACGAAGGGGCCGCGGGCGAGTCGCTCGGCGACGTGTCCGGCGAGGTGCTTCCACACCGGGTCGATGGGCAGCAACAGCTGCGACGAGAGCTGCCCCTGTTGAATCTGTTGCTCGAAGTCCCACAGCACCCAGGTGACCGTGAGCTGACGGACGATGAACACGCAGAAGAAGTAGCGGACGACGTCACCCTGGCTCATGCCGACGTCGGCGCGGGCCGAGGCCTCGTACCAGATGCCCATCAGGATAAACGACAGCGACATCGACAGCGCCCACAGCACGAGCTCGGCACGGTACTCGACCATGTAGGCGTACTGGCTGCGCAGGAGTCCCTTCGCTCGTCGCCACATCGTGGACATCACGTGTTGTTGCGTCATGCGGCGGACCCACCGATCTCGCCGGTGATGACGCGGCCGATCATATCTTCGATGGGCGGATCGGTGACGCTGAGGTCGCGGGGCGCGACGACGGCGAGGAGTCGCTGGAGTGCTGGTGCGAGGGCGTGAGGCGGCACCGCAAAGCAGACGAGGCGGCCGTCGGTGGACGTGTGGCGGAAGGCGGCGCAGCGTTCGTCTTCGTGCACGGCGCGGACGACCCGGTCGACGATGGCGTCGTCGACATCGTCGCCAAGTTCCAGCTCGATGCGCTTCTCGGGCGCGAAACGAGCGGCGAGGGCCTTCAGGTCGCCGTCGAACACAAGGTGGCCGGCGTGGATGACGAGCACGCGACTGCACAATGCCGTGATGTCGGCCATGTAGTGCGAGGTCAGCAGGATCGTGGCGCCGGTCTCCTCGTTGTAGCGCTTGAGGAACTCGCGCACGGCCGCCTGGGCGTTGACGTCGAGGCCGAGGGTGGGCTCGTCGAGAAACAATACCTGCGGGCGGTGCAGCAGCGCACTCAACAGCTCGCCCTTCATGCGCTCACCGAGCGAGAGTTTTCTGACAGGTTGGTCGAGCAACGTCGTCATCGACAGCAGCGAGGCCAGCTCGTCCACGCGGGCGCGCCACACGGCGTCGTCGAGGCCGAAGATGCTGGCCTGCAGGCGCAGACTCTCGCGCGTGGGCAGGTCCCACATGAGCTGCTGCTTGTTGCCCATCACGAGCGAGATCGAGCGCAGGAACTCCGGCGTGCGATCGAAGGGGTGGTGACCGGCGACGGTGACCTCGCCAGCGGAGGGGAGTAGCAGGCCCGACAGCATCTTCAGCGTCGTTGTCTTGCCAGCACCGTTCTGCCCGAGAAAGCCGACGCGCTCGCCCGCCTGCAGACTGAAGCTCACGTCTTCGACCGCGACGACGTTCTTGTACTGACGGCGAAAGAAGTGACGCAGGCCAGCGAAGTCGCCTTCGCCTTTGTGCGGCACCTTGAAGGTCCGCGACAGACCCCTCGCCTCGATGATCGGTGTCGCCATCTTCCTCCTTCGCCGCTCGCCGAGAACGACGTCGACTAGGGCAACCGGGTAGGAAGAACGAGGCGGGATATCAAGTGCGAATCCGCCGGGCGCATTGTGCTACCGCTGCAGTGGAACGAACCGGTTGCGGGAAATTGCGGCAGATGTCGCAATTTCGGGCTCAGGCGTAGCGGGCGCGCAGGCTGGTCTCGCTGACGTCGTCGAACGGGTCGCCGAGAAGCTGGCTGGATCAGACCGCGTGCACGAGGTGGAGCTCTTGATGCTTCGGTGCATCAGCGCCCACTGCAAGGCGCTCAAGCCGGGCGAGCGAGCTCGTCTTCTGGCCGACTCGTTCAAGTGCAAGGTCGCCGAGTGCAAGCCATGTGGCGCGGTCGAATGACGATGCGTCGTTCTCCCAGCGAGAGATCGTCTCTGCGCGGACGCCGAGCAATCCACCAAGCCGAGCAGCTGTGAAGCCGAGCGCCCTCCGGATGAACGCAAAGCCGTCAGCGCTCGGCGGGCCTTCCGCGATCGCGGCGGCGATGGAGAGTTCCGCGGCCTGCGCGTTCTCGAGCGAGCAGGTGAAGCCGTCATCGGTTTCAACGAAGGGAACCGCGACGCTGTACGTGCGTCCCGCAACCTTACGAGTGATTGGCTTCATGACCGATGCCTGCATGGATGACCTCACTTTCAGGGAGGGGCGTGTGCCGTGATGATGACAATGACTCTCTGTTCACGAATCCGAACGACGACAGCGAGTTCTTCGTCGTTCAGAGTGCGTGGTAGGTGAACTCCACGCGGCCGGCAGCGAGCGCCGCGGCAATGAGCTGGAGCGCCTTCGTCTCGGTCACAACAACACGCTAGGAACGGCTTGCGTCTTTGTCAAGTTGACCTCGAGTCTGGATCCGCCTTCCTCCGAGTGCGAACACCAGCGTGCGACAACACGGGGCTGGGCGTCTCAGAGTCAGGCGGTCTCAGAAACGAGGTTCATTTTCGACGCCACTCGTCATTTTTCGTACCTGTTTCTGAGGAACCATGCAGACACGAGCGAACGCATGTCGGTTCGAGGTGGCGACGACGGTAAGCGGTGATTCACGGCTTGCGCGGCCCGCGTAGACCGAACTGGTCCATCTTCTTGGTCAGCGTGTTGCGCGACCATGTCAGCAACTTTGCGGCTTGATCGATGTTGCCGCGTGTCTGCTCAAGGGCGGCGCGCACGTCGTCGGCCACTGCTGCGCGTGGGCTGAGCTTCGAGAGTGCTGGCAAGTCCACCGCAGTCCCGCGGGGCAGCGCCTCTTTCAGCTCGGTCTTGTCGTCCTCGTCGTCGTCGAAGGGATTCGGCATCTCGCCACGAACGCGCAGCAGGCGGTCGAGGTGTTGCCGGACGTCTTCGGCTTCGACGATGCGGCGGCCGCGCGAGGCGCGATCCACCAGCGTGTCGACCGCTCCCTTCAGCTCGCGCACTTCACCCGGCCACGGTGCTTCCATCAGCACCGCCATCGCGCCGGCGCTGAAGGCGACGTCGTCGGTGATGAACTTGCGCACGAAGCCCGGAATGTCTTCGCGGCGCTCGCTCAGGCGCGGCAGCGCAATGTTCTCGTTGGACACGAGACGCCAACCAAGGTCGCCTCTCAGCTCGCTGTGGCGGAGGTTCTTCTTCGACGCTGAGATCACGCGCACATCAGGACGCGGCGGCACACTCGTCGCACCAAGGGGACGCAGTTGCCCCTTGTCGTCGAGCAGCGAGATCAAGAAGTCCTGCGCCGGCTTGGGCAACGACTCGACCTCGTCGAGAAACAACGTTCCCTTGTCGGCCTGAAAGAACAGACCGACGCGGTCCTTGTCGGCACCGGTGAACGCGCCTTTCACATGGCCCAGGAGGAGTGATTGCAGTTGGACGACGTCGTTCGGAAGTGCGCCGCAGTTCAGCGAAACGAACTCGCCACGGCGCTTGCTGTGCTGGTGGATGACCTCAGCGGCCCACGACTTTCCCGAACCCGAAGGCCCCAACAGGAACACCGCCAGGCGCGACGGCGCCACGCGCAGCAGCGCGTGCTCGAACTCGATGCCTTTGATGGAGCACGTTCTGGCGTCGACGCGGCTCGGCGGAAGTTCCTCGAGTGGCTCGATGCGGTTGTCGCCCTTGCCCAACATGATGGGCATGCCCACCTGCAACAGCATCGGGTCACCGGGGCGCAGACGAAGTCGGCTCCTGTCATCCGGATCGTCGACGAACGAGCCGTTGGCGGAACCAGTATCGACATAGGCCCAGACGCCACCGTCGCCGCGCAGAAAGCCGTGAACGCGCGAGATGCTCGTGTCGTCGAAGCGGCACTCGACGTTCTCGCCGCGACCAATCAACACCGTACTGCGGTTGGTGCTCAGGCTCAGCAGTAGTGGCTCCTGCCCGGAGCGATGGACGCGGATGGCCGTGACGTCAGGCGTGCGCAGACGTCGCTGCTCGCTCGTTGAAAGACGCGACGATCCGTCGGTTCTGCCGTCGTCGATGAAGCGCTTCATGCCTTCCCCCACAAGTCGAGTTGCTTCGCTTGTCCGCCGAGCATGCCACGGACGCGTACGCGGCACGACGTCGACAGCTCGATGATGTCGCCCGCTTCCACCACGTGGCCACGCAACGCTGGTCCCAACGCCACGGTCGTCACCCCTGCGGCGTTCGTCGTCAGGACCTCGGTGCCGTTGGTCGAGCCGGCGTCGACCACGACCGCGCGCCGCACGCCGCCGAGGCGAAGCGGCAGCACCACGGCGTGCACACGTGACACGTTCTCGTCGATGATCGTGAGGTCGTTTCGTCCGTCGCGACCGAGCAGCAACGCGGTTTGCAGCTCGTCGAGGGAGATGCTCGGCGCTTCACCCCGCAGACGCTTCGCTTCGCGCGGAGCTGTGCGTTCTGGTGAAGCGTTCGTCACCGTGCACCACGCGTCGGGCTCGGGTGCGGAGCAGTGGCGATAGGCGGGCACGACCTGCGCGGCGATGACGGCGTCGCCGGTGCGCATGCAGGCCCATGTGCCTTGTTGTGCGGAGGTAGTGCCGCTGATGCCGCACGATGAGGCGAGGTCGACGAGGGAGACGCCGTCGTCGTCGGCCGCGATCACCGCGTGGCGCAGCGAGGCATGGCACTGGTGCAGCAACACATCGCACGCGGCGTGACGGCCCACCGACAGCAGGCGCGGCAGCGGTCCCTCGCTCACGTGCACAGTGACACCGCGATCGTCGAGGACGAAGACGTACAGCGCCGGCAGGTGCCGTTGTCGTCGTCGAGCCTCGAGTTCGGTGCGGCCCGGCAGAAGGCGGTGGTGTATCGGGAGGCGAAGCTCACGCAGGCCGGCATCGGCGAGGCGGGTGCGTTCTGAACGGTCGACGAGGTGGCGTTGCTGCATGGTGACCTCCGCGCATCTGGAAAGCACGGGGCGGGCCAACACATCTCGGTCGCAGCCGATTGCGAAGCGCGGTCACTGCGCCCTGCAGAACTGCGCAGCGCCCTTCAGTTTTGAAGGTTCAATCTCGACGTCAGGGCTGCGGCACCTTCTTCTTCGCCAAGGGCTTGCCCTCGATCTCGATCAAACGCAGGGCTCGACGTGCGTGTTCCTGCACCACCTCGCACGCTCGATGGAGCGCGCGGGCGTCGGCCCCCTCGTCGATGAGACGCTGTGCCAGCATCGGTGCGTGCTCGGCAACGCTCGCGGAGACCGTTGCGGCGGCGTCGAGCACGAGCTTCGGCGACATCTGCGCTTCGCTCGCGAACTTCCGCCACGCGTTCGGCCCGGTGGCACCCGCGTCGACGGCACCACCCACGCGAAACGCGAGATGCTTGCTCAACGCGGGCCAGGCTCTGGTGCAGACGAGGTCGTAGACGGGAGCGAGGCGCACGGTGGGCTCGCGCAGCAGCGAGATGTTCTTGGCGTGCCCGTCGTTGTTGCCCGTGGCGACGTTGAACGCGTGCCACTTCACGAGGCTGATGAGGTCTTTTGCGGGGTCGGTGGAGGCGGTGTCGAGCACGCGGAACACGTTGATCAACGAGGGGCCGTCGTCGGCTTCGTACTTCTTCGAGGGCGGGTTGCCCGTCGCCTGACAGAAGTCCTCCTGGTGCAGGCGGCGTCCGTCGACGCGGTCGTAGCGCTCCACGAGCAACGCCTGCCCAAACTCGTATGGCAGCTTCCACAGACGCGAGCGTGCGACGTCGAGGCCAACGGCGCGCGCCAGCTCCAGCATGAAGTGCTCGTTCTCGACGATGCCGCGGTAGTCGTCATTGGCGAACTTCAGGATGTGCGTCGACGCGCTGTGCCCCTCGGGCAGAAACAGCTGCTCGTCGCGCAACACGACGGGCACCTTGTTCTGCGCACCCGCGAGCGACAGGCGCACGCCTTCATTCACGAGCGTGGGCACCACGCCGACGTCGACAAACCGGACCAGCAACGCATCGTCGAGCGCGCGCAGTGCGGTCGGTGCGCGATCGGGCGCCACACCCTCGCGATACAGCGAGAGTGCGCCCGCGCAGTCACCACCGACGTGCTCGAGCAGCGTGAAGGTGCTCGTGTCTGACACGCCGAGGCGCGCTGCGAGTCGCTCGCGTTGCACACCGTCGGGCAGCAGGTTCTCGAAGAACGTGATGGGGTGCTCGCGCGCACCACCGTCGAAGGGCAGGCTGTGCGAAATCTGTCGACCCGCCTCGCTGTAGCGAAAGACGGTGTCGCCGCCGTGCTTGCGCACCAACGCACCGATGGGCTCGGGCTGCGCGTCCCAGTAGACGAGGAGCACCTGGTTCATGACGTCTCACGCGGGTTGACGACGAGGTCGAGCGCGAGCCGCGAGCACAGACGCAGCACCAGCCCGATGCCGGCGGTGGCGCGACCACGCTCGACCTCGGAGACGAACCGCAGACTCACGCCGCTGAGTTCGGCGAGCTCCGTCTGGCTCAAGCCGCGTTCTCGTCGTCGAGCGCGAATCAAGGCGCCGAGTTCGGCCGCAGAGGTCACGCGCATGGGCTTCCTTTTCCCGACCGGGACAAGAGCGCGGAGAACCCGCAGGATTTTCCCGATCGGTATAACATCGCTGCACCGTACCTGAATTCACCCGTTCAGGACAATGCCGCGTTGGACTCCTGCAGATCCCGTGAATGTCTGCGCGCTTGGCGCCGTCTGCCGCGCGTTCGCTTCACGCTTCAAGCCCGCCGACCACGCGTCGGCTTCGCCCCCGAGGAGGTCCGCATGCTGCTTGTGCACGTTGGCGATGCCCGCCCCGGTGGGTATCGCAGCTGACACTTCGCTCTCGATCGTGACTGGCCGTCGCTGCTGAGCAGCGTCTGTCGCCGTCATCGATCCACACCACTTCCAAGCATCGATGCGTCGACGTTGTCGACGACGTCGCTGGATTCCGTCATGCCGAATCATCCCCGGCGCGCGAGCGCCAGGACGCAGACCCACGTCCGCAAACTCAGCCGCGATGAAGAACGCCAACAGCGCGAAGCGCGCGAAGCCGCGTGCCGCGAAGCCCTCGCGCGTGCTGCTCGTCCTCGTCATCAACTGCTCCGCGAAGCCATCGGTGGTGCCTTCGACCGCAAGCGCTTCACAGGTCCGCTCGCGCCGTTCGTCGTCGCGCTTGCACCGATGCGCAACGTCGCGGTCAGCGACCAGAGTGCTGTCGCCGACATCGTCTGCGCCGTCGAGGAGAAGGCCCCCGGGTTTCTGCTGGCCGAGTGCGGCGAGCACATGCGCTACGGCCAGGCCGTCGTGCGGCTCGCGGAGCACTTCGCGCGCTTTGTGCGTCCGATCTCGTCGTGGACACCGCCGCAGCGTCGACCCGAACGCATCTGGCACAGTCTTGTTGTGCACGCGCTGCACCGCTTCCCGATCTCGACGAAGTGGCATGCGGTGTTCACCGAGCCGAGCGAGTTCACGTTGCGCGAAGCCGTCGTCACCGTCGCCAGCGGGACGTCGTGGCGCGAGGCACGACTGCCCACGGTGATCACGCGGGCCGTTGCGCACGCGTTGTCCACCGTCGACGAGGTCGACCTCGACTTCAGCGGTGCTGACGACGTGGGCATGGCGCTGTTGCGTGACGCGCAGCTGCGTGCGTGTGGCGTGTCGATGGCCCACCGACGCGTGCTCGCGAAGCACGAGGACCTCATGTCGTTTCGCGAAGACGAACCAGGCCTTGAGGGCTTGTTCCGCTTCATCGCGCAGCATCCGACGTTGACGACGACGGAGGTCGACACGATCGCGAAGGCGCTCTTCCCGATCGAGGGCAAGTTGCCGAGCATGAAGGGCCGCACACCGCGTTCGCTCGTCGCACTCGCGCAGCAGCTGCTGAAGGAGAAGAAGCTGCGCGAAGCGGGACGTTTCGACGTCGGGGCGTTTCCGCCGAGCCCGATCGCGGGCGGCAACTACGTGCTCGTCGACGACACGAGCTTCGAGCAGCCGACGTTCGTGTTCGCACCGATCGACAACGGCAAGGCCCTCGTCGAAGAAGGCATCGCCATGCGCCACTGCGTGGGCACCTACGCGACGCGCGCCAAGGAGGGCGAGGTCGTCATCTTCGGCGTCACCGTCGACGTCGACGGCCAGCCACGCAAGCGCGCGTTGACCATCGAGGTGCGGCCCACCACGCGCGAGATCGTGCAGGTGCGCGGCAAGACCAACCGCCGCGCCAGCGACGTCGAACGCGGCATCGTGCGGGCGTGGGCGCAGGAGAACGGGTTGTCGGGCGCGCCGTGAAAACACCGGCCACGACGGCGCTGGTCGTCGTCGTGGTCGTGTGCGGTCTAGAGCGCGAGGCCGTCGCGTTCGAGGGGATCGTCGATGCGCACGTAGCGCAGCAGCATCGCGATGGAGCGATGGCGCGTCACCTGCCGCGTCGTCGACTCGGGCTTGCCGGCCTTGGCGGCTGCCGTGGCGAATCCGGCGCGCAGCGAGTGCGCGCTGAGTCGATCCCGCGGAACGCCGGCGCGTGCAGCAGCGTCGAGCACAAGACGCCACACGGCCTGGTCGTGCAGACGTCGACCACGCGCGCGCGGACCCGTCGAGACGAACAAGGCGTTGTCCTCGGTGTCGATGGTGCGGCGGTACTCGAGCCAGCGCTGCAGACACGCGACAGGACACACCGCGTCGGTGCCCTGCACAGGCAGACCGATGCGCGCACCGCGGCCTTCCTGGTCGGTCTTTGAGCGACGGATGTGCACGATGAGGCCGCGCCGCTCGATGTGCACATCGTCGACGTCGAGGGCGACCAATTCGCTGCGCCGCATCGCGCCGAGAAAGCCGAGCACGAGCATGGCGCGGTTGCGCGTGCCGAGCTCCGACGCGTCCTGCGCGAGCACCATCGCGCGGAGTTCGGGCAGCTCGACGGGGCGGGCCTCACGCTGCGCGACGCCGAGCGTGCGACGCACGCCCTTCATGAGCTCGCTGATGAGGGTCGCCTTCGTCGGGTTCTCCTCGCCTTGCAGCACGTGGGCCTGGCCGATGGCGACGCGCGCGCGCTCGATGGTGGCGACCTTCTTGCCGCCCTGCACGAGGTCGCTGAGGTACTCGGCGATCGTCGTGGGCGAGGCGGGCAGGGCCTGGCGGGCGGTGGCGGCGCACCAAGCTTCGAAGCGGCGCCAGTCAGCGGCGTACGAGGTGAGGGTCGACGGCGCGCGGCTGGCGCGAACGAGGGCAAGGACCTGCTCGCTCACATCACCGGTTTGCAGCCGCGCCAGCTCGGACATGGGGAGATCTTAACGCTCCGATCGGCGGGCGCGACCTCAAACAACGAGACAGGTCATCGCCTGATGTTGCCGACAAACTGAGTTTTACCGACACTCGCGGCGCAAAGCCTCGCGTTCGGTGTGCCAAAACCCCTCTACCTGCATGTTGTAGTAGTCTCAGCAGCTCCGGAGTTGTTGTGGAGTACAAGTCAGGAAGAGCCCGCCGCCGCGCACGCGCTCGCGGCCCATTGACCGGCACCCCTTCACGAAAGAGTCGTGTGGGTTCCGGACGTCTTCTCCTGCAACATTGGGCACTTAAACTGCCTGTTGATCGCGGCGCGGACAGGCTCGCTTCGGCCAACATCGCTGAGATGCGGGCAGGGTTCGTGTTCGCTCTCAACTCGCGCACGACCGTTGATGTTGGTTCCGGACGTGTTCTCCCGCAGCTGTGTACGTGCTCGGACGGGAGGTTGTCGCGGTGATATACGGGGTAAGCGGCCGGAGAGGCACACCGAACATTGCATTTGCGCAAAGCCCTCCAGGGATTGGCCGCAAGCGGCCATCCCTTCCGGGTCAGCC
>JBIKRQ010000152.1:0-14267 GCA_044349155.1 Myxococcota bacterium
GGCAGCGGCACAGCGCCAGCCCCCGGCAAAGGAACGGCGCCAGCCCCCGGCAAAGGAACGGCGCCAGCACCCGGCAGCGGCACGGCGCCAGCACCCGGCAAAGGCACGGCGCCAGCACCCGGCAGCGGCACGGCGGCGCGCGCACCCGGCAATGGCACTGCCGACGACGCACCCGGCAACGGCACTGCGGCCGCCGACGACGCACCCGGCAACGGCACTGCGGCCGACGACGACGCACCAGGCAACGGCACCGCGGCCGACGACGCGCCAGGCAACGGCACCGCAGCAGGCGACGACGACGCTGACGGTGCAGGCACCACGAACTGGTGTTGGCAGCGCGGGCACTTGATCGACACGCCCTGGGGCGGGATGCGGGCTTCGTCGACGTTGTACTGAGCAGAGCAGCTCGGGCAGGAGATCTGCACGTGGGCCTCACGACGACGGGAACACCGCCGAAACACCGGGCAGAGCCCGCAGAAAAGGGGCGGCCAGCAACGGCCGCGTCGTCGGAGGTACCACGCCGATGTCGCCGTTCGCAAAACGCCGGCGCGGTGTTGCTGTTCGGGCGCCGTGGCCCGACGTCAGCCCTGCAGGGCGCGCGACCTGTCGGCAGCAGCGGCCACGGCCCGTTGGACCGCGCTGCGAACGCCCGCCCCTTCGAGGACGGCGAGGCCAGCAGCGGTTGTGCCTGCAGGCGATGTGACCTGTGCGCGCAGCGTGAGGGGCTCGACACCGTCGTCGAGCCGGGCCGCCGCCGCCACCAACGCGCCACGGGCCCACGTGAGTGCGTCGCTGCGGGCAATCCCCTGCTCGACCGCCCCGTCGACGAGGGCCTCGACGGCCAGCAGCAACCACGCCGGCGCTGAGGCGGCCACCGCCGTGATCGCGTGCAACTGCTGCTCGTCGCTGATCCGCTTGACCGTGCCGACGGCGCCAAACACGCGCTGCAGGCGATCGTCGTCGCGGACGGTGTTGCTGGAGGCACCAAGCACAACGGCCGTGGTCGATGCTTTCGCCTGCGCACCGATGTTTGGCATCGCCCGCGCCAGCGACGATGACGACGACGACGACGACGACAACGCCTCGGCCAGCTTCGCCAACGACACGCCAGCCGCGCACGACACCACCAGGCACTCAGCCGCAAGGTGCACCGACGCCTCGCGCAGCACAGCACCGATGTCTTTGGGTTTGACCGTGACGACGACGACGTCTGCACTCTTGACCGCTTCGCCGATGTCGGTCGCCAGCCGCGCTTGCCCCGCGTACGACGCGATCGTGTCGTGGCGACGGGCGCACAAGGTGACTTCAACGTCGTCGACGCCGACAAGACCACTGGCGAGGGCTGAGCCGAGGCCTCCGACGCCGACGATCGTGACATGCAAACTCATGGGGCTCCTCGAGGTCCAAACAGGCGTGTGCCAATGCGAACGTGGGTGGCACCCGCGGCGATGGCCGCAGCGAAATCGCCCGACATGCCCATCGACAACATGGGCCAACGTGCACCGCCGACCTCGTCGCGCAACGCCGTGACCGCCGCGAATACCGCCGGGAGTTCGTCGTCGTCGACGAGGGGCATGGCCATCAGGCCCTGCACCGTCACCGACGGCAGCGTGTCGAGCTGGGGCGCAAGTGCGCGCACTTCGGCGGCGCTGAAGCCATTCTTGGTGTCTTCGGCGGTGAGGTTGACCTGCAGCAACACCGGAAGCGGTGCCGACGACGACGACACCTTCGCCAATGCCTGCAACTGCGACCACGAACCAACACCGTGCACCAGCCGGGTGCGCGCGATGATCTTCGCGTTGCTGGCCTGCACGCGACCGATGAAATGCCAGCGGATGTCGACGTCACCCAGCAGCGCCTGCTTGTCGCGCAGCTCGCTGGCGTAGTTCTCGCCAAAGTCGCAAATACCCGCCGCCCACGCCGCGCGAACCGCCGCCTCCGGTTGCGTTTTCGAAGCCGCCACCAGCGTGACGTCGTCGACAGAACGGCCGGCCTTCGCGCAGGCGTCGGCCACTTCGGCGCGCACGGCCGCAACGCGAGCGGCAATGTCGGCCTGCAGCGCGTCGGTCACAGCGACTCCTGCAGCTCGCGAATCGCCGTGACCACCTCGTCGACGGGAAGCCCGATCACGTTGGTCAACGACCCCTGCACCGTGGCCACAAGCGCTGCTGCAGCACCCTGAATGCCGTAGGCACCTGCCTTGTCGCGGTGCTCGCCGGTGGCGAGATAGGCGTCGATGTCGACGTCGGTGAGGCTGCGAAACACAACGGTGGTCTCGACCACGCCACTGCGACTCTGCCCGCCCAGTGGGTGACGGGCGCACCAGCCCGTGAACACGCTGTGGGCGCGGCCCGACAACGCGCGGAGCATGCGTCGAGCGTCGTCGTCGTCGACGGGCTTGTTGAGGATCTGCGAACCGAGGGCGACGGTGGTGTCGGCAGCAACGACGATGCCATCGACCACGCCGAGTGCTTCGGCCTTTTGGCGCGCCAGGCGACGCACCAGCGCGTCAGGCAACTCGTCGATGGCGGGCGTTTCGTCGATATCGGTGGGCCGCACGTCGACGGCAAGGCCGGCCGCCGCCAGCAGCTGACGACGACGGGGCGATGCCGAAGCGAGGACGATGTTCACCATGGGGCGAACCATGCGAGCACCTCGACACGGTTGCAAGCCTGTCTGATGCGACAACCGCCGGATCTCCGCGAACGTTTGCAGCGGCTGCGGCGACGAAATGGCAGCGTCTGGCCAAGGCGCGTGGTTCGGCGTAGGCTTCTGCGGTTGTCGTTGTGAGGTTGTCCATGCGTTTCATCAAGAACCTGTCCGTCGTGGCCGTCGTGCTGGGCAGCGCGTTTGTGCTCGCGCAGGTTGCCCCTGCCGACGACGTCGAGGCCGGCGCGGTCGACGACAGCGACGACGATACCCCGCCCGAGAAGTACATCGGCGAAGCCGAAGGCGCGCTGAGCCAGATGCGCGCAACCCTGGACAAGGGCCTCGACGAGGTCAAAACAGCCCGCGCCGAAAAAGACAGCGTGCGCCTGCTGTGCGTCAACGAGCCGGTGGCGGCGATGAAGGGCGTGGTTCGCGTGGCAGAAAACGCCAGCGCCGACCTGCAGGAAGCGGTCGAAAGCAAAGAAACCGCCGAAGCCAAGCGGCAGTTCAAGCGCATCAAACAGGCGCGCCAGCAGGTCGACCAGCTGTTGCTCAAGGCGCAAAACTGCGCGGGTTCCAGTTCCACCGATTCCACGAGTTCAGTTGAGCTCGAAATCGACGAAGACCTGATCGCCATCGACCCGTACTACCGCGACGATAGCTTCTTCTACGACCCCACCGACGTCGTGGCTGACGGCACCACCGACACGCCTGGCGAAACCGACGGGCCAACGATCCGTCCGCCCAATGCGTCGGGCATCCTCTGACGGTGGTCGCAACGACGCAGTCGCCGCACCGGGTCCCTTCGGGGGCTTTGTTTTTTGGTGCCGCGCGCTCAGGCTGGCGCCGTGCGCCACTTCTTCGATCGCGTCGTTGAGTTGCCCCGCCTCGGTTTGGGTGTGTCCACCGAGTACGGAGCGTTTCGTGTGCCAGGCAACCTCGACGTCGTCGAGCTGCGCCGCACCCACCCGCAATTTGCGTCGTTTCTGGAGCTTGGCGTCGAGCTCGACAAAGGGCTCGACGACGATGCGCGCGCGTGGGTGAAGGCCGGGCTGCCCACCACCTACCACTTTCTCGACATCAACCTCGACCAACACGGCGGCGACGGACCGAACGACGTCGACGACTTCGACGCGGCGTGGATCGCGCGCACGAAACAGCTCGTGGACGAAGCACAACCAGCGTGGCTGTGTGGCGATGCGGGCTTGTGGCACTTCGGCCCTCGCGATCGCGGGCACATGCTGTTGCTGCCCCCGGTGCTCACCGACGAGAGCGCGTCGGCCCTGGCCCGCGGCACCGTGAAATTGCGCGAGCTCGTGGGCAAAGAAGTGATGCCCGAAAACCCACCGGGCACCGCCTTTGTCGGCGACCTGCACCTGCTGGATTTCTTCAACCGTGTCGCCGAGCGCGCCGACACCGGCCTGCTGCTCGACGTGGCGCATCTGGCGATGTTTCAGCACGTCACCGGGCAGTCGCCGTTGTCGGGGTTTGACCGCTTCGATTGTCGGCGGGTGGTCGAGATCCATGTCGCTGGCGGCGTGCTCCGCGACGTCGACGGCTTCTCGTGCATCGACGATGTGCACGGCATCGAGGTGCTCGATGCGACCTGGGAGATCTTTGAGCACGTGGTCGCCCGCGCGCCAAACCTGAAGGCCGTGGTGTTTGAGTGCGAACGCAACAGCAACGTCGACGTCATCGCTGGCTTTGAGCGGCAGCAGCGCACGTTGCAGCAGGTGTGGCGATGAGCGCGCGCGCGTTGCAGGAGATTGTGGTCTGCGCCCATTTCGGCTGCGGCTTTGTCGACGCGATGCTGGCCACCGACGACGTCACCGACGCCGAGCGCGCCGCATTTCGTGCGGTCGATCCGCGTGCGTTTCGCTGCGATGCCGAGCGACAACACCGTGCCATCGCCGCGGTGCTCGAAGAGCTGCCGGTCACGATCGCCATCGCTGGACTCGACGCGGCGTACGCGCTGTTTCACGACGTCGAAGGCTTCGGTGCCGTGGTGCGACGACACCTGCCAATGAGCGTGTGCTTCGCCGAGCGGTTGGTGCCACTCGCAGGCGATGCCGCACGCCTCGAAGGCGCTGTGGCGCGCGCGCGACGTCGACACGGGCGTGGCCTTGGGGTGGCTCGCGCCGATGGCGTTGAGGTGGTCGAGGTGGGGGCGACGGCCCTTGTGCAGTGGCAGCAGGCCCGGGTGCTTCTGGGCGACGATGGCGTTGGTGCCGTGGGCCGTGGACAGCGTGTGCCGCGGTTGCGCGACGACGACGAACGCTGCTTCGTGCTTGTTGAGCCGGCGGCGGGCAGCTGGAGCATCGCTGGCTGCAGCGCGCCGCTTGCCGGGCTGTTGCAAGCGCTCGATGTCGCCGTCGACGAGGCTACCGCGGTGGCTGTCGCCAAAGTCCACGGCTGCGACGACGATGACGAGGCCCGAGCGCTGTTGAACGACCTCGTCGCCGATGGGCTGCTGTGCCGGCGCATGTAGGTCTGGTGGAGTGCGGCGCGGGCTCGTAGACTGGCGAGATGAGCGACGATACTGCCGGTCCGTTGTTGGGATGGTCGTTGAACAACATTGTCGGCGGCGGCGGCAGCACCGATCCGCGTCCGTTCGACAAGCTCACGTTTCCCTGCGTGTTTCGCTTCAAGGCGATTGGACCTGGTGAACCCGACCTCGTGCCGACAGCGCTCGCCAACGTCGAGGAAGTGCTCGGTGCGCCGATCGCCAAAGAGGCGTGGTCGGTGCGCGGCAGCAGCGGTGGCAAGTACACGAGCCTCACGCTCGACCTCACGGTCACGTCGGGGCAGCAGATCTACGACGTGTACGAAGCGCTCCGCAAAGACGCGCGCATCACCCATCTGCTGTGACGTCGTCGACGGCCGCTTCGGGGGCCGCTGCGTCAGCAAAGCCGCGGGTGTTGATGTCGTGCCGTTGCACGCCGGGAGGCAGGCCGCCCTCGACGTCGGCAGCGCCGATCGTGCCCCGCAGCCACAACGTGCGCGACACCATCTGACGAAACGGGCGCAGCAGGCGCTGTTCGGCTTCGTCGTCGCCCTCGAGGATCGCCAACGCCCGCGCCGCAGCTTCGAGCGTTGAGCGCGAGCCTTCGAAGTGCCCGTGGCGCAGCTGGTACACCGAGCTGCCCTCGTCGGGCGGCAGCTGCGCAAACGGAATGCGCTCGACGAGAAAATCGCGACGCAGCCGACGCGCCTGGTGCCACGTGCCGTCGAGGACGATCAAGCACACCGGCGGTTTGCTGGGGTCGACGAAGCTCGAAATCAGCGGCGCACCCTGCGCGGGATACAGCACGACGGGGCGCGTGCCTTCAGGCCAGCAGCGCACATTGAGCGGCGGGTTCGGGCCGCCGTACGGCACGAGGCTGGCGTTGTTGAGCAGCAGCGACAGCAGGCGGCCGGTGTTGGTGGACTTCTGCAGTTCGACGTCGTGGATGACGACGCGGACGTGGCTTTTGCTGGGGCCAGGCACGAGCACCGCGCACAAGCAGAGCGCTGGTTTCATGAAGCAGCGCTGACACCGGGGATCGAGAGACGCATGACGCACCACAGCACCATGGTGCATGTCGTCGGCGCTGTCGCGGGGGCAGTTTGGCTGCTAGGCCAGCGCGCATGGATCGCACCCTGCGTTTGGGCCCGTTTGTCGTCGACGTGGATCGCCGCGTTGATTTGAGCCTGCCGATTCGCTTCGGCGAAAAAGACAGCCGCGCGTTTTTTCTTCCGGCCGCCAGCAGCTCGGCGGTCGAGGCCGGTGGCTTCGTTGGCGATGTGCGCCGCGGTGGTTCCTGCAACTGCGAGAGCCACACGCTCACGCCGCACGCCGACGGCACGCACACCGAAGGCCCCGGCCATCTGCTTGCCGCGCGCGTGCCGGTGCAGGCACCTGTGCCTGTGCAACTCGCTGTGCTCGTGCGCGTGCAGCCGCGGCTGTTGGACGACTCCGTCGACGACGTCAGCGGCAACCACCGCCACGACGATCGCGTGGTTGATGCTGCACTGCTGCACGGCGCACTCGAGCGCGTGGGCGACACCGCAGGGGCTACAGCACTGGTTGTTGCCACCGCGACCGGTTTCGACGTACGCGCGCGTAGGTACTCGGGCACGAACCCGCCCTACCTCACCGTCGACGCGGCCCTGTTGGTGCGTGAACGCGGCTTTCAACATCTGCTGGTCGACCTGCCGTCGATCGATCGCGAAGACGACGGCGGCCTGTTGGCCACGCACCGCGCGTTCTTCGATCTGCCGGCTGGCTCGCTTGCCGCGGTGACGTTGCCCCTGCCCGTCGACGTGGCGGCGCGCACGGTGACCGAGTTGTGCGTGGTCGACGACGACGTTGCCGAAGGCCGCTACGCCTTGTTCCTGCAGGTTGCGCCCATCGAGGCCGACGCTGCGCCCTCTCGTCCGATGCTTGCCCCCTTGCTGCAGGTGAAGTCATGAACGCCCTTGAACGTGCGCAACAACTCGATGCCGCCGATGAACTTGCTTCGTTTCGCAGCGAGTTCTCGTTTCCGAAAACGGCACGTGGCGACGACGTGGTGTACCTCACGGGCAACTCGCTGGGCCTGATGCCGCTGCGCGCGCGCGACGTCGTCAATGGCGAGCTCGATGCGTGGGGCCGCCTTGGTGTGGAAGGGCATTTCGCACCCGTCGGCGCGGCGTTCTCGTCGCCAAAGGCCGCGGGCCCGCACAACGGACCGGCCGAGCCGTGGTTCAGCTACCACCGTCTGTTTCGCGAACGCGGCGCGGCCATCGTTGGAGCCAAACCCGGCGAAGTGGTGGCGATGGGCACGCTCACCACGAACCTGCACCTGCTGATGGTGAGCTTCTATCGGCCGCAGGGACGTCGACGAAAGATCGTGATCGAGGGCGGTGCGTTTCCGTCGGACCGCTTGCTTGTGCAATCGCAGGCGCGCTTTCACGGCTTCGATCCCGCCGACGTGATCATCGAGCTTCAACCGCGCGACGGCGAAACACTGTTGCGCACCGAAGACATCGAGCGCGTGCTTGACGAGCAGCAAGACGACATCGCGCTCGTGATGATGTCGGGCATCAACTACTACACGGGCCAGCTCTTCGAGCTTGGTCGCATCACCGCGTTTGCGCGCGCGCGCGGGATGATGGTCGGCTGGGACCTCGCCCACGCTGCGGGCAACGTGCCGCTGCAGTTGCACGACGACGGTGCCGACTTCGCCGCCTGGTGCACCTACAAGTATTTGAACAGCGGTCCGGGTGCCTGCGCGATGGCCTTTGTGCACGAGCGCCACGCCACCGACACAACGTTGCCGCGCTTTGCTGGCTGGTGGAGTGCCAAGCCCGCGACGCGCTTCACGCGCGGCCCCTACGACGTCGAAGAGGGTGCCGAAGGCTGGCAGATCAGCAACGCGCCGATCTTGTCGATGGCGGCCTTGCATGCGTCACTCGACGTGTTTGCGCGTGCGGGCATGGACCGTTTGCGCACGAAGTCGTTGGCGCTCACGAACTTCCTCGAAGAGCTCGTGCTGCAGATTCACGGCGTCGAAATCATCACGCCGCGTCACACCAACGACCGTGGTGCCCAGTTGTCGTTGCGGGCCGCCCGCGTCGACGGTGAGAAGCTGCAGGCCCTGCTGCACGAGCGCGGTGTGTGTGTGGACTTCCGCCGCCCCGACGTCATTCGTGCCGCACCAGCGCCGCTGTACAGCCGGTTCGTCGATGTGGTCCGCTTCGTCGACATCTTGAAGGAGTGTGTGTGATGACCACGACGACGACGATGAAGAACACCGTGGTGGTCAGCGGTGCTGGCCTGGTGGGCTCGCTGTTGGCACTCGGCCTGAAGGCCCGCGGTGTCGACGTCGTGCTGTACGAGCGCCGCGCCGATCCGCGCGTGGCCGGCATGAGCGGTGGCCGCAGCATCAACCTCGCGCTCTCGGATCGTGGGCTGCTTGGGCTCGCGTCGGCCGGTGTGCAGGCGGCCGTCGAAGACGTGTCGATCGCGATGCCCGCGCGCCGCATGCACATGCGTGATGGCACGACGACGTCGATGCCCTACGGCCTCAACGGCGAAGCGATCCGCTCGGTGTCGCGCGGTGGACTCAACCTCACGCTCATGCAGCTGTGCAGCGACGCGGGCATCCCCATCCACTTCGAACACCGCTGCGACCACGTCGACCTCAAGACCACCACCGCCACGTTCTCGTCGCCGAAGGGCGAACACGTCGTCGAGGCGGGAGCGATCGTGGGGGCCGACGGCGCGTTCTCGGCGGTGCGCGCCGCGTTTTTGCGCACCGATCGCTTCGACTACAGCCAGAGCTACCTGCCCCACGGCTACAAGGAGCTCACCATTCCGCCCGCTGCGGATGGCGGCTTTCGCCTCGACAAACACGCGCTGCACATCTGGCCACGCCAGGCGTACATGCTGATTGCGTTGCCGAACCTCGACGGCAGCTTCACCTGCACGTTGTTCTTCGCCCACGACGGCGAGCGCGACAGCTTCGCGGCCCTCAACACACCCGAGGCCGCGCGCGCGTTCTTCGCCGAAGCGTTCCCCGACGCGTTCGCCGAGATGGCCGACTTCGACGAGCAATGGGCAACGAACCCGGTGTCGTCGTTGTCGACGGTGCACTGTGGGCCGTGGGTGCGAAACACCACGCTGCTCATCGGCGATGCAGCCCACGCGATCGTGCCGTTTTTCGGCCAGGGCATGAACGCCGGCTTCGAAGATTGCCGCGTGTTGTTCGAGCTGCTCGACGCCCGCAAAGCTGCTGGCGAAGACACGGCCGTGTCGACGTGGGGACCGCTGCTGTCGCAGTTCTTTGCGCTGCGCAAACCCAACGCCGATGCGATCGCCACCCTCGCGCTCGAGAACTTCGTGGAGATGCGCGAGCGGGTTGGCCAGCCAGCATTTCTGTACCGCAAGCAGGTCGAAGCAGCGTTCGCGCGCGCCAACCCCGACGTCGTCACGCCGGCCTACACGATGGTCACGTTTCGCCCGCACCTGGGCTACGCCGAAGCCCTGCAGCGCAGCCGCGCACAAGACGCGGTGCTCGACACGTTGTGCGACAGCGAGGCTGTGCGTCGTCACCTCGCCGGCGATGCCAGCGTGGCCGACGAAGTGGCCGCGCTGTTTGCGTCGGCGGCCTCGCGCTTGCGTTCATAGACTGACGAACAAGGCCGAAAAGCGCTGCGTTTTCGGCTTTCTACCTGCTGTCCCACTGGAGCCCACATGAGCGACACCCAACGCACCCTCTCCCTCACCATCGGCGGCATGAGCTGCGGTGGCTGCGCGCGTCGGGTGCATGCGGCACTGGAAGCGATCGACGGTGCTGAAGCAGTCGAGGTGAAAGTGGGCGGTGCCAGCGTGTGCGTGCCCGACGACGTCGACGACGACGAAGTGAAGGCGGCGGTCACCAAGCTCGGCTTCTCGGTCGACGCGGTGACTGCGCAGTCGGCATGAGCCCGTCGACGACAACAGCACCCACATCGATCACCCTGCCCGTGGGCGGCATGACCTGTGCGGCATGCGTGGCCCACGTCGAGCACGCACTGCAGGCCACGCCGGGCGTGTCGAACGTCGTCGTCAACCTGATGACCAGAAGTGCTGCGGTCACCTTCGACACCGCACGGGTGGCAGCCACCCAACTCGTCGACGCCGTGAACAGTGCTGGGTACGCGGCCGAGTTGCCGTCGAGTGCGGCGTCGGTCCTCGCCGATCAGCAGGCCAACGAAGCAGACCTCGCCCACGAGGTGAAAGACCGCTTCGTGCGCGCCGCGATCGCGTTGTCGGCGGCTGCGCTGGCCATGCTCGTGTCGATGCCGTTGATGCACGGCACGCGCCCCGATCCCCTCGCGCACTGGCTCATGACGTTCATCGATCCGCCGCTGCGGGCGATGTGGCCTGGGCTGTACGCGTTGCCGTCGTCGACGTTGTTGGCCGTGATCGTCGTCGGCGGTGGTGCTGCGCTGACGGCCACGCTCGGTCCGATTGCGCAGCGCGCGTGGCAGGCGGCGAAGCACAAGAACACCGACATGAACACGCTGGTGGTGTTTGGCGTGGGTGCATCGCTGTTGTCGTCGTTGTTGGGCGACATCTACGTCGACGCCGCCCTCTTCATCACCGGCTTTGTGCTGCTGGGTCAGGGGCTCGAAGCACGCGCCCGGCAACGCGCCACCTCAGCACTGCATGCACTCGCCACATTGCAACCCGCAGTTGCACACCGCATTTTCGACGACGGCAGCATCGCCGATGTGCCCCTCGCCGATCTGCGCCGCATGGACACGATTGTGGTGCGTGCGGGCGAGCGTGTGCCCGCCGATGCGATCGTGGTCGAAGGCAGCAGCGACGTCGATGAGAGCATGCTCACGGGTGAGTCGCGCCGCGTGCCCAAGGCCAAAGGCAGCACGATTGTGGGCGGCACCGTCAACGGCAGTCAGCCGCTGCACGCAAAGGTCGAGCGCCTCGGCGACGACAGCGTGCTCTCGCGCCTGCTGCGGCTCGTGCGTGAAGCACAAAGCGCGAAAGCACCGACCCAGCGCCTCGCCGACAAGATCGCGGCCGTGTTCGTGCCGTCGATCCTCGTGCTCGCGGCGGTCACGTTCGCTGTGTGGTGGGGCCTGCGCGACGTCGAGCACGGCGTGCGCTTCGCCGTCGCGGTGTTGGTGATCGCCTGCCCCTGCGCGATGGGGTTGGCGGTGCCCACGGCGGTGATGGTGGCCACCGGTGCTGCCGCGCGCGCCGGTGTGCTCATCAAGGGCGGCGACGTGCTCGAGAAGGCCGCAGCCATCGACCTCGTCGTCTTCGACAAGACCGGCACGCTCACGCTGGGCGCGCCCACCGTCGTCGATGTCGTGGTGTTTGCCGAGCACACGCGCGACGACGTGTTGGCGTTGGCCGCTGGCGTCGAGCGCACCTCGGAGCATCCGCTCGCGCGCGCGATCGTCGCAGCAGCAAAACCGAAGCGCGCCAAAGACGTCGTCGTCGTCGAGGCCGCCGGCGTTGTCGGCAGCGTTTCCGGCATGGTGGTCGCCGTGGGCAACCGGCGCCTGCTCGAGCAACGCAACATCACGCTGCAACCAGACGTTGAAAGCGCCGAAGCCCGCTTGCTGGCCGACGGCCACATCGTGGTGTTCGTCGTCGTCGACGGTGCGGTCGCCGCCCTGGTGGCGATCAACGATGCCGTGCGCGACGACGCCGCCTCATCCGTCGCGGCACTCGCAGCACTTGGCATCAAGGCGCGCATGCTCACCGGCGATCGTCGCGAAACAGCACTGCGCGTGGGCACAGCCGTGGGCATCGCCGACGTCGACGCTGAGGTGTTGCCCGCCGACAAACTCGCGCGCATCACCGCCCTGTCCACCACGCACACCACGATGATGGTGGGCGACGGCGTCAACGATGCAGCAGCCCTCGCCGCAGCCAGCGTGGGCGTGGGCATGGGCAGCGGCACCGACGTGGCGATCGCTGCGGCCGACGTCGCGCTCCTGCGTCCACAGCTCGCGGGGCTGGTCACGTTGGTGCGTACCGCGCGCGCCGCACGCCGCGTGATGCACCAGAACCTCGCCTGGGCCTTTGGCTACAACGTGGTGATGATTCCCATCGCCGCTGGTGTGTTGACGCCGCTGGGCATCGAGCTGTCGCCGATCCTCGCGAGCGTGGCGATGGCGCTGAGCTCGGTGAGTGTGGTGACCAACAGCCTGCGCCTGGCGCGCATCAGGTGACGATCTGCCGGTTGAGAAGCGCCCTGCTTCTGCCTACTGCGGGCGCATGCGCATCACGTTTCGCCACTTGATCCTGGTCGGTCTCCTCGCCGGTTCGGCGCACGCCCAACCGGCGCCACCGCCAGACCCGCTGAATGCCCCTGCGGCGGGCACCTGGGCAGACGGGTCGTGGAAGTCGTTCCGCGCGCTCTTGTGCAACCAGGTGGCGGTCCGCACCGACGATCTCGCCGCCGCGTACGTCGAGATGGACGCCACCATGGGCAAGAACCCGGCGTCGTGTGCGCGCAGCGCGCGTTCTCTGACGCTTGCGGGCGGTGCGCTCCAATCCCTGGGGGTCGTGGCCCAGCAGTTCGAGGCGAGCTCGACCTCGCTGAACAAGATCGACACGCAGAGATTCGATTTTCACGGCATCAAGTGGGACGACGTCGCCGTCGAGAATGCAGCAGCCATCGACTGCAACACGTCGAGACAGGATGTGCAGGAGAATTCGGGCGCTCCGCGCCCGAATAGTATTGATTATTCAAACACTTGGCGAAGCGCCACGTGTTTGAATCAGTTGACGATCTGGCCCTTCTTCAACTCTGCCCGCAGCGCCTCAACCGCCCGCGCCACGTCGTCGTCGTCGGGGGCGAGCCGCTCGGCCGCATCGAGGTCGGCCTCCACACCGTCGTCGTCGAGCAGGAAGCGCCGCGCCGCGGCCCGCGCCAGAAACAACTGCGGATCGCTGCGCCGCAACAGCAACAAGCGACTCAGCACCCGCGCCAGCGGCTCGTGCAGCCCACGACGCGTGTAGCTGCCGCGCAGGTTCACCAGCATGCGCATCAACACCGCGTGCGACGACGCTGGCTGCAGCACTTCGCCCAGCTCCGACGGCGGCACGCCGGCGCGTTCGGCGACTTCTTCAGGCGGCATCAAGCGCCCTGCGGCAAACGCATCGACCACCGCGAAGCGTTCGTGGTCGGCGAACACCGCCGTCAAGAAGTGCCCGGGCAACGCCAGCCCCCACGCCTTGATGCCCGCGCGTTCGGCCACTTCGGTCATCAGCACCGACAGGCTGATCGGCAGCCCCCGTCGACGACGCAGCACATCGTCGATGAACGAGTTGTGCGGGTGGTCGTACTCGAACTCGTCGCCGCGAAAGCCTGCGGTCGCAAAGAACACGTCGTGCATCGCGACAATGCTGCCCGCAGCATCGAGCCGCTCGGCCACCAGGTCGGCGTAACGGTTCACCTCAATCTCAACGGCGCGCACGTCGACAGCGCGGCCTGCCACGCGCGGCAACAACGCCACCGCCCGCAGCAGCGAGAAGTCGTCGCTGCCCACATCAAAGGCGCTGCGTTCGAGTTCGACGTCGTCGATGGGCTCAAAGTCGCTCATGTCAGATGCCGGCACCGGGCTCGCCCGCGGTCGATGTCGATGTCGATGTCGATGTCGATGTCGATGTCGATGTCGATGCTGCTGCTTCCGTCGTCGTCACCGGCGCTGCGGGGATGGCCGGACGTGGTTCGCCCTTCTTGAAGAACACCAGACCGTCAGCAGGCACGGCGGGGTTCTTCAACGTCGCCACGATCGTGTCGCCTTCGCCGTAGCCGCCCTCGAGGATCGCCATCGACAGCGGGTCTTGCAGGTGCCGCTGAATCGCACGTCGCAACGGACGCGCACCGAAGCGTGGCTCGTAGCCCGCGTCGACGACGGCGGTGCGCGCCGCAGGTTCGATCTCGAGCTGAATGCGTCGAGCCGCGAGCAGGCCTTTGACTTTCTTGATCTGGATGTCGGCGATGACCTCGATGTTTTCGCGGGTGAGCCCGTGAAACATGATGACCTCGTCGATACGGCCCAAAAACTCCGGGCGGAACGTCTTCTTCAGGTCATCAAACGCGCGCTCTTTGGCCTCGGGCTCGATCACACCG
>JBIKRQ010000538.1:0-3852 GCA_044349155.1 Myxococcota bacterium
GATTCGCGGCACCGTCAAGGGTCGCATCAGCCTCTCGGCCAGCCTGTTTGTTGAAAACAGCGGCGTCGTCGAAGCCGACATCGAAACCCGCCACGTCGAAGTGAGCGGCAACGTCACGGGCAACATCACGGCGAGCGAGAAGGTCGAGCTCAAGGCCGACGGTCGCATGGTGGGCGACATCAAAGCGCCCCGCATCCTCATCGCCGACGGTGCCGTGTTCAAGGGCAACGTCGACATGGAGCGCTGAGGTCTCCCGTGGCTTCGTCGTCGACACCGTCCTCGTTCGTTGGCTCAGGTTCAAAGGCAGGCAATCGGATGGTCATCTCCACCAAACCCACCGCGACCGCTCCCGAGGCCCATGTCACCGTCATCGGCGGTTCTGTGCGCGTACAGGGCAACCTGTCGGGCGACGAAGACCTGCACGTGCTGGGGCGCGTCGACGGTCGTATCGAGCTGCAGCGCACGCTGGTTGTTGCGCCATCGGGCATCGTCAAGGCTGAGGTCGTCGTCAAAAACGCGATCATCAGCGGCGTGGTCGTCGGCAACATCACCGCCAGCGAGTCGATCGAAATCACCCGCGAAGGCCGCATGGTCGGCGACATCTACGCCCCGCGCGTGATCATCGTCGACGGCGCAAGCTTCCGCGGCACCGTCGACATGGGCGACATCCAGAACATGCCCGTGCGTCAGCCGGCCGCCGAACGGCCGAAGGCCACACCGGCTGCTCCGGCACCAGCCCCCGCGCGCGCGCCCGTGGCTGCTCCGGCACCCGCCCCACGTCCGTCGCCACTGCCGCCACGTCCAGCGCCTGCACCAACGCCGGCGCCGGTTGCACCTCCTGCACCTCCCGCTCCTGTGGCTGCTCCGGCACCCGTGGCTGCTCCCGCTCCTGCTGCACCCGCACCTGCGGCGGCTGTCGACGAGGAAGAGGAGTACGAGGAAGAGGAAGAGCACGACGAGGGTGCCACCCAGTCGAGCTTGTTGGGCGACCCGCCGCAGGCGAAGGGTTTGCCGCACAAGGCGCAAAAGGCCCGCGTGATCGTCAAGCGTCGCTGATCGAGCCTCGAAGAGAAACCCGCTTTGGGGTTTGTCGCCGAGGCGAGTCTCTTGAGGGGTGGGCGGGGAAACTTCCCCGCCGATCAAGAGACGTCGTCCTCGACATCGTCGGTGTTCGGCACACGCCCGGCAGCACGCCGGGCGTTTTGTTTTTGAGCGCGGTGTTGCTGGTTCAGCAGGAGACTTCCCGCCGCTGACCGTTCAGCCGCACTACACTCCGCGGCCATGAACCTGCCCACCGATTTCGCCAGCCGTCGTTCCTCGTTGCTCTCGCTGTTGCGCCAGCTCTCGTACGAAGAGCGCGCGGTGACGTTGTCGTCGGGGCAGCCGTCGCACTTCTACATCGACTGCAAGCAGACCGTGCTCACCGGCGAAGGCCACGTCCTCGTGGGCGCGTGCTTTGCTGAACTGTTGTCGATGACGGAGCAGCGCCTGGGTGGGCCAAAGCATGCGGCGGTCGGTGGCCTCACGATGGGCGCCGATCCGTTGGCCTCGGCGACGTCGCTGTGGTCCACCCTGCAGGGCCGCCCGCTCGACGCCATCTATGTGCGCAAAGAGGCCAAGGGCCACGGCACGGGCGCGTTTCTCGAAGGCACCAAGCACGTGCCGGCCGGCGCGCGGGTGGCGATCGTCGAGGACGTCGTCACCACCGGCAATGCCAGCGTCACAGCGGTCAAGCGCCTGCGCGATCACGGCTACGTCGTCGACACCGTGCTCGCGATCGTCGATCGCCAGGCCGGCGGCCGCGAAGCCCTGGCCGAGCTGGGGCTCACGTTGTCAGCACTGTTCGACGTGTCCGACTTCCCCGTGGGTGCGCGCTGATGCACGGCGTGGTGCGTGGGGCGTTGCTCGCACTGCTGGCGTCGACGCTGACGTCGTGCGCGACGTTGTCGTCGACAGGCGAGGCCGAACTGGCGGCCAACGCCGACGGCACCACTGCTGGCTTCGACACCGAGGCCCGCGCCGCCACCCGCCGCAGCGAGCCCTACGATGGCGCGGTACGCCTTGCCGACCTGCGCGCGACCCTGCTCACCCCCCGCGTGCGCAAAGCGTTTGTCGACGCCCGTGAGCGCTTCCACGGTGCTTTCGCCACGTCCTTCGCGCGCGAGGTGGTGGCGATGGGCAATGCCGACGAGGGCGTCGACGCTGCCACCCTCTCTGGTCCCCCCGGCGACGGCGAGGTCCTCGTCTTCGTAGCGATGTACGCGAGCGATCAGAAAAACCGCGACCTCGCCGTCAGCGGCAGCACCTGGGACGTTCGGCTGATGCGCGGCACCACCGCCGTCAAGCCGTTGGCGATCGAGCGCGTGCGTCGCTCTCCGGCGGTCACGGCGGTGTTTCCGTGGGTCGACCGCTTCGACGACCTGTACCTCGTGCGTTTCCCGATCGTCGACGCCTCCACGTCGACGACGGTGCTCGCGCCAGGTGAGCTGCGGCTCGACGTGAGCAGTGCCCAGGCCTCGTGCGCTGTCTCGTGGGACCTGCACGACTGACGGCCCTGCCGACAGCACACCGACAGCACCGCCAACACCGACAGCGCTCGGACCGGCCCGCTCAGCCTGCTACGAGCGCGGCATGACCACCGATCCGCGCCTGTCGATGCTGCTTGGCCGCTTGAAGAAAAACGAGGCCCGGTTGGGCCCGTGGCGACGTCGAGAGCAGGTCAGCTGCTACCGCGCCTACGACCGCGACATGCCTGAGCTGCCCATCGCCCTGGACGTCTACCGGGGCGATGCCGACGCCTGCTTGATCGCCACCGGTTGGGCACCGCGTCATGGCGGAGGTGCGGCGTTCGCGGAGTTGGTCGCAGCCTGCGGGGCAGCAGCGGCCCCGGTTCTCGACGTCAACGCGGCCAACGTCTTCGTCCAAATTCGCGAACCGGGCCGCGGCGGCGAGCTCGACGCAGACGATGTCGATGCCTCGGCGCAGGAGATCACGGTCAACGAAGGCCCGGGCCGTTTCCTTCTTCGGCTGGGCGCGCGGCGCGACCCCGGCTTGTTTCTCGACCACCGCACCACGCGCAAAATCGTGGCTGACGACGTCAAAGGCCGCCGTCTGCTCAACCTCTTTGCGTACACGGGCAGCTTCAGCGTGCTGGCCGGGTTGGCCGGGGCGCGCAGCACGCTGTCGGTGGATCTGTCGGTGAGCACGTGCCGGTGGGCCGAAGAGAACCTTCAGCGCAACGGTCTCGACCCGGCTGCACACCGGGTGGTCGTGGCCGACGCGCTCGCGTTTCTCGACGACGCTGACGACGACGTTGGCCCCTTCGACGTGATCGTGATCGACCCGCCGAGCTTCTCCAAGAGTCGGCGCGCGGCCTCGACTTTTGAGGTGCAGCGAGATCACCCCCGGTTGATCGCGTCAGCGATCGCTCGGCTCGCACCAGGCGGCGTGATCTGGTTTTCCTGCAACCTGCGTGACTTCCACTTCGACATGTCGCTGGCCGAAAAACACGGCGTTGTCGTCGACGATTGGACCTCGCGCACCACGCCGATCGACTTCCGCGGCACGCCCCATCACTGCGTTCGCGTTCAACGAAACAAGCGCTGACAGATCGCGTTGGAGATCACCGCGCGCGTGTTTTTCGCGCGCGCGCAAAAACTGAGACAGTCCGCAGCGATGCTCACGCGCGCGCACATCTCGCACGCAGCGACGCGCAACGAACGCCGCGCAAAACTCGAAATCGTCGTCGAGAAACGCGCTGCATGCGTTCCAGAATTTCATCGCGCATCACGCGCACTCGATGCGTGCAGCGCGCGCACAACACGCGTGCGCAGCAGTCGTTTTCAAAAAAGG
>JBIKRQ010000153.1:0-14203 GCA_044349155.1 Myxococcota bacterium
GGCCAGAGGCAGGCTCAAGCTGCTATTCGACACAAAACCGGGTGGCCTACTTTCAGACCGGCGACCTGGCTCAGTTTCAGACCGGCGCCTGCAGACGGTGCGCCGTTTGGCGTGACGCTGCGGCAACAGATGTGCGGCACCGCACAGCACGCGCCACCTCGACAGCGGGCCCGACAGAGGCCAGTGTCAGGCCACTGTCACGACGTCTGCGCCTCGCACGCGCTTGCCCGCCCTTGCCCGCCCTTACCCACGGAGTCGCCCCATGGCCTTGCCTCCCGAACCATTTGTCACCGTGTTGGTCGACGCTGCGGCCGTCGTCGTCGGCGAGGTCACCGCGGTCACCGCCACTGGACCAACACCGCCGCAACGCGTGGGCAAACCCGGCGAACGCGACCTCGGCAACAAGCAGGCCTGGCAGGATCTCGAGGTGCGCGTCGATCGCGTGCTGCGCGGTGCTGTCGTCGTGGGCAGCACCATCACCGTGCGCAAGCCCGAGGGCGCGTGGGTCGCCGCCGTCGGCACAAAGGGCCCGTTCGTCGTCGGCAAAGTCGAGGGTGCTGAGCCCGCCCCCATCCTTGGCCGCTACGGCCCCGACACCTGGCGGCTCGACGTGGTCGAAGCGGGTTGTGGCAAGGCCTGAGGCCCCGGTCTGCTGCCATCCGCTTGATTTTGCGGCAGAAACAAATGTGAGCGATTTCTCATGTGATGTTGACTTCATGTGAGGACTTGTTCATGTTTGGCCATGAACTGGCCAGCCGACGTCGCTTTTGTCCGAACCGCCGCGTTGTTTTCCGCCCTCGCCAACGAGGGGCGCTTGCGCGTGCTCGTGGCCTTGCAGCAGCAGGGGCCGCTGAGCGTGGGCGCGCTCGTGCCGTTGTCGGGCCTCGAGCAAACAGCGCTCTCGCACCAGCTGCGCGTGTTGCGTACCGCCCACCTCGTGACGTGCGAGCGGCAGGGCAAACAGGTGGTGTACGCGCTCGCCGATGAACACGTTGGCGGCATCCTCGACGACGCCATCGCCCACATCGATCACGCCCACACTGCTCGCGCTGCTGGAGGTGCTGCATGAGCCGTTCGTTGCTGATGCTCGTTGTCTTCGTTGTCTACGTCGCCGTCGTGTTCGGCTGGCGCTCGTGGCAGCAGTACCAGCGCACGGGTTCGACGGGCTTTCACGGCGTCAGTGGTGCGGTGGGCTCGGCGGGGTGGTGGGGCGGTGTGTTGTTCATCGTGGGGTTGGTGCTGTTGCCGCTGGGTGCGGTGCTCGACGTCGCTGGCGTGTGGTCGCGCCTGACGTTGCCTGATGGTGCTGACACCGTCGTTGCCGCTGTTGGTGTGGCGCTGTGTGCGTTGGGGGCGGTGGGCACGATCACGGCACAGCAGGCGATGGGCACGTCGTGGCGCATCGGTGTGCAGCAGCAGGAGCAGACCACGTTGGTGCACGCGGGCATCTTTGCGGTGGTGCGCAATCCGATCTTCACGACGATGGTGTGCTCGTCGCTGGGCTTCGCGCTGCTGGTGCCGCACGTGCTCACGGTGGTGGGCGTTGTCGTCGTCGTGCTTGCGGTGGAGTTGCAGGTGCGCGTGGTGGAGGAGCCGTATCTGCGGGCCACCCACGGCGAGGCATGGCTCAGCTATGCACGCCGCGTCGGGCGCTTCGTGCCGGGCCTTGGCCTCGTGCGCCCCTGAGATGCATCACCAGATGGTTCTGCGTTGGTCTCACCGCGGCCGACGTCGCCACAGGCAACAGGCCGGACTGTGAGCGCCATCCCTCGACGACGGTGCGGCTGTCGGTGATGCTGGGGCCATGAACACCGCCGTCGACTGGTCGTTGCTTGCCACCTGGGTGCCCACGGTGGCGCTGGCTGTGGGGTTGTCGGCGACGGCAGGCTTGCGCGCGTGGTTGCCGCTGTTGGCCACGGGACTGCTGGCGCGCTTTGACGTCGTCACCGTTGGCGAACACTTCGCGTTTTTGGCCAGCACGCCCGCGCTGGTGTTGTTTGGCATCGCCACCATTTTGGAAGTCACCGCCGACAAAGTGCCGGCCCTCGACCACGCCCTCGACGTCGTCAGCACGGTGCTGCGGCCCGTGGCGGGCACCGTGTTGTCTGCCGCGGTGATGTGGCAGGTCAACGATCCGCTCATCGCCCTGGGCCTTGGCCTCGTCGTCGGCGCGCCCACCGCCGCCATGCCCCACGCGGCCAAGAGTGTGGCGCGCGTGGCGTCGACGTCGCTGACCGCCGGGCTCGCCAATCCGATCGTGAGTGCCGTCGAAGATGCCCTCGCCGTGCTCATGCTTGTGCTGGCGGTGTTGGTGCCCGTGGTGTTGGCGGTGGCGGTGGCGGTGGTGGCGATCGTGGTGCTGCGCCGCTTGCGTCGTCGACGACAGGTCGAGTGAGCGGCGCTCCTATTTCGCAGACGCTGCGTCGCGGCAGGCACTGCTGATCTGCTTGGCAACACCGATCTCGTCGATCTCCCAGACGTCGCCCGTCAGGTCGCCCGTTCCGATGGCCCGCGCCGTAAAGGCCGTTGCCGAAGCTGAGAGCACCTCGAATCGATACGGGACGATCGCATCGGCGGCGCATTGGTTGACCGTACGCGGTTCAACAGCGAGCGCCGCATCGTCACGGGTGTAGCGGTCAAACTCGCCGCGGTTCGACTCCTCTGCCACGTAGAGCCGCCTCAGGTTCGCCTTCACATCTGCGTGAGCTGCGCTGCACACCTGCTCAAGTGCCACGCGAACAGACGGGCCAGCGTCGACGCCGTGACCCGCTTGCAGCTCTCGCAGCACCGCGTCGATCGGGGGCGTCGACAGGACTGGCCTGCTCGTCGGAGGCACGCCCGCAAGTTCGTACACCAACCGCGCGATGGAGTTGTCGAGCTTCAACGTTGGCTTGCTGTTGTGCAGCCGCACCAGCACCGCGAGTGCCGTGAGTTGCTCGGCGCGGGTCGGCGCCTTTGCAACTGGTTGCGCATGGACCGCAACGGCAGTGAGAAAGGCCACAGCGACGACGAGAGCGAGCGAGACGCGGTGCATGAGGTCCCCAGGGATCGAGACACGCGCACCTTACGCTCGCTGCTGGCGACGAGCGAGTCGTCGCCAGCAACGCGACCTCAGCGCGCCGTGGCGGTGCCCGAGAAGTCGAAGGTCTCGCCGTTTTCGTCGGTGCACGAACCAGCGCTCGTGACCGTGGCACTCTCGTCGGTGCGCTCTTCAGCAGCGCCCGACCACGTGCAGGTGAAGTCGCCGTTGCTGCCGCGCACCGACAACGTGGCTTCGGCCAGGGTCTTGTCGGGCGAGACCTCTTCGGCCTCGGCGGCAAACGCGAGCACCAGGCTCTGGTCGCGGGCGTTGTCGTCTTCGTCGGTGAACGCGAGCAGCTCAACGCTCACGCCAGCGGTGTCGTCGGTGGCGGTGCCGATGAAGCGCACGCCGGCCGAGGCGCGCTCGGTGGTGATGGCACCGTCGGAGAACCAACCACGCTCGATGGTGCGGCGCTGATGGGTGACGTCGGCGGCCAGGATGACCTCGACGCGGTCTTCGGCGTCTTCGGCGCGGTCGAGGTACTCCGAGGTCTCGAGTGCGAGCAGACCGTCGTAGTAGTCCATCTCGTCGCCGTCGGTGACTTCGAAGTCTTCAAAGCTCAGGCTGAGTTCGCTGCGGTTGAAGTCGACGCCCGCCGTCTCTGAGCTTTCGCTCTTGAGCTTGAAGATGATCTTGCCGGTGGCGTGCTCGTCGCCACCCGCGCGCAACAAGCACGAGTCGAGGGTGAGTTCGGCGTCGCAGTCGTCGCCGAATTCGCAGCCGTCGAAGCCAATGGCACTCGCCACAAAACCACCGGCGCAAAACACGTCGCCAACGCCCGCCGCGGCAATCGCTTTGTCGGCGGAGCCAAGCGCACCGTTGAGCGCACCGCTGCCGGTGTCGTCGCCAGCGAGGCCGCGGGCGAAGTAGGCGAGGGACTCGGCCTGGCTCGCGCGCTGGGCGGAGAAGAAGTCGCGGGCCGAACTCGGCAGTGTGTCGGCGTTGGCTTCGGCGGTGGGGTTCTCGAGGTGCTCGCGCACTTTTTCCGGCGTGAGCTGGTTGGAGCAGCCCGCGCCAGCGGTGACAGCGGCGAACACGAGCGACGAAGAAAGCAGGCGGGAGGTGGTGCGCATGAAGCGATTGTGCCCTGAGTCGCGCTGCTTTTCGACGTGATCGGGATCGCTATGTGCGTGCGACCCAGTCGCCATGAAACGCGATCGGCAGCAACGGCAACGGCACCAGGGCAACAGGTCCTGCGGCGATGTCTTGTGCGGCAAAGACGGCAAGGTGCGTGCGCTGGTGGATGCCGTCGGACAGGATGCTCACGACGTGGCCGCCGTCGTCGCGCGCTGGATCGGGCACGACGACCGGCTCGCCGACGAAGACGTTGTCTGGCGCTGTCCACAACGCCGCGGGCCGTTGGCGATCGATCAGGTCGACGCCGATGACCGAGTCGAAGGGATCTGAGAAGCGCGGGTCACGACGCGTGGCGCCGAACAGCATCGGCGTTGGTCGGCCCTCGTGGTCGGGGTGGAAGCGGGGGAAGTCGACGCCGTGGGCGGTCAATGGCTCCCACGTCGCGGTGTCGCTGCCGGCGGGCACGGTGATGCGCAGCAGGCGTTGCGCTCCGCGGGCTTCGGGCAGTGCCGGGTCAAACGGCGTGGAAGGGCCCGTGTAGCCAAACTCTTCGCCGAACGAGAAGCGCGAGAACACCGCCGCATCGACGACGACGGCGCCGTCTTGCTCGAAGGCGTTGCCAAAGTGCACCACAAACGCTGGCCCGGGCAGCTTCACCGTGCGCACCACGGCAGCACCCTCGCGGGCGATGAGGTGCAGCACGCCAGGTTGTGTGAGGTCGGGCTCCACCGAGCGCAGCAACGTGCCGCTGCCCAGCAGCATGCGCGCGAGCTCAGCGGGCTTCAGGCGCAACGGGTTGCCGCCGACGACGTACGACGACGGTGTGATCGCAAAATCGTGCGTGAACAGCATGCCGGCGATGCTGCCTTCGCGCGTGCGCGTCACCCGTCGTTGAGCATCGAACTCGCGAAACGTCAGCGTGGTGCTTCGCCCGTTGCGCAGGCTGCACGACACGAGTCGATCGAGCTGCGCATCCCGCTTGAAGTGCGCGAGCGTGGTTTGACCAGCGATGGCGCCGTCGAGGTCGTCTTCGCCGATGGTCTCGAGGCTGTCGGGGTCGAGCGCGTGGGGCAGACCACCCTCCCAGCCCGCGAGCAACCGATCGCCACAGCGTTGGATGGTGGTGTTGGCGACGTTGCGCGGTGGGCCGAAGCCGAGGTTGCTCCAGCGCGACGCGAGGTTTGTGGCAAAGCCCCGACGCACCATGCGACCTGCCTGCGCCTCGAGCTTGTACGTCGCGGTCTGCACGAAACGCGCGCGCAGCGTGCAGCTGCCGTCGTCGGCGAAGGAGAACGCGCGCACGTACCCGTGGCCATCAAACGGGTGGGCCGTGCGGTCGCCGATGCGGGTCCAGCCCGGTCCGTTGGACAACAGCCGGCCGCCGCGCAGGGCCTCGGGCACCACACCTTCGATGGCCGACGCAGGCACCGTGACGTCGAGCGCTCCAGGCGAAGCCGACATCGCCGTGTTCCACGAACGGGTGCGCGCCGGCATGGCAGCTGCGGGCGTCGTCGTCGTCGTCGTCGTCGTCATCGGGACTCCTGTGTGGGCAGCGACAAGCGCGTGGTCAGCTGGGAGAGCTGCTCGGCGAGGGTTGTCTGCTCGTGCGCGCTGCACCCCGACAGCAGCAGGCGATCGAGTTGGGCGAGCACCTCGTGGCCCGGTGCCAACGGCGCGCGCGGCGACAGACGCACCCGTGTGGCCCGTGCATCGACCGCGTCGGCGAAGCGCTCGACGAGGCCCTGCTGCTCGAAGCGGTCGAGCATGCCCGACACCGATGGCGCCTTGACCCCCAGGCGCTCGGCCAGCACACCCACCCGCAGCCCGTCTGGGGCCTGCAGGAGCTCGCCCACCAGGCGAAACGCGGTCACGCTGAGGCCCAAAGGAGCAAGCTCAGCCGCGAGCCGGCGCTCAAACGCATCAGAAAGCGCCCACAGCTGCAGGGCAAAGCGACCGTCGTGGGGCATGTCAGCGTCAGACATGCTATTTCGTTAGCCTAACGAACGAATCGACGCAAGCCAGCCGCTCGCCCCGATCGGCGCAGCCGGTGCTCGTGCAACGAGGCGCCAAAACGCGCCACGCCCGCACCGAGCACGTTCACAATCACGCTCACGTTCCACACGAGCAGCAGGCTTTCGGGCAGGCGACCGATGAAGCCTGCGGCGATCATGACCGCGACAAGGGCCATCGACAGCAGCACGTCGACAGCGGTGCCGAGTTCCTGCCACGTCGACGCCACGCGCGAACGACGACGGATGACGCGCGTGGCGACACTCAACGTGCAGGCCTCGAGCGCGCGATGACGCCACACGAGCAGGCCGATGGCGTTGACCGCGTTGACGACGACGTCGAGGGCGCCCAGGGCCACGAGCAGTACGCCGAGTGCTGACCACGCCGGCGCGTGCACAACGAGGCTGTAGCCCGTGAGCACCTTGAAGGCGCAAAACGGCAGGCCGACGGTGAAGACCTCGAGCAACTCGACGGGCAGCGACGACGTCGACGACGGTGCGCCCTCGGCGGCGTGCAGGGCGTCGCTCACACCGGCCTCTTCAGTCACTCGTCATCGCCGATGAACGAGTCGTGGTAGGCCGCGTCTTCCACGCTCAACGCGGTCTGCGTGGGCCACAGCGGCAGGAACGTGTCGAGCATGACGGCGAGCTCCGTCGTCGACGTGGTGCCGATGCTGCGCTCGTAGCTGCCCGGGTGCGGACCGTGCGGCACACCCATCGGGTGGTGCGACACGCTGCCTGGACCAACGCCTTTGCGCGAGGTGAAGTTGCCGTCGCAGTAGAAGATGAACTCGTCGCAATCGACGGACGAGTGCGGGTACGGGCACGGAATCGCTTGCGGGTGAAAGTCGGTGGGCCGCGGCACAAAGCTGCACACGAGAGCGCCGCGCGTGCCGAAGGTGCCGTGCCACGTCGGTGGCAGATGCGTGAGGCCCACGCGGGGTTGGAAGTCGAGGATCGCAAACGCCCACGGGTACACCGCACCGTCGTAGCCGACGACGTCGAACGGCGAGTGCTTGTGCACAAACCCATGGAAGCGCTCACCACGCTTCACCACGACGTCGCGCACGCCCTCGTCGACGGGGCCGGTGAACACGGGCTTTCGGAAATCGCGGTGGCAGTACGGCGCGTCCATGCGCAGCTGCCCTTGCGGCGTGCGCCACTGCTTGAGCAGGTCGAGGCCGCCTTTGCACTCGATCGACAACCAGTTTTGCGGCTTGCTCGTGTCGACGTCGAAACGGTGCATCAGCCCGCGCGGCACGTACACGTAGTCGAGGGCCGAGAACGCCACGTCGCCGAGCATGGTGCGCAGCACACCACCACCCTGCAGCACGAAGTACAGCTCGTCGGCGTCGGCGTTGACGAGATAGACGGGGTCGTTGTTGTCGGGGTGCAACACCGAGAGCGTGACGTCGGCGTTGGTGAGCAATGGTGCGCGCGCATCGATCGGCGCACCGGTTTGGCGCGCCAGGTTTTGCGTGAGGTAGTGACGACGGGCGAGGGGGCGGCCGTCGTTACCCACCTCGGGGATCTTCCAGCCATGCTGCGGTGTCGACACGCGTGCCGTGTGCGGACGACGCAGGTGGTAGGCGATGGTGTAGTTGGCGTCGAAGCCTTCGCGCGTGATGCACTCTTCGTAGCGCAACGCCCCATCAAGACCACGCAGCTGGATGTGGTGCTTCTTCGGCACATCACCGACGACGATGCGCTCCAACATCAGACCCGCCCTTCGGACTTCTGCGCGCGCTCGATGCTCTCAAACAACGCGCGGAAGTTGCCCGCACCAAAGCCCTTGTCGCCCTTGCGCTGGATGACCTCGAAGAAGAACGGGCCCGCCGGTTTTGGGCGGGTTCAGCGGGCCGTGAGTCCGAACAAAAGAGCAAGTTGGGCGGGGGTGCTGCAAGGCCGCCCTTTGAAAAGGCGCCCTGTTCGTCCTATCCGCTGCACGGCCCGTCTGGTGCGTCATGGCGGGGTGTGGCTGGGGGTGGTGCTCGACCGCTCCGCCTTCGCCGACCGTGTGCGCATGGGCGCCGTGCCCCACTTCTTCGTGGGCGATGCGTCCGTGGTGACCGTGTCGGGCGTCGCACGCACGCGCGTGTTGGGTCGCGTGGGTGCCGTCGGCGCCGATGTTGGCAACGCGATCGCGGGCCTGCTTGGTCCGTGGGCCGCCGACGACAGCGTGGTGGTGGAGATCACCCCCGAAGCGCTGGTGGTCGTCGACGACGAAGACCACGTCGGCGTCGTGCCCCGCACCTGAACGCCAACGCGTTCGACAGCGTCGTGCGATGTCGTGATGCGGCTGATCCGGCGGCGAGCGCTGCCGTGGGTCGTCGGGTATCCTTGGTTCCATGAACGCCGGTGTGTCGCTCCTCTCGCTGTCGCTCCTCCTCCTCGTCGCCGGCTGTCATGGCGGAGACGGACAAGGCGAAGGCGAAGGTGAAGGCGTCGAAGGCGAGGGCGAAGGCGCCGAGGGCGAGGGCGAAGGCGCCGAGGGTGAAGGCGAAGGCGCAGAAGGTGAGGGCGAGGGCGAAGATGTGAATGGCATCGACGTCTTGCGGCACCACGTCGCGTCGTGTCCGCAGCGCGGGGTTGGCGCAGGCAACGTCCGGGTGGTCAATGCTGCCGACGTCGCCGATGATTTCGCCGCCGGAGATCTCGGTGTCGATGATGTGCTCGTCGTACGCGGCGTGCTCGTTACGGTTCCGCCGGTGCAGGCGGTTTTGGCCGACGCCTCGCCAACCACAAACCCTGACGACGTTCCCGTCATCGTGCTCGACACGGCGGCGCTCGCACGCGTCACGGCGCACGAAGGCGAGTCGCTGATCGTGCAAGCGAAGGAGCTCTTCGTGTTTGACGACGAGGCCGGATGCGTGGTCGACGTCTTCGGCGCTTCGCGCGTCGCGCCAGCGGCACTGGAGGCCGTCCTCGCGGCCAAGGCTGCAGGCGGGGTGTTGCCGTCGGTGTTGGTGTCGCCATCGCGGCCGTTGTGCGTCCTGCAGGGCGAGCAGAGCGATGTCTTCGCCGTGCACCGGTTGAGCGCCCGATACGAGGCGGACTTCGTCGGCGACCTCGCCGGCCCCGACCTCGAGGTGACCTGGCACATCACCGCCGCCGACGACGACGGCCTCATCGCCACGCGCACCCTCTCCCCAGACGGCGGCGCCGCGCACGACGCCGGCCGCTTCACCGATGCATACGACGACGGCGATCGCGTCCTCACCTTCGAGCTCAACACCGTCGGCGCCGGCTTCACGTTCGTCGGCGGCACGCCTGTCTTTGGCACCTCCGCAGCAGTCAAGGCGGTATGGGACACGCCGGTCATCGGTGCGATCGTCGACGGTGCTGCGCAAACGCGACGCGAAGATCGTTCTTTCTTGATCGACTGCACCCTCGACGACGGTCCCGCCGCCGGCGAGGCCGAGGGCGTGTGGGCTCCAGCGGTCGACGGCCCCGTGGGCGTGAGCATGACTGTTTTCCACGACGCGATCCCCAACAACGTCAGCGTCATCATCAAAACACTTTGGTTGCGGCGCTTCGGCAGCACGACGCTGACCGGTCTCACGCCTGCACCGCTGTCGATCTCGACACCCTTCGCGCTCACGTATCTGCCGTTGCACCACAACTTCGGCGCCAACGTGGTCATCGAGCCGCGCAAAGACCCGAGCCTGAGCGACGACAACCGCACGGCACTGATCGACGCCGACGTCGCCGCTGTCGTCTTCAAGGCGTACGACTTCGATCTCGCCGACGATGAGCTCTACGTCATCGGACGCGACGGCTCGGTGCGCACGCCCTGACGACAGTCGCCCCGATCGCGGCCTCCAAGAACAAAACGCCGGCACTGCTGCCGGCGTTTGTGTTGGTCATCGTCTGTGTCGTCGACGTCAGCCGCGCTCGGCCGGCGTCTTGGCGACGATCGCCAGCGCGTGGATCGGGCCGGTCATCTCTTCGGCGAGGGCGGCGTAGATCATCCGGTGCCGCTGGATGGGGCTCTTGCCCGCAAACGCCTCGGCGACGACGACGACGTTGACGTGAGCACCCGAGGCCCCATGGCCCGCGTGGCTGGCACTGTCGTCTTCGACCTCGACGACGGTGGCGCCGAAAGCGCTCCTGAGTTTCGACGTGATCACATCTCCCAGGGCGCTCATGGGTGGGGGCGGGCGCTTCGGGCTTCTTCTCCGACGTGCGCGGGGCGGGCTTCTTCTGCGCGTAGCGTGGGTCTTTGCTCGCCTTGGCCACGGCCTTGAACAGCTCGCTCACGGCCTGTGTGTTGGCCGTGTTGATGACGAAGCTGGGGATGCCGCCACCTGGGTTTGTGTAGACGTAGTAGGTGACTTTGGTGCCGCCGCTGTTGTGGTCTTCGAGCTGCCAGTAGCCCTCGTTCACCGCCACGCGTGTCACCCCCGCCCTGGGCGCTGGGCCCGCGTTCGACGACGTCCAGCGGTTCTTCCACACCACCTTGCCGGCGGCGTCTTCGCGCGACTCGTCGAGGATCTTCAGGGTGTAGTCGCGGTCTTCGACGACGGGGGTCGACAAGCGCTGGTACGAAATCACGAAGCCATCGCCCGTCGAGAGGATGGTCGACTCCTTCGTGTAGGGCATGAACTCGCTGTAGCGGCCCAGCGGATAACTTTTGGCGGGTCGCCCGTGATGATCACCGTGTTGCGAATGCCCGCGGATAGGACGAACAGGGCGCCTTTTCAAAGGGCGGCCTTGCAGCACCCCCGCCCAACTGCACGCCGTCGAGACCGCCGCCGTCGAGGTCGGTGACCGTACCGCTGAGCCCGACCGTACCCAACAGCGCAACAGGACCAAGATCGACACCCGATAGCCGAGCCCCGGTGTTGGCGATCGAAAACGCGGCCACCGCACCGCGCTCAACGTTGCCGTCGTTGTCATCGTCGCGCAGCAGGCGCAGCGCGTGCTTGCCCGCCGGCAGTCCGTCGACGACGAACGAGCCGTTGTCGTTGGCGCGCTGCAGCAGAGGGCTGTTGGCAAGCACGACATTGACGTTGTCGACACCCGTACCAGCAATGGTGGCTGTGCCACGCACGGTGCCGGGCTCAAGCGTGGCAGCGCGATCCAGCACGAAGCAGCCGCCAACAAAACCGACGACGACGCCGACGACGCCGACGACCGAAATGATTCCCAAGCGCATGGCCGTGGCATGACATGACCCGCCGCACGTGCCCACTGGTTTTGCTATGCCGGTCGCGTGCGTCATCTTGTTGCTCTCGCCGTTGTTGTTTGGACCACCGCCGCGTGCACGGCCACGACGGTGGGTCCACCCGTTGCGCCCGCTCTCCCTGCACCCGTGTCATCGACGTCGCCAGCGACCGAGA
Source organism: Myxococcota bacterium (assembly GCA_044349155.1). Lineage (GTDB taxonomy): Bacteria > Myxococcota > UBA727 > UBA727 > VGSZ01 > VGSZ01. The sequence goes on from JBIKRQ010000153.1 coordinate 11,511, forward strand.
AGGCGCAGCCCGTGGTGGGGCCGCCGTCGTTTGCCAGCGCCGCTGCGGGCAAGCGATTGCTGCTGCTGACGACGGCGAATGTGCAGGGGTACATCGAGCCGTGCGGCTGCACGGGTGACCCACTTGGTGGTGTGGCGCGCCTGGCGGCGCTCGTGAACGATGCGCGCACGGCGTACGGCGAACGCGTGTTGTTCCTCGACGGTGGCAACCTGTTGTTCGAGAAACCCGACGACAACGCTGCGGTGGATCGGTGCCAGGCCGAGGCGCGCACCGAGTTGCTGGTCGCAACCTACGCGCGCTTGGGGTTGACGGCGACCGCGCGCGGCCCCCTCGACGACGTGCGCGGTGCCGACTTCTACGACGCGCTGTTGGCGCGCCATCACGTCACGTCCTTGCAGCACGCACAGAGCACCGTGGTCACCCGCGGTGGTGTGAAGGTGCTCATCGTTGGTGCAGGCGAAGCCGACACCGCGGCAACGATCAACAGCGCTGTGGCCGCCGCGACGTCGTCGAGCGCGGTGGACCTCGTGGTTTTGCTGAGCCAGCGTGATGTGCCGCAGACGCGGGCATTGGTGCCGCAGTTGGTGGGTGTCGACCTCGCCGTTGTTGGTCGTGCTGGTGAAGCGCCGTCGCCTCCTGAGCGGCTGGGTGCGGTCACCGTGGTGCAGCCGGGGTGGCAGTCGCAGCACGTGGGTGTCGTCGAGGTGGTGCTCGATGGTCGCGTGGTGGGCAGCGCCCTCGCCCTCGACGACCGTGCCGCTGTGGCCGATGGGCGAAAGAAGCTCCTCGATGTGCGCATCGCCGAGTTGAACAAGCTGTTGCCCACATTGACCGAGGGATCGACGCGCACGTTTCAACAGCAGCGGCTGGAGCGCTTTGTCGCCGAGCGCGCCACCTTCGAGGTCGTCGACAGCACGCCGATGGCTGGCCCACACATGAGTGTGCGCGCGTTGCCGTTGCGTCGCGGGCTGAGTGAAGAGCCAGAAGCGTTCGCGGCGCTGAAGGCCTACGAGGCGGCGATCCCCACGTTGGTGTCGTCGTGCGAGGCCACCGCCGTGTGCCCCGAGCCCGGTCCCGAGGTGCGTCGCTATGTCGGCGCACAGACATGTCAGGCCTGTCATGCAGCAGCGTGGGACTTCTGGCAGAAGGCACTCGTCGAGGTGCAACGCACCAGCAGCGATGGCACCAGGCGCACCGAACGCATCGGTCATGTGAAGGCGTGGGACACCCTGGTGGTGGCGGGGCGCGACAAAGACCGCAGCTGCGTGGGCTGTCACAGCGCCGGCTTTGACGTCGAGGGCGGTGCCTGCACGACGACGAAGTTGGTGGAGCAGCAGCTCACCGCCGTGCAGTGCGAGAGCTGCCATGGTGCTGGCAGTGCCCATGTGCAGGCCGGCGGCGACAAGGCACTGATTGTGCGCGACGTGCCCGAAGCCACCTGCCGCACGTGTCATGTGCCGCCGCACATCGAGAGCGCTGCGTCGTTTGTCTTCAACGAGCGGTTGCTGCACATCCTGGGCGAAGGACATGGGGCCGCGCGTCGCGCATCGCTCGCGCACGAGGGACCACAATGACGACGACGACAACGACAACGAAGGCCACTGCCGATCTGCTGCAGCCCCTGCTGGATGTGGGCATCGCGCGCGAGCGGATTCTGCAGGCGTGCACTGTGTTGCCTGCGGAGCGGTGTGCGCTCACCGACCTGGCGTTGCGCGGCGACGTCCGGCGGTTGTCGTCGACGGTGCACAGCCGACGCGCGCTGCCCCCTGAAACGAACAGCGCGATGGATGGCTACGCCGTGGGCCCCGACAGCGTTGCTGGTGCGGCCACAGCACCCGTCGAGCGCCGCATCGTGGCCGCGAGTCTGGCGGGGCATGCAGCGGGTGTCGTCCTTGCTGCGGGCGAGGTGGTGGCGATCACCACGGGTGCGGCGATTCCTGCTGGCACTGTTGCGGTGGTGATGCGCGAGCAGTGCAACGAAGCCCGACGCGCCGACGGCGTGGTCACGCTCAACGTGTTGCCGAAGCCGGGCGAGAACATCCGCGTGCGCGGTGAAGACGTCGACATCGACGGTGTTGTTGGCGTTGCTGGCGATGTGCTGACGCCGGCGCGCTTGAACCTGTTGTGGTCGGCAGGGCACGTCATTGTCGACGTGGTGCGCATGCCCACCGTGGCGATCCTCGCTTCGGGCGACGAGCTGCGCGACGTGGGCAGCCCTTAAACCGACGCCCACGTGATCAACTCCAATGCGTGGGCGATCGCGGCAGCGTGCCGTCGTTTGGGCTGTGCTGTGCGCCTGCTCGGCATTGCTGCCGACACGTTGGCCGATCACGTCGACAAGATGGCCGTCGACGACGTGGATGTGCTGATCACCATCGGCGGTGTGTCGATGGGCAGCCACGACTTTGTTCGCCCTGCACTCGAAGCCCTTGGTGCGTCGTTGCAGGTGTGGAAGCTGGCGATGCGGCCGGGCAAACCCCTCGCGTTTGCCACCCTGCCGCGCGCACGACGGCCGGTGCTGGTCTTTGGCCTGCCGGGTAACCCCGTGAGCAGCCTCGTGACCTTCGTGTCGATTCTCACGAGCATGGGACCGCTGGTTTCTCACCAGCTTTCCACCCTTCGCGACCGGTTGAGCCTGTTCATTTGCTCGCTTTCTGTCCAGTCCGTCGGTTTGGCTTGAGCCTTGGCCGATA
>JBIKRQ010000539.1:0-3841 GCA_044349155.1 Myxococcota bacterium
CGAACCGCCGGATGCGGACCCGCCTGTCCGGTGGTGTGGCAGGGGAAGACCGGGCACCGCCCGTCTCCCCTATGCCGATTGCGCTCAGGCGGACGCAGAAGTTGTTCGAGTTGACCAGCAAGCATCGTCACGGGACACCTGTGCTTCCGGCTGCCAGCCTCTTCACAGGCGGCTCGCACATCCGGTGACGGGGGGCAGGTTGAACGATTCGGCGTCGAGCTTTGCGTTTCTGGCCCACCATGGCCCGCTCTACTTGCGGCTTGCCGTTGTCGCAGAACGGGCGCTCGCCCTCGACCCGAACCTGACGCTGGTGAAGCTCCGCCAGCTCTCGGAGGCATTCGCCCGCCACGCCGCTGCCCGTGCTGGCCTCATCGCCGACAGGCGCGACAGCAGCGAGCATCAGATCGACTTGCTGCGCCTCCTTGAGCAACGCGGCGTCGTCAAAGACCAGATTGCCGAGGTTTTTCACGCCCTGCGCCGAGGCGGAAACCGCGCCGTCCACGACTTTGCTGGCTCGCGCCAGGACGCACTGGATGCCTTGCGGCTCGCCTATTCGTTGTCGTGTTGGTTCCACCGCACGTTTGGCGACGCCAACGTCCGCTTGTCGTTCAAGCCCGCCGCGTACATCCCGCCTGCAGACCCGACCAACACGCTGCGCCAACTTGAACAGGCGGCGGCCATCGCCAACGCCGAGGCCGAAGCCCACAAGACCAGCGCCGAAGCAGCCAACAAAGCGCTGGCCGCCAACGCCGCTCGCCTCGCCGAACAAGACGCGCTGCTCAAGGCTGCTGAAGCCGAGCGAACGGAGTGGGAGGCCCTCGCCGTGTCGTTCGAGGGCGAGCTCAAGAAGGCCGCCGCAGAACAAGCCAAGCTCATCGTCACGCTCATTGCCGATGCCGCGAAGGCACCAGCGCAAGAAGAGAAGTTCGTCGTCGCACAGTCGATCACAGCGACCGTCCAGACTGAACTCGACGAGCAGGAAACCCGGATTCTCGTCGACGCTCAACTGCGTGCCGCTGGCTGGACCGTCGATACCCGCAAACTCCGGCACGAGTTCGGCGCCCGCCCAGAGAAGGGCAAGAACAAGGCGATCGCTGAATGGCCGACGTTTCACCAGGCCGATGGCAAAGGCTTCGCTGACTACGTTCTCTTCGTCGGTTTGATCCCCATCGCCGTCGTTGAGGCGAAGAAGAAGGCGAAGAAGATTCCGTCGGCGATTGAGCAGGCCAAGCGCTACGCCCGCGGCTTCGGCGTTGAAGCGCCGATGATTCAAGCAGCACCCATCGGCGAAGATGCGTCGTCGTTTGCGGGCTGGATCTCGTCGTCGACGGGCGGTGTTCGCTACCGCGTGCCCTTCATGTACGCGACCAATGGCCGCCCCTACTTGCGCCAGCTCGAGAGCGAGAGCGGCGTGTGGTTTCTCGACGGTCGCAAGCCCACCAACCACCCACGCGCACTCACGGGTTGGCACACGCCAGATGTGCTCGTCGACATGCTCGCGCACGACCCAGACGTCGCGCAAAAGAAGCTCACCGACGAAGCAACCGACGTCGTGCAGGAGGCTCTTGGCCTTCGCCACTATCAGGTCAAGGCCATCCAGTCCGTCGAGCAAGCGATCGGCAGGGGCCAACGCTCCATGTTGGTGGCGATGGCCACAGGCACGGGCAAAACGAGAACCGTCGTCGGCCTCATCCACCGTCTGCTCAAGAGCCAGCGTGTGCGACGGGTGCTGTTCCTCGTCGACCGCAGCTCGCTTGGCGTGCAGGCGCAAAACGTGTTCAACGAGGTTCGCCTCGAGAACCTGCAGACCTTCGCCCAGAACTACGACGTCAAAGAACTCGGCGACATCAAGCCCGCGCGTGAGACGAAGGTCCACGTCGCCACCGTGCAGGGCATGGTTCGCCGCATCCTGTTTGCGAACCCCGACGACCCGCCGATGCCGATCGACACCTACGACTGCATCATCGTCGACGAGTCGCACCGCGGCTACACCCTCGACCGCGAGATGACCGAAGGCGAGATGGAACTGCGCGGGCTCGACGATTACGTGTCGACCTACCGACGCGTGCTCGACCACTTTGACGCGATTCAAATCGGACTGACGGCAACACCCGCACAGCACACACGCGAAATCTTCGGCGCTCCCTGCTTCGTCTACAGCTATCCCGAGGCCGTAGCCGATGGCTTTCTCGTCGACCACGAGCCGCCTGTTCGCATCGTCACTCAGCTCGCCAAGCACGGCATCACGTTCGAAAAAGGCGCCGAGGTCACCACGCTGCTCGCTGGCGGTGCGGTGCAGCTGTCGTTGTTGCCCGACGAAATGCAGTTCGACATCGAGACCTTCAACCGCGGCGTGATCACCGACGGCTTCAACCGTGCTGTCTCGCAGGAGTTGGCCCAACACCTCGATCCCTACGGCGAAGAGAAGACCATCATCTTCTGCGTCGACGACGACCACGCTGAACGCCTCGTGCCCATCCTCAAAGACGAGTTGGAGAAGGCCCACGGCGCCATTGACGACAACGTGGTCAAGAAGATCACGGGTGCGGTCGACAAACCGCTCGATGCGATTCGTGCCTTCAAGAACGAAGTGAGCCCCAAGATCGCTGTGACCGTCGACCTCTTGTCGACGGGGATCGATGTGCCGCGCGTAACGAACATCGTGTTCTTGCGGCGCATCCGCAGTCGCATTTTGTACGAGCAGATGCTCGGGCGCGCGACGCGCTTGTGCCCTGAGATCGACAAGGAAGTCTTTCGGATCTACGACGCTGTCGGCCTGTACGACGTGCTGTCCGAAGTGTCGGACATGAAGCCGCTCGTGAAGGACGTCACGCGCACGACCAAACAACTTGTCGAAGAGCTGATGGACCCGCGGGCGATGAAGGTGGCCGGCAGCGAGCCCGGAGGCACCTACGCCGACGACGTGCTCAAGCAGATCGTCGAGAAGCTGCGGCGGGTGGTGCGGCGGGTGCAAAAGCAGGGCAAGGCCTCGGCACTCAGCGACGAGCAGCACAGCACCATCGACGCGTTGGAAGGGCTGTTGGGTTGCTCGCTCAAGGCGCTACCCGACACGCTCCACGACGTGGGTGCAGCAGGCGCGGTGCAGTTGTTGTCGAACAAGACCGAGTTGTCGGTGCTGTTGGAGCGGCTGTCGGCGTCGGCGGGGACGGGCAAGAAGGCGATCGTCGCGCCGCACGAAGACACCGTGATTGCGGTGGAGCACGGCTACGGCGATGGCAACCAAAAGCCCGAGGACTACCTCGCGTCGTTTCAGAAGTTTGTCGACGAGAACAAGAACATCATTCAAGCCCTGGCTGTCGTGTGCGTACGCCCGCGCGACCTCACCCGCGCCCAGCTCATCGACCTGAAGGTGAAGCTGAGTGCGGCTGGCTACTCCGAAGCGGCGGTCCGCTCGGCGTGGCGGGAATGGAAGAACGTCGACATCGCGGCGACGATCATTGGCTTCATCCGTCAGCGGGCGCTGGGCTCACCGCTGGTGCAGTACGAGGAGCGCGTCGATCGCGCGCTGCTGAAGATCCTCGCCTCGGGGGTGTGGACACCGGCGCAGAAGAAGTGGCTGGAGCGCATCGGCGAGCAGATGAAGAAGGAAGTCGTCGTCGACGAAGAGGCCTTCTCCAAAGGCGCGTTCGTCAACGTCGGCGGCTGGAAGGGCATCGACAAAGCGCTCGGCGGTCGGTTGAAGCAGGTGCTCGACGACCTCGGCGACGAAGTCTGGAACGACGGGAAGGCTGCGTGACTGGGGAGCCGGAGACCTCACCCCCAGCCCCTCTCCCTGAAGGGCGAGGGGAGCCGGAGACCTCACCCCCAGCCCCTCTCCCTG
>JBIKRQ010000540.1:0-3838 GCA_044349155.1 Myxococcota bacterium
GCCGCTGCTGAAGCCATCGCCAGCACCGTTGACGTCGTCGTCGTCGGCCGCGAGGGAGCGGACTTCGTGCACGTCGATGCTGGCCATGCTGGGCAAGCTTGCGGCCGCGGCGTTGGTGTCCCACTCGGGGGCCCCCTCGTCTGACGCGCCCACGACGGCGAAGTGATCAACGGGCGGCGGCAGTGGCGGCGACGACGGCACCCGCTGCGGTGCACGCACCACACGAGGCGGTGGTGCACTCGCGCGCAACGCGGCCAGCTCTGCCTGCACCGCCTGCAGCTCGGCAACGAGCTCCTGCTCACGCTCGGTCAGCGAGGCCAGCCGCGCGGCGTGAACATCGGCGGCGTGGTTTGCCAGCTCGTCGTCAAAGGCCCCCACAGGGTCGGCAGGCAACGCCAACGTGCTCGACGGGTTGAACGCGTCGTCGACGGCGATGTTGGCGTCCGGCGGATCGTCAAAGCCCCCATCGTACGGTTCGTCGTCGAGCATCGAGGCGAGGTCGTTGTCGGCACGCGGCGGCAACACATCGACGGCGGCCGCATCGAGATCGAGATCCTCGACGTGCATGGTGGGTGGTGCGGGCGTGGCGGGCGGAGCAGGCACCGGAGGCGGTGCAGGTGCCTCGGCGGCATCCCCCAGCTTCAGCCGGGCGAGCAGCGCTTCGTCGACGACGAGGGCCCGGGTTTTGCCATCGTCGAAGTCGTCGTCGGTCACCTGCGGCTGCTCCTGCCGCGTGGCAGAAACGGGGTGGGCCGAGGTGCTGTCGATGTTGCTGGCGAGGCGCTGCGCTGGCGAGGGCACGCGGCCGGGCAGGGCACCCAGCGGCAAGGCGGTCCGCGCCGACCCGATGTCGGCGTTCGCGTTCACCGAGGTGGCACTGCCGCCGAAGCCGCCGTCGTCGTCGTCGAAGCCGAAATCGTTGCCGGGCGGCGGCCCATCGGGGCTGCTGTCGTCGTCGCCAAGCGCTGCGAGCAGGTCGCTTTCTTCGCTGTCGGGCTCGCGGCGCTGCACGGTTTGCTGCGGCGTGCTGACGGGCCGCGTGGCGGTGGGCTCGGGCTCGTCAAAGCCATCGCCCTCGTCGCTGCCGAAGTCGATGTCGATGTCGACGCGGGAGGGAACCGGTGGCGATGCTGGCAGTTCGTCGTCGTCGAATTCATCGAGCAACGAGGCTTCGCGCGTCATCGGGGCAGCGGCGCTGCTGGCCTTGCCAGGCTTTTCTTCGCGGCTCATCAGCGCTGGTGGTGCTGCCAGCGGGCTGCGGACTTTGAGCGTGCCCACGTCGCTGTCGTCGTCGTCGTACCGGCGCTCAACTGTGTGCTGTTGCAGCGCTGGCATCGGCACCTGCAGTGTGCCGCTCTGCTCGAAGCTGCTGGGCTCTGGCCGCTTGGCAGGCGCGGGCACGCCGGCAGCGGTGGGCTCGGCTTCGTCGGAGTCGAGGCCAAAGTCGTCGTCGTCGTCGTCGCTCAGGGCCGCTTGCAGCTCGGCGAACTCTTCTTGCGACATCATGGCGTTGGGGGCGGAGCGTTGGCTGGCCTTCACCACGTCGCGCAGCAACGAGAGCGCCTCGGCGGCGGTGGCTTCTTCGGGGGCGACCAGCGAGCGACGCACATCGTTGCCCACGGGCAGGCCGTCCACAGATTCGACGACCAGGTCGCCACTCGTGTCGATCGCCACCATGACTTCGGCGCCATCGACGACGACAAAGCCGCGTGCGCGTGGCTCGGGGGCTTGCAGGCGCGCTTTGAAGCCAAGGCGGCGCAGGGTGCCGAAGGCGTCGTTGATGCGCACACGCAGCTCGCCGTGGGCATCGGTGATGGCCGCGACGAGGGCGTCGTCGTCGACGATGTCGGGAAGCCAGAGGCGTCCGCAGGCCGCAAGCTCGGGCGGCGTTTTGAACGCGAGGGCATCGCCCTGCACGCCACAGTGAGCAGCGCCCACGAGGGCTCCGCCGAACAACGACGTCAGCTCGAGCGGCGCGAGTTCGAGCACAAGCCCGCCATCACGCTGCCGAACGGCGCCAAGGGTTTGCAGTACACCGAGGAGACGAGCCATCGCGCGTGACTGTAGCGTCACGACTTCAGCGCGGCGAAAAAGGAGCTGCGACGACGAAAAAAAGTCGCAGTCACGGTTCTTCGACGCGAGCCAACGGCGCCCGAAGCGGGTTTCAATCACACTTCGTCGAACACGGCCCGAAGCGCTGCCGGTGCGGTGCTGAGATCAAACTCGAGATCGTCATCGACCGTTGCGAGCAGCACGAGGGCCGCGGCGATCCGCTGGGCAGACACGCCTTCGTCGCATCCAGACACGATCGCGTCGCACATTTCCTGGGGCGTGTTCATGTGCCGCCACCCTAACGACGGCGATCATCACGTCAACGCTTGACATCTGCAGCAGCGCGCGTAGAATGCGCCCCACGTTCCGACATAGCTCAGTTGGTAGAGCATGTGACTGTTAATCACAGGGTCCTTGGTTCGAGCCCAAGTGTCGGAGCCAAAAACGAGGTCGCGCAAGCGACCTCGTTTTCGTTTGTGCACTGTACGCGCGGCACAGCGATCGCTTCTGGTGCTCGTGGTGGAAGCGTCAGGCGTGCCCGGGCGGATGCTTGGCGTACCAGGCGGCGATGCCGGCCATCGCGGGCTCAAACACCCCAGGAAAGAAGTTGATGAGCCCCGCCCGCACATCGCTGCGGTTCTCGAAGTCGTGGGTGATCCCGCCAGGCACGAGCACGAACGAGCCCGCGGGAGCGTCGATCCACGACTCGCCCACCAGGATGCTCATCGTTCCTTCGAGGACGAAGAACACGTCGTCTTCCGGGTGCGCATGTGCACCTGGGCCCTGCGTGTGGGCATCGAGCCACCACTCAGAGATCGAGTAGCTCGCGGCTGTTTCGTCGCCGTCGGCCTTGAAGCAGGCGCTGATGCGCCCCATTGGGTAGCAGCGGCCTTCGCCGGGACGCAGGACAATTGGTTGGCGTGTGGTCATGGCGCCGAGCCTACCGCTGAGCCACGCGCCGCACACCCGCAAGCAGTCAGGTCTGCGCACGCAAGGCGCGCCACGCGCCCGTCGACCACAACGCCCACAGCACCAGCAGCGGCTGAAAGAAGAGGCGGACGAAGCGCGCGCGATCGGTGTCGAGGCCGAAGGCGCTGATGCCGTGCACGTACTGGTTGATGTTGCCCGGGAAGATCGCGACGAAGAAGGCCGCGACGACCACACCCACGAGCACGCGCCATCGCCCCAGCAGCACGAGCGAGGCGCCGAGCAGCAGCTCCACCACGCCCGAGGCGACGACGACGAAGTCGGCATCCAGCGGCAACCACCGCGGCACCTGCGCTGCGAACTCGAGGCGCTGAAACGTGAGGTGCCCGGTGCCCGCCAACAACAGCGCCGCACCCAACAGCAGCCGCGCGATGGTGCGTGGCCACGACGTCGTCGGGGGGGCGAGCAGGCGGTGCCATGGGGTGGCGACGTCAGGGGCGGTGGACATGTGGAGCTCCCGGCTGATGAAGACAGAATCGATTGTGCGCAACTGAAATGTGCCGGCTCAATCCATTGCGCGCAACTGATTTGTGAAGCACGGCGCTCCGCAGGCAGATGTGTCGTTGCACGCGACGCCTCAGGCGAGCACCATCGCCGCATGCCAGACGACGACACGCCTACGCTCTCCGTCGATGAGTGCCGCGCCCTGCTTGCCAGCATCAGCGGTGGCGCCACCCCGGCGGACGCTCTTGCGGTCTTCGATCGCCTGCCGCCCATGCCCGTCGACGCGATGCTTGGGGCGTGGGTTGGGGCTGAGGTCACGACGGGGCATCCCCTCGACGGCACCCTCGGCGCGTTT
>JBIKRQ010000541.1:0-3826 GCA_044349155.1 Myxococcota bacterium
CCGAGAGGCACGAAATCGAGCGCCGAAACGGCAATGACGTCGTCGAACACAAGTTTGACGACGTCATCGTCGCGCCCAAAGCGCCATTTTTCAGCAACCTGCTAGAAGAGTGTTCGAGGGATGCAGGTACCTGTGTCGCTGCACTGCAGCGGTGCACAACAATCAGCAGAGGTTCGGCAGCCGCCGCATGCCCCGTCGATGCAGGCGTTGTCGCAGTCGGTGCAGCTGTCGCACGTCGTCGCCACGGGCTCGCCGACACCTTCGAAGCAGCCTTCGTCGGCCGACAATATGGCCGCGTCGTAGCGAATGGTGAGCGGTCCGTTTGGATTGAGCGCGCCCACAAACAGCGCACCCGTGATGGTGAGTCCAGCACCACCCGTCGTCGCGTTCGCTGATGGCGCGTAGATGTTGCCGACGACGTCGGTGCTCCCCTGCAGGTTGAGCGTGTTGCCGCCGACGTACAGGCGCGCGCGACGCGGGGCTGCCGCGTCGCCCAGGGTGATGCCCGTCGCGGCCGTCAAGCTGCCCGCGATGAACACGTCGACTTCGGCCCCCGCTGCAAGGTTCACGGCGAGCGTGCCCACATTGACGTCGCCACCGATGAACAACGCGACGCGACCCTCGGCGGTGATGGTGACCGTGCCCGTGCCCTGCAGGTGATCGAGGTGGAAGCGGCCGCAGGGCAGTGCGAGCGTTGCGCCATCGCTGAAGTTGCCGAGCACGCCGCTGTCGAGGCCGATGTCCAGATTGTCGTTGCGCGTCGCCGCGGTCGACACGAGTGCTGCGACATCAAGCAATGCGTTGGCGTCGCACTCACACGGGGCGGCGACGTCGACGACGGCGGTGGTGTGGTCGCCCGTGAGCGTGCCGACGGCGACATCGGTGCTTTCGGTCGTGATGGTTGCCGCGGTGAGCCGGTCGCCTGCGACGCGGCCGCCGATGCGTGCATCGCCAGCGACGTCGATGGTGTGACCGAAGAACAACGCCTCGTCGCCAACGAGCAGGTCGCCATCGACGGTGGTGTCGTTGTTGGGCTTGAGGTCGGCGCCGACGATGAAGCTGCCGCCAACGTTGACGGGCGCATTCACCTGCCAGTCGGCGTTGGCACCGATCGCTGCACCGCTGTCGAGCGACGTGCCCTGCAGACTGTCGAAGCCCTCGGTGACGACAGCACCGTTGCCCGACATCGAGGCGCAGCTGCACAGCGCAAAACGGAACACGTCGCGGGCAATGTCGCCCGTGCAGACGGTGCTGGTGCCCGTGCTGACGAGGGGCGGACCGCCACCCGCGCAATAGGCTTCGCGACTCTCGAGTTCTCCTTCGCCTTCGCCTTCGCCTTCGCCTTCGCCTTCGCCTTCGCCTTCGCCCTCTCCTTCGCCTTCGCCCTCTCCTTCACCTTCTGCGCTCTCGCCTTCACCCTCGGCGCTGTCGACCGGCAGCTCGCCCACGCTGGCGACCAGCGCGCCACAGCCGCTGCCGCTGCCGACGACGGCCACCACACTGCACAGAGTGAACACAAAGCGTTGCATCAGCACGTATTGCCTGACGCCGGTGTCATCCGTCACGGGGCGAGATCCACGGATGTGCTTCGCGACTGTCCGGATCTGCGGACGACCGTCACGGCGTAGCGAGCGGCGTCGACTGCACGCTATGAGGCGCCCATGTTCGCGGTGTTGTGGCTGACGCTGATGGCTGGTGCCGGCGACGCGGTTGTCGTCGACGGCAGTGCGTGCGTCGAGCAGACCGCGGTGGACGTGGGCGTGGCGCAGCGCGTGCCAGCGGGCCGCCCGGGGCGCATCGATGTCAGCGTTGTCGATGGTGAGCCCGCCGATGGCGTTGCCGCCGAGGTGACGTTTCCCGACGGTGGACGTCGACGGCTGACCGCCGGCGATTGCGCCCAACTCACTGAGCAGATCGCCTTTGTGATCGCCCTGTGGCGCGAGCCGTCGCTGGTGCTGCGGCCGACAACCGCGACGCCACCGCAGCCGACACCACCGTCCGCGCCGGTCACGCCTGCCGCCGTTGTCGAGGCGCCTCCTGCGACGCCTGCTGCGACGCCTGCTTCAGCGCCTGTCGCTCGCGCCTCGGTGGCTGCTGTTGCCATTGGCGTGGGGGCGTCGTCGTTGTTGCCGGGGCCGCAGCTGTCGGTGAGCGTGCGTTCACGTGGGGCGCTGTGGGTGCAAGGAGGAGCACGCTTCGAGTTCTCGCCGCCACAGCAACACGGTCCGGCGGTGCTGTCGCTGTGGGCGCCGTCGTTGACCGTCGACGGCTGCGGGTCGCTGGCCTTCGCCTGGGCCTGCCTGGGCGTGAACGGCGGCGCGCTTTTCGCCGTGCCGCACGATGGATTGGTGTCGCCGCAGGTGGGGGTTGTGCCGCTCACCGCCGCGGGCCTTTCGGCGGGCGCGGCCATGCCATTGACGTCGACGTCTTCGCTGTTTGTTGAGCTTGGGGCACGCGTGCCACTGGTGCCGATGGTCGTTGCGGCGGGGGCCACGTCGTTGTGGGCCTCGCCGACGGTGACGGCGCACGCCATTGCTGGTGTGGCGTTCGACCTGCCGTGACGGATCGCGAACGACCCGAGCAAGAGATGGGTGTGAGCCTTGCTGCTGCGCCTGTTGTGTCTGCTGCCCCGACGGCTGTCGGCGACGACGCACAGCGCATCTACCGCGAGCAGCTTTCGTGGCTGTGGCAGGTGCTGGCGCGTTTGCGCGTGCCTGACGCCGATCTCGAAGACGCAGCACACGACGTGTTCATCGTTTTGCACCGTCGCCTGGGCGATTGGGATCGCAGCCGGCCCTTGCGCCCGTGGCTGTTCGGCATCGCGTTTCGCGTCGCTGTGGCTCGACGACGCAAGGCGCATGTGCGGCGTGAAGTTGGTCACGACGACACGCGCGAATTTGCCGACCATCGCCACCGCCCCGACGACATCGCGCTGCAAAACGCGAGCGATGCCGCAGCACGCCAGTTGGTGTTGATCGGCCTCGATGCTCTCGACGACGACAAGCGCGCTGTGTTCGTGCTGCACGAGCTTGAAGGCGTGTCGATCGTCGACTGCGTGCCGATTCTGCAGGTCCCGCTAAACACCCTCTACTCGCGCTTGCGCCTGGCGCGAGCCCGCTTCACCGACGCTGTTCGCGCCGCCCACCGAGGTGAACATGACTCCGCCCGATGAACAGCTCGACGCCGATCTCGCTGCGCTGTTGCAACGCGGTGCTCCTCGGCCGACGTTGCCCGACGACGTCAGCGCCCGGCTGCTCCGCCGCGCGGCGGCCTCCACGGTTGTGACCACGGGCCTGCTTGCGAGCATGAGTGCCTCGGCGAAAGTGGCCCTCGCCTCGGTCGCTGTCGTCGTCGCTGCTGGCGGCGTGTGGACCGCGACGCGTGCGCCTGCAGCCCCAGCGACCAGTGCGGTCGCGACTGCACCCGCGGTGGTCGCCGTGCCGGCGATCCCGACACCAGCAGAAGCGCCCGCACCCGTTGAAGAACCGGTGGTCGAGACCGCCGAGGCGCCTGCCGTGCCACCCGCACCCGCGGCACCCACGAAGCGCGTTGCCGTTGTCGACGAAGTGACCCTGCTCGAACGAGCACGCATCGCGATCGGCGATGGTCGGCTGGCCGAGGCCGAGGTCGCGCTGCTGCAGCACCGCCGTCAGCATCCGCGCGGTTCACTCAGCGAGGAGCGCGAAGCGCTCATGGTGGTCACCATTGCCCGTCGAGGTGACAAGGTGCGTGCACACCAGGGCGCCGCCGCGTTTCATCGCCGCTTTGAGCACAGCGCGTTTGCTGCTGTCGTCGACGCCGCCGTGCAGTGAGCTTGCGGCCGAAG
>JBIKRQ010000542.1:0-3822 GCA_044349155.1 Myxococcota bacterium
AAAAGGCCCGAAGCGGCCTTTTTTAGCAACCTGCTAGCACTGAAGACTTGCCTCGTCGGTGACGAGGCAAGCCGAGTGCAACACGCTACGCCGCGAGCCCGCGACGACGTCGGTCGGTGTGGCGCCAGTCGTGCACCACGTCGCGCGGGTGCATCGGGTCGGTGAACTCGAGGCCGAAGGCGGCGTCGAAGTCGGTGACACCAGCCGTCTTCACGAACACCACGTCGCGCAGCAGCGGCGCGAAGAACAGCAAGAACGGAAAGAAGTTCTTCACGACGACGACGTCGGCCTTCCATGGGTCGAGGCCGGCCTGCTTGTAGTACGACGGCTTCACCGCCATCGCTGGGCCTTCCACGACGACGAGGCGCAGACCGCCCACCGCCAACACCACCAGCCGCCCCACGCCAAACGCGCTGCCAATCGTCTCGATGCGCGCATGCAGCGAGAGTGGCTGCCCGCGTTCGACATCGAGCTTTCCGCCCACGGTGACGTCGACGAATTCACCAACGCGGTGTCCCGTGTGCAACTGCTCGACCACCGCGACGTCACGCAAGGTCGCGTAGGTGACCAGGTCGGGGGCAGCCAACAGTGCTGACAGCAGTGCGGTGTTTTCGCCCGGCGCACCAGCGCTGACGACGTCGGAGGCATCGGAAAACACGATCACACCCAACGCCCGCGCCAGCCGATTGCGTCGCGCCCGCTCGATCGCCTCTTGTGGTGTCGCCAACGTCGGCGGCAACTGCGTGCGCACCTGCCAACACGCTTCCGCGAGTTCGTCGGCGGCCGCTTCTGCACGCGCAACGGCACCAGCAACGAGGGTGTTGGCGACGACGATCACCGACCAGCCAAGCTCTTTGTGCCGGTTCCACGGGTGCACGGTCATCACGGTCGCAGCGAGGATGCCGTCACGTTTTTCGACGTCGTGCATCAGACCGAACACGCCACGCAACGGTGCGAGAAAGTCGACGGTGTTGCCGCCGCCCAACAGCATCGGCAGCGAACGCCACACCAGCTTCGGCACCAACAACCCGAGGGCTGTGTCGACGAGCAATGCCGCACATCGAGCGCCAACAGCGGCGTGATCGCGATGCGGGTTCGTCTGGTAGCCCTGCACAATGGTGCAACGTTCAATGAGCCCGCTGGTGACGTTGCCGTGCAGGTCGAGGCTCACCGCGATCGGGATGTCGCCGACGACGTCACGCACGCGCCGCACGATTTCGCTCTCGGGTGTTTCGCGGCTGCCACCATCGAAGCCTGCAACGTTCATCGCCCCATGCAACGAGAGGTACACCGCATCGAGCGGTCCGTCGTCGAGCGCTCTCGTCAACGCCATGCACAGTTTGTTGGTCAGGGCATCAAAGCACGCAGGCGTGAGCGGGCCAGACGGCACGGCCCACGCCGACAACAGTGGCACAGCCTGAACGTCGACACGGCGGCGATTCGCCTGCTTGTGCAGCCCGCGCACAAACCCCGAAAGCTCGGCATTGCGAAACATGCCCTCGACTTCTGCCGCGAAGTACCGACAGCGGCGCAGAAGTTCGTCGCCGTCCTCGATGAGGTGGACCGCGGCAAAATCCGCCAGTTCCGTCGGCACGGGCGACAGCGCGTTGGTCTCCTGATTGATGCGGCCAAAGGCAACCCGCAGCAGCTTCGTCGTCGACATCGTGGGCTCCTTCACCGTTTTCCGCGTCGACGCTTCAACCGGCGCAACGTTGGGCCAGCAACACGCTCGACGGAATCAAGCACCTTGGTCACGGTTTCTGAGTTGTTGGCGATGAAGCGATCGACGGCCGAGTCGCCCTGACTCGCTTGCAGATCGACGACGCCAGCGGGCCCATACATGCCCTCCATCACGCGCAGCACGGCCGACTTCACCAGCGCGCGCACGGGCACCTTCGCCATCATCCCGTACATCGCGGCGTTGCCGCGGCTTTTGACGTCGGGGTGGGCGCGCACGAAGTCGACGGCGACGCGCAGGTCGTGCAGGTACTCGTCAACGATCGGCGCATGGTTCGCCGTCACGGTGCAGTGCACGCACGACGGATGCTGTTGTCGGTCAACGTGCCAGCCGCGGTCTTCGAGTTGGTCAGCGACGGCGTACACATCGACGTCGTCACTGGTCGAAGTCCAGGTCACGATGGTGCACGCCTCGGAGCCAATCACGCGCAGGCCGTCGATCTCGCCGATACCGCGCTTGAGGCGCTCACAGGCGTCGAGTGCTGTGCGGGTGAGCTCGACGTAGCCGTCGACACCCATCGCCTGCAGCCCGGTCCAGGCCGCCGCAATCGGTCCCGCGGGGCGCGTGCCGGGGATGCTTGGCGACGTGTAGATGCCACCCGGCCAATCCGTCGAGATGAAGAACTGGTGCTTGAGCCACGACATGTTTCTGTAGAGCACCACCGACGCGCCCTTCGCGGTGTAGCCGTACTTGTGCAGGTCAGCACTCATGCTCGTCACGCCATCGACGCGGAAATCCCACCGCGGCACGGCGTGGCCGAGGCGCTCAACGAACGGCAACATGAAGCCGCCAACACAGGCGTCGACGTGCAGGCCGATGTCGTGTCGTCGTGCCAACGCGGCGAGCGCTTCGATCGGATCGATCACACCGTGCGGGTACTGCGGCGCGGAGCCAACGATCAGGATGGTGTTGCGGTTGATCAGACGCTCAACAGCCGCGACGTCGACACGGAAGTCGGGCCCCACAGGAGCCCAGCGAATCTTGACGCCGAAGTAGTGGCTCGCTTTGTCGAAGGCCGCGTGCGCCGTTGTCGGCAGCACCATCTCGGGAAACAGCACCCACGGCCGGTGGGCGCGCGCGTACTCCCGGTAGGTCTTCACGGCGAGCAGCAGCGACTCGGTGCCACCACTGGTCATCGTGCCCACGACGTCGTGGTCGCCGTTGAGCAGACCCGCGCACATGCGCACCACCTCGTGCTCCATCTGCTTCACGCTGCGAAACGCCATCGGGTTCAGCGCGTTTTCGGCAAAGAACGTCGAGGTGGCCTCCTTGAGGAGCGCCGTGTGTGCTTCGGAGGCGTGGTAGACGAGACTGAAGCACCTGCCGTGGCGCCAGTCGGTGTCGTCTGCCCGCAGCGCACGAAGCTGCCCCAGCAGCACCTCGTGGGCCACGCCCTGTTCAGGCAGCTGCATGAACCCCACAGGCGTCTGGTGATCTGTCTTCATCTGGGCCTCCAGATGGGAATCTAACAGATGTTTGATTCCCAGATCGGGCCATTTTGCGCCCTGGGAATGCAGAAATTTTGCGGGAGGTGTGGTGTTGTCGCCCTGGTTGGGAGTGCTGCACCAACAGCTGCAACAGATTGATTTTTCGTGATTCAGTTCGGCCGCTCGTCGACAACTGTGGGAAGAGCGAAACACAGACCAGTCGTTCACACGCGTGGACATTCGTCCGTTTCGCTTTGACAAGCCGTTTGGACCTCCGTAGAGCCTGATTGCTCGTTTTGTTTCAGCGCGACCAACCCTGGGCGCGTTGGGGGAAGCGGGGCGTCCATCGGAAGACCGGCGCGGGCCGGCAGGGGAGCCAGACGGTCATGTCTTTTGACTTCGACGACTTCGACGTTCGAGCTCGTTTCAGCGAACTCGACGACCGTTCCGACGAACTTCGGCAACTGCTGCGCGACTTGCCAGACGAGCAAGGCGACTTCGGCGAGCGGTGCCGGATGGCCTACATCTACCACGATTCCGCACTCGAGGGAGCGGTCCTCACCTACCACGAGCTCCGCGCCGCGGTGGACCGCAAGGTCGCGTCGGACTCGACGCTGATCCCCACCTACCAGGAGATCAAAAACCACGGTGAGGCCA
>JBIKRQ010000154.1:0-14088 GCA_044349155.1 Myxococcota bacterium
GGCGTTGCTTCGGCGAGTGCTGCGCGCGGGATCCCCTTGATGCCGCTGAGGGCATCGACGTTCGCGAACGCGCCATGTTCGCTGCGGTGCGCCACGATGCGCGCCGCGCGCGCAGGACCAAGCCCCGGCACGATGGAGAGCAGCTCAACGCTCGCGGCGTTGAGATCGAGCAAGGCCGGCCACTGCAGCGGGCCATATGCGTCCTGGTTGATCGTGATGGTGCCGTTGTCGTTCACGAAGCCGTAGCCGTTGCCCTTGCTGGTGCGCATGGGGAACGAGAACCGGTTGCCGTCGACGGTGAGGGCGGCGGTCTCGATGTGCGCAGGCAGGGTGTCGTCGTGCGCGAACCAGGCGAGCACGTGTCGTACGCACTGGTCGAAGGGCTTGCCGCTCACGGCGACGGGGCCAACGATCGTGCCCTTGTCGGTGAAGCGCGCGAAGTGGTGGATGCGACCAGTGGTGGAGACCCAGATGCCGTGCAGCATCGGCCACGCGTAGCAGACGGCCTACAGCCCGGGCAGTGGCGGGCGCACAAGCCACGCCTGCGCGCGCGAGACACCGCTCGTGACGACGAGGTGACAACCGCTCCGCGCTGCCTCCATCCGCTACGCTGTGCCCATGGCGCGACTCACCTCGACCACCGTTCCCGATGCCTCGCTCCGCCTGCTCGCCACGCTGCGTCCGCGCGGCTTCGGCCGCTTCTTCATCGCAGCGTTTCTCGTGCTGTGGCTCGTTGGCTGGGCCGGTGGAGAGGTGGCGGCATTCAGTGCAGCCGTCGTGTCGGCGTCCACGCTGCTGCTCGGGGAGTCTGCGCATTTCAGCGTGACCGACCTCGCGGCAGGCGCGTTCCTGGGCGTGTGGCTCACCGGCTGGACCGTCGGTGGCGTCAGCGCGATCGCGATGCTCGGCAAGCTGGTCTTCGGCGTCGAAGAGATCCTCGCTGGTGTCGGTGGCCTCGTCGTGCGCTCGGGGTTTGGGCCATTTCGTCGCGAGCGTCGCGTGCGGCGCGACACCATCTTCAACGTCGAACTCACGAGCAACGCCGTCACGGTCGCGCTCGTCGGCGAGCAGTGGCGCGTCGCAACCCTTGGCACAGCCGACGAGCGCAGCGCGCTCGTCGAGGCCATCAACGACGCGATCGGCCGCAACACCGT
Source organism: Myxococcota bacterium (assembly GCA_044349155.1). Lineage (GTDB taxonomy): Bacteria > Myxococcota > UBA727 > UBA727 > VGSZ01 > VGSZ01. Next base: position 1,155 of record JBIKRQ010000154.1, read on the forward strand.
CGCCCTCAACGTCGCGCGTGCCCGCGAAGTCCCCGAGCCGTTCACGGCCACGGACCACGACGGTGAACTGCGGCTGCTGCGCAGCGCGCGCGCGTGGCCGCTCGTCGTCGTGATGCTGCCCATCGCCGTGTTCTGCGCGTTGGTGCTGCTGCGTGCCACGCAACTGCAGACGTTCGACGACGTGCCAACAACCGCGGCGATTGCTGCAGGTGCTGTCGCTCTCGCGCTCGTCGGTGCGCGCCGTCGCGATGTTGGCTTCATCGTGCGCCACGCGACGTTGCATGAACGCACGGGCCTGTTGCTGGTGCGCGAGCGGCCGCTGCCCGGAGCACTCGTGGTGCAGCGCCATGTCGACAGCGATGGCGATGAACGCTTCGAACTGCGCTGCGACTCACGCGTGTTGCTGCGTGCCAACGATGCGGCGGCCTGCCTGCACCTGGGTCACTACCTCGCGGCGCGGACGGGTACCCCGCTGCGCGAAGACAACGCCTGACGACTACTGCGGCAACAGCAGGCAGAAGGTGCTGCCAACGCCCACGGTCGACTCGCACGTCACGAGCCCGCCGTGCTGCTCGGCCACACGCGCCACCACCGCCAGGCCCAGCCCCGTGCCGTTGCTCTTCGTCGTGTACAGCGGCTCAAAGATGCGCTCGCGCTGCTCCGGCGCGATGCCCTGCCCGCTGTCGCGCACGGCGAGGCGCGCAAAGCGTCGGCCAGGATCGTCGTCGAGGGTGATGGTGTCGAGTTCGACATCGATGCGGCCTACGCCCGCGATCGCGTCGCGCGCGTTGAGCACCAGGTTCGCGATTGCCTGCTCGACCTGCACTGCATCGGCCATCACATGCATCGGCGGATCGAGTCGCGTCGCCACGTTGATGCAGCGCGGGATCGCCGGCCGCAGCAACTGCAACGATCCGCGCACACGCTCCGACAGGTTCATCGACGACGTGTTGCCTTCTTGTTTGCGCCCCAGCGTGAGCAACTGCTGCACCACCGCGATCGACTTCTCGACAACACTCGACGCCGCATCGAGCGTGTCGATCTCGCCATCGCGAAACGCCTCGAGCTCGAGGCGCGCCACCATCAAGTAGTTGTTCAAGTCGTGCGCGACGCCGGCGGTCATCACGCCCATCATCTCCACACGCTGCAAGCGTGCGAGCTGCCGCTCCAACGCCGCACGCCGCTCCTGCTCACGGTCCTGCTCCTCGAGCATGCACCACCGCGAGTACGCTCCCGCCAACTGCGTGGCGAGCACGACGAGGTACTCGAGTTCGTCGTCGGTGGGCGCCAGCGGCCCCTCGTCGCCGAAGGTGCCCACGCCGAGGGAGCCCAGCACGTCGGCGCCCAACAGCATCGGCACATTCACGATGGTGCGGTTGCCGAGGGCGGCCACGATGGCTTTGTTGGTGCGCGGATCGGTAGCGGCTTCGACGACGACAACAGGAATCCGGTTGGCGAGGATGTCGGCCACCATTGCGTCGCCAGCAATGAGCACCTTGGGACAGCGCTCAAGCACCAGCTCCTCAACAGCGCCAGCCACCTGCAGGACAACCAGGTGCAGCGGGTCGTCGGGACGCACCAGCCCCAGCCACGCATGCTGGTAGCGCGTTCCCTGCACGACCGCGTCGTGGGTGACCTGCATGAGACCACGCAACGACGTCACCCGCTGTAGGGCTGTTGCGTGTCGCAAGACCGCTTCGATGTCGAGCGCCATGCACGAAGTGTAGTGGACCCACGTGGCGCTGTCCGACACGTCTCCAGATCGATCGCTGTGGAGATCGGCACGCTCGTACGCTTGAGGGTCGCTCGGCCCGTTGCGCGACACGGTTGCCGCACGTTGTCAGCCGCGCGGCACGTCGGGGCGAAGCACGCCCAGGGCGAAGTGAAACACTTCGGGCTCGTGCCGGTGCAAATGCGCGAGCGCTGCGGGCGTCGAGAAATGCTGCAGCGCCACGGGCAACAATTCCGCGTTGGAGATCGAGCCCAGCTTCGTGCTGTAGAGCTTCTCCTGGTACCGCGAGTCGGCCGAGAGCCAGTCGTCGTTGACGAGCGCGTCGTACACGTTGACGTCGGGCTTGAGACCCTGTCGCTCGATTTCAAACGCCACCGCGGCTTCGAGCACATCGGGTTGGTGCGCGAGCATGTGGTGGCCGTACTCGTGCAGCACGACGTGGGGTGCCGTGAGCACCGCGTTGACCTGGTTGTTGACGTACACCGAGCTTCGATAGGCGTCGCGGTGCAGGAAGCCGACGAGGTCTTGCACGTTGCTGCCGTTGACCATGCGTAGCGTGAGCGCCACCGCGTCTTGTGCGGCCTTCGTGGGCAACTCGGCGAGCACGTGCGCGTAGCCTTCGGCCTCGGCCTTGCTCCAGATGCTGGTGCTCAGCAGGTGCGCGTGAAAGGCGCGGAAGTCGGCCATGGTGCGCAGCGGGCGACCAAAGTCGGCGACGAAGGCCTTGCCCGCGTCGACGATCTTGTGGTGTGCACCACGCCGCACCTTCGCCGCTTCCACCGTCGGCGTGTCGGCCTGGCCGGCGGGTGCGGTGTCGGCGTTGATGATGTGTCGCGGCACTTCAGGAATCGTCTTGGTCGGCGGCGCTTTCGTGTTGCCCAACACCTCGAGGCGCAACGAAAACGGCGAGCGCACCGGCACACCTTCAAGCGCCAACGACGTCGACGCCAACTGGCCGTAGCGCCGCTCAACGTTCGCGTAGTCGATGGTGTCGACAATGCCGACGCGAATCGCCGACGCGGTCTCGAGGTTCGGCAGGTTCAATTCGTCGACGGCTACTGCCGCGCGCTGCAGCCCAACATTCACCGCGTGATGCCGCTCGCCTTCGCGAGGCTTCACAAACGCAGTGGCGGGTTTCAGGCGCATGCGACGAGGCTAGCAGACCATCGTGAAAGCGCTTCAAGTTTCAGGAACGACCTCGACACGTCGGCAGATCAGGCGAGGGGTTCGATGTCGTTGAACAACGCGTAGTCGAGCACCATCTCGCCGTCTTGCAGGCGGGTCGCGTCGATGTAGCGGTAGCCAAAGGCGATGTCTTCCGCCGTGTAGCCTGCACTCGCGTGCGCGGTTTGGCCGACGGAGGCGTCGTAGCCCATCAGCGTCACAAACAACCGCATGTTCGCGGGCGCGTTGTCGGCGGTGAGGCCCTTGAGCGGCGAGTCGTCGTCGATGACGTGCATGAGCGTCCAGCTCAAGCGAAACAGCGGCTGGGTTTCGCGCACCAAACGCAGGTCGAGGATGCGGCGCATGACGTGCCCCTCGAGCGTTGTTTCTTCGCGCAAAAAGGTGATGTGCGCGCTGGCCTCGACGATGTTGCTGCCGCGTTCGTTGGCAAGGCGCAGCATGAGTGTTGGCTTTCCATTGTATTTTGAAATCACCACCTTTTTCGCAAACAACACGCTCGCGTCGGGCCGCGAGAACTTGGCGAACAGCAGGCCGGTGAGCAGGGCAACGCCAAAGATGCCCGTCATCGACTCAAGCACCACCACCAGATTGGCGAGGTGCCCGTTGGGCGTCATGCCGCCGTAGCCGATGGTGGCCCACGTCTGCACCGAGAAGAAGAAGTTGTCGACAAAGCCCGACGCGCCGTTGATGGAGTGGGGAATGAGTGTGTAGATGATGGCGTAGAAAATGTTCGCCAACAGATACCCACCGACAATCACGCCGATGAAGCGTGGCCAGCTCATGTTCAACAGCCCGTGGTAGGCGTCTTTGAACGCTGCGGGTCGGCCGTTGATGGCGCGCATCGTCAGCGATGGGCCACCTGGCGCCCCCGTCGTTGAGCCTGTCGGCGGTGTCGACGAGGACGATGACGACGATGACGGCGGCGACCCGCGCGTCGCCGGACGTGACTGTGCACTGCTGACACTGGGCGAGGTCTGGTGGGGTCCGGCCACAAGCAACTCCTGCAAGAGCAGGCATGTGGCGCAGCTCGGCGTGCGTCGCGCAACAGCGTTGGCAGCCTTGTTCAGCAGCCTGCTGACGGGTGATCGGCAGCGAGCCGGCGCACGTCGTCGTCGAGCGCAGTGCACGCAGCGACCGACTGCCAAAACTGCTGGGCCGCGGGCACCACGACGTGGGCGATGTCGTCGTCGACGAACACGCGGCGCGGTGCTGGTCGTGGCACCAGTTGCCCTGCCACGGGTGCGTAGCGCATGGGCAACATGTCGTAGATGGGCGCCAGGCCGCCGAGCCCGAGCACGTCGTCGACCCACACCGACAGGTTGCCCAGGTGCATGTCGGTGTTGTCGATGCACTGACCGAACGCCCACGCGATGCGCGCCGCGCGGTGCACCTCGGCGTCAACACGGCGCTGCTTCACGAGCGCCTGCGTCGTCGCTGGCCACGCATGGCGCTCGCTGCCAACGAAGGCATCGTCGAGGGCCGCCAACGACACGAGCCCGCGTCGCCCGTGCGCACCGACACGATCGAAGCGCTGCACCTCGAGAAACGTACGCCCGTCAGCACGCACGACCCGCGTCGTGGCCACGGCGGTGTTCGTCGTCGACAACGCCTGCAACGCCAGATGCTCACACACGAGCAGGTCGGCCACGCGCCGCCCCACCACGCTGTCGTGTGGCGGCGAGAACTTCACGAGCACATCGGCCACCACTCCTTCGTGTCGACGACGCGCCAGAAACTTCGGCTGCTCGCCCCCCGCAGACGAGCCTGCTGTGCCCGCGGCGAGCTCGAGGGCGGCCAGACGCGGATAGTCGCCGTCGTCGGTCACAATCTCCTCGTGCTCGCGCTGCCGCTGCAACGCCTGCTCGCCGACGACGACGTTGCCCACGAGGTCGAAGCCGTAGCGCGAGATGAAACGCAGCACGTGATCGCTCGACCACAGCCGCACGTCGTCGGGGAGTTCGAGTTCGGGATAGCGCCGTGGCACCTGTCGACCGAGGAAGCCGGCGGGGCGCGCGTCGGCAAGAAACCACGGGAGGTCATCGAGCCACGCCGACGACACACCATCACCGCTTGTCCACAACAGGCCCGGATGCACCGACTGCAGCTGCCCAGCACGGCGCACAACGCCCAGGCTGTCGACGACAAACACGGGCAACTCGGCGGCAACGCCGAGGATCTTGCGGCGCGCCGCGTAGCGCGTTTGCCGAGCTCGACCTGCCACCACGACGTCGTCACCGGCGCGCTGCACAAGCCGCGAAAACGTGGGCTGGCTGATGTGGAGTGCGGCCGCCACGCTGCGGGCAGCCGACGGCCCCTCGCGCAGCAAGACCCGCAGCAGGTCGTGTTCTGACATCACACGTGAATAGATCTTTTCGACAACCAATGGCAACAGACCGCTTTTAGACGCTACTTCCCGAACAACATCGGCATTTTGGTGAATAGATACTTCGAGCCTTCTGGCGGCCAGCGAACGGGCCGCGGACCGCGGTTGATCCTGCTACGTGGTGGCATGCCTGATGTGATCGCTTCCCTGCATTCGCTGCTCGCCAACACCGCAGCCCCCATGGCCGACGTCTCAGCCCTGCTCGACAACGCCAGCGCCGATGCCCGCCGCGCAGCCCTGTTCAGCCTGTCGCGATCACAGCAACGCGCGCTGTACGAGCGGGCCACAGCATCGTCGACGTTGACCCTCGACGACCTCGTGCCACCAGGCGCATCAGCGCTCACGCCCGTCGTTCACGCGGGCAAGAATTCGCTGCCGGTGTTTCGCGACTTCGAAAAGCACATGTGCCGCCCCGCCGACGGCAGCGCGCGCATCTTCGGCTTCAACGAGGGCTTCACGCGCTCGTTGATCGGCCCTGGCTACTTCGTCGCGATGCCCACGGGCCTTGCCACCGACGGCGCGCCGTCGTGGGCCGGACGCGGCGGCGTGGTGGTCGACTACTTTCAGGTCCCAAACACCACGGTGGCCTCAGGGTGGCCCGCCGTCGTCGACAACAGCGTTGGCCTGCAGCGCTTCGTGTACCGCGGCATGCGCGACTACCTGCGCAAGGTGTCGACGCACGCGAGCATCGGTGCCGCGTTTCAGGGTGAGCGCGCGTTCAACTCGTGGTTCGTCTTGTGCCGCGACTGACCTCGTCGCAGCTCACAACAGGGGCTCGCGCACGGCGCTGTCAAAGTGCTTGAGGGCTTCGCGCTTACTGAGGCCGCTGAGGCGGTCTTTGTGGGTGGCGACGAAGGCGAGCACGGCGGCAGCGTCGACGTCGGCGTACTCGCGCAGCGCCCACCCGATGGCTTTGCGCAAGAAGAACTCGCTCGAGTCGATCGACGGCATGATCACCGCACACAACCACTGAAAGTCGGTGGCCTGCCGGTGCTTGTTCTGGCTCAAGATCGCCGTGCGTCGTTTCCACAGGTTGTCGTCGTGGGCGAAGGTGTTGAGCACCGATCGTGTTTCGGCGCGGTGCTTGAGCAGGATGTCGCCCACGCGATGCACCGCGAGCCAATCGACGAGGTCCCACCACGCGCCGGTCACGATCATCTCTTCGTACATCGGCAAGAGTGCCGGCGTTTGCCACCGCTTCGCCGTCGTCATGCCGGTCCATGTTTCGCAGAAGTAGCGCTCTTCGCGGTGTTGCGCGGCGTGCCACACGTCGAGGGCCACGCGCTGAAAGTCCTCGACGGTCGACGGCTGATGTCGACGTGACAGCTCCTTCGAGATGCGCTTCACCTCGGCCATCGGCACGCCAAAGCACGGCATCGTCGACTTCATGTACGCCTGCTGTTGCCGCGCACGCTCGGGGTCGCCGGCGAAGGTGAAGGCGCTGATGAGCTCGGCACGCAAGGCAGAAGCGTCGACCATGTGTGACGGATAGCGCACACCTCGACGCGGCGCGCGTTGACACCTTCCAGTCACAATTCGACCGCTTGCGGTCGAATTCATGTTGATATTCATGGGGTTGGCGGCACGCCAACCCCATGAATCTAGCCTTCGCCATCGTGCCTGTTTCGTCGACGCGTCAGCGCCCCACACCACCGAGCCCCAGCGCACGTCGGTGCAACACACGCGCGCCGCGACCGCGACGACACCAGCACCAACACCAACAACGCGCACGACGCGCGACATGCTGCGCGAGCCCGTTGGTGCCGGGCAAGACCATCGACGACGGCCCGATCCTCGTCGACGCCCACCTCGGCAACCTGGGCACCTTTCGCGGCCAGACGCCGTCCAGCAAAGCCGACGCGGTGTGGGGGCCCAACGACTACGACCAATCGAGCGTGGGCAGTCCCGAAGTCGACCTCGCCCGCGCCGCCACCAGTGCCGCGCTGTTGGCGCGCTCGCTGGGCATTGTCGTCGTGGATCGACAGCGACATCGATGGTGCGGTGGCGCGGCTGCAGCAGTTGGCCACGTCGTCTGTGAACGGCATCGCCGCGGGCGTCGAACAAGGCCGCAAGAACGCCGAGTCCGCTGACGGTGCGCACATCGTCACCAACGACGCCGAGCTCAAGCTCACCGGTGGCGCTCGGGTCGGCGAGGTCGTCGCCGACGGCGAAGGTGCTCGGATCGACATCCTGATCGAAAACACCGCCGACAAGCCCCTGCGCGCCACCAAGCTCGACGTCATCGTGCTCGACAAAGACGGCGTCGTCGCCACCTCGACGTTGGCGTCGTCGGAGCTCACGGTGCCACGAAGCTGGCGGTGACGGCGATCCTCAAGCCCGAAAAGGTTCGCCTCTACGGTCAGGACCTCGCGCGTTGAGCCCGTGACGGCGCGAGGTGACGACTCGCCATCGGCGTGGTCGGTACGCCGACCGACAGAACTCGATGCGGCGGCCCAGGGAGTCGGGTACCACGGCACCGCTGGTCGTAGATGTTCACGCTCATCGAGGGGGAATCCCGATGCCTGTTTCGCTCTCGCGCTTCGATCGCCTGTTGCTTGGTGTGCCGATGGCAGGCCCGCTGGAGACGACGACAACGTCGTCGGCAACGTCAGCGTCGGCATCGACACACGAACTGCCGACGGACGCAGACCGCATGGAGAGCACCCGCCACCCCACGCAAGCGGTGGAGCGTGACATGCGAGACCTCGCCGCCGATGTGTCGCGGCTGGCTCAGACAGCGCTTGCGGCCACCGAAGTGATCAAGACCGATCTGCGCACCGAGATCGATGGCCTCGTCGTCAGCAACACCACGCTGCTGCGCCAGCACAAGGCACTCGCCACCGAAGCCCGCACGGCGTGGGGCAACACCACGATGTGGGACACGATGTGCTCCCGCTTTGAGGCGGATGTCACCAACTACCGGAACGTCGGAGTCGAGGGGTTTGTTGCTCAGCTTGGGTGGGTGGATGCACTCGAGCGGAAGGCAGACCACGCCGAGGCTGATGCTGCGCGTCTTGAGCAGCAGATGAACGTGTGGACGACGTCGATCGGCAACGTGGAGCTCGAGGTCACAGCGCTCGAGCAGACCGCACTCACTCTGGCGGCATCGCCAACACCGGCGCAGAACATGGCCGCGTTGCGCGCTCATGCAGGCACCATCACCTCGCTGAGCGCCCTCGAGGCCAACCTGCAACGACAGGTGACACTGCTGACCACGCTGCGCGATGCCGGCGTCGATCTGCAGGGCACCCTCAAGACCCACATCGACGACTTGAACACGGCCCTCGCCGAGGCCGCCGCAGCCAAAGCGCGCAGCACCGAACTGTTCAAGGTGTTCATCGACATCGTCTGTGCAGCCGATCCTTCCGGCGCTGCCGAGGACTACTTGCGCAAGGTCGTCGCCGATCGCGTCCGCGACGTGCTGCACGACGCTGGTGTCACGCCCGAAGCCTTCACCGACCAGATTCTCAAAAACACCGATCCCGCCATCGCGCAGCAGCTGCGGCCGCGCCTGATCGAGGCCTTCGCGACCGCACTCCCGCCGGTGTTTTCCACCGGTCAACTCGACGGCTGAGCGTGCACAGACGTGGCAGCACATCACGGGCAATCCGACTGATGTGTTGCTGCGTCGCATCGCTGAAGCGGCCAGCGTGCCTGCTCACTCGTCGACGACAAGCACGTCATCGGCCTCCTTCTCGTCGCACACGCGCCATGCCCCCTGCTCCTGCCACACGAACCAGGTCTTTGTGCGGTCGAGCACAACGCCATCGATCTTCTGCGGCTCGCCCGACAGTGGCAGCGCCCACACGGCGTCGTCGGTCCACTGGATGAACTGCAACGCTGCCCCCGCAGAGACCAGCGCGTCGTAGCGGCGGTCCGACAACGGGGTTTTCCACGTCGAGACCACGCGAAACGCATCGCCTTCCAGCATCGACAACGATGTGTCGGTCAGGCGCATGAGTTGACCGTTGTGCATCGCCAGACGCGCCATGCGACCAGCAGGCACCTCTGGCTGCTTCTTGCCCTTCGTCCACGACGTGCCGTCGAAGAACCACGCCTCGTTCTTCAAGCCGCCGGTCTTCTTGTTCGAGCCCCACACCACGATGCGCGTGCCGTCGAAGGCGGCCTGCGGAAAACGAAACTCCATCTTCGGGTTGCCCGCCACGCGCTCGACCCACTGCCGGCCATCAAACGCCGCCACGCGACCATCGTCGGTGATGACGTGGAGCGCGTCGTCGAAGGCCGTGAGCACACACTGCACGCGCGTGGCGTCGTCGCGCCCACCGACCACGCCCCGCGCAGCTCGTCGGCGACCGCTTCGCTCACCACCTCGACCCAACGGTTCTCGCGACGCGCCCACGTGCGCAGGTAGATGTCGACCGCGTAAGCAACGCCGTGGTGGGCCGCAAAGGCGGTGACGCTCTGAAACGGAAGCTCGACGCTGCCATGGCCGAGGGTGCGCCACAGCTGCTGCGCCTCGTCGAGGACGTACCACTGCTGCTGCTCACCATCCTCCGTCGTGTGCGGACCAACGACGAGCAAGCGACGCACCGGATCGTGGGCCATGCGGGCCACCTTGCACGCCGGCGGTGCACCAGGACACGTCGGCAGCGCCGCAAAACCGTCGCGTGTGCGCCCATACAGCGCACCCGCAACGAGCACGACAACGCCGTGCTGCTCGTGCCCGCAGACCGCAAAGCCACTATCGCCGAATCGCTGCCACATCTTCTCGGGGAGTCCCGCGCGTGCAAGTTCAACGAGCCGTTGCCCGTCGAGGGCGAAGAAGCGTGCGCCCTTGGCTTCGCGATCGTGAAACCAGAACACGACCTGCTGGTGCACCGGGTCCCACACGCCGCCGGCACCGTTGGCGCTGCCGTGGGCGACCTCGCCCGAGACATCGTTGGGCAGATCGACGACAACATCGGCGACCTTCGTCCACGTCGTGTCGTGCAACTCGTGCAGCGCATGGCGCGTCAGGCACACCGTCACGCCGCGCGCCTCGTCGACGGCAAACAGACCCTTCAGCTCATCCCAGGGATTGTCGGCGTTGGCTTGCACGGCACCAGTGGTTTCGATCACCGTGCGCGCTTCGCCGAACAGCTTCGTCCCTGCGGGCGCCACCGCGCGCACGTCGTCGCCGTCGATCACGCAGCCCACAGCACCCGCTTTGTGCTCGAAGCTCCAGGCAACGATCGCGCGACGCTGCGAATCGAAGTGGCTGCTCCAGTACTGCTGCTGGCTGCCAAGGCGGATCGTCGTCGTCGACACCTGCGTAAACCCGGTGCCGTCGAAGCTCCAGGCGTGCCCCACCTGATGGTGGTCGGGAGCCACCACCACAACGAGGTGCCCGCGCGATGTCGTACGAGGCTGCGTCGACACCGCGCGAAGGCAGCACAGCAGCAACACGAGGAGCAAGCGGCTTGAACTTCATCTCGCCCGTGTGGCGCACCAGCAGCGGCGCAACAAGCGCGCGCGCGGACCTCGGTCACATCGACAACGCTGTTTGCTCGATCACGACCGTCGCTGCGAGGATGTAGCCGTCGTCGCGCGTTTGAATGATGTCGCGCAGGCCGAGCTTGCGCAGCGCTGAGATCGCCGTGCGCAGTCTCGTCGACGCAGCCTCGGGCAACACGCGCTCTCCCGGCCAGCCGGCCGCCACCAACGCATCAGCACTCAGCGCAATGCCAGGGTTCGCCGTGTGGGCAGTCACGAGGGCCTGCAGAATGCGGCGCATCGCTCCCTTGCGCGCCAGGTCCTCTTGCTGGGTGTCGACGACAAACCACATCACATCTGGACCCACGCGCAGGCGTTGTGGTGCAGCTGCCGCAGAAGGTGCTGCCGACAATGTGACGTGTGCGCGGGCGCAATCGAGTGCGCGCAAAAACAACCGGCGCGATGCGCGAACATCGAGGTGCTGCAGCGGCTGCGGCCACGGTGGCCCCTGTGTGGTGAGGTCATCGACACCGAAGCGTGCTGCGTGTGTGCGCCAACGATCCACCGCATCGTCAATCGTCGTGCGGTCGGCCGCGCACACGGCCACCACGCCCTCGGCGAAGACACGGATACGAGCGGTGATGGGCGATGCAGCCCGCGCATCGGCCTCGCGCACGCGGAGCACGGCGTCTTGCGCGGCAGAGGGATCGCCCGAGAGTGCGGCGGCCATCGCGGTCAGCGCGTAGACCTCGACAGCGATGCCAGATTCCACGGGATCGAACGTTCGGTGCGCAAGCCCCAACCAGCGCGTGGCGTCGTTGATGTGCCCGCGTTCGATGCACACGCCCGCGTAGATGGCCGCGTACACCGCGATGTACTTGCGCTCTGCCGACGCCTGCAGGTGCGACAGCGCGCGCTCGAGCATGCTGGCCGCGTCGTCGTGGCGACCACGCTCGCACTCCAACTGCGCGAGGTTCGCGCGCGCCAGGGCCGCGAGCCAACCTTCGCCAACGCTGTCGCAGATGATTGCTCCAGCGGTGTTGGCCTCCCAGGCGGCATCGACATCGCCACGGTCGCAGCACAAGCGCCCCTGACAGGCGAGGTTCACGCCGCGCAAGCGTGTGAATGGCTGCTCGCTGTCGTTGAGCACCTGGGCGACTTCTGCGTGGCAGCGCTCGGCGGCCTCGACGTCACCGGCGGAGCGCGCAGCAATCCCTGACCGCAAGCGTGCGTAGGCCAACACCCCAAGGCGTGCACCAACACGCTGCTCAAATTGCTGCTGTCGCTCGGTGGCCACGCGCGGCCGGCCCACAGCGATGGCAGCACTGTGCGCACACAGCAGCAGCAACAACAGCAGGGTTTCGTCGTCGAGAATGGTGCCTTCGCCGACAGAGCCAGCATGCGCGTCGATGTGCGCCGTCAAGGCATGCAGGTCGGGCAACGGCGTGGAGTGCAGCTCATGCGTGGCGATCAACAGCACCGCCCGGTGCCGCCACGGCGCCGAGCGCGTCTTCGAGCAGAGGTCGAGTGCTGCAAGCAGATGTTGATGCTCGCGCGGTGCGAGCACGTGGATGTCGCTGTCGGTTTCGGCGTTCAGCAGAAAGTGCGCTGCGACAAACCGCTCGGCGACGGCAACCACCGCGGCCACAAACGCGCTGTTGATGGCGACGGTATCGACGTCGATCGTGCCGGTATCGACGCATGAGCGCACAAAGTCGCGGATGCTGACGAGCAAACGAAGATGCGTGCCGTCGAACTGCAGCAGGCTCTTGTCGCGCAGGCTGACGACGCGTTCGATCGCGGGCGTTGGGTCGCCGGTCGTCGCGGCGGCAATTACCTGCTCAGCGGCGGCCATCGTGAACGGGCCGTCGAAGCGTGCGCACGCCACCAGCGCTTGTTGCTCGCTTTGACCAAGGCGCTTCCACGACGAAGCAATGGCTTCTGCCAGGCTGTGGTGTCGACGTGCGGGATGACGATCGGCCGACGCCGCCACCACGTCGTCGCCGCGCTCCAGACGCTTGAGGATGTCGCGTGGGGGCAGCACGCGGGTCCACGCCGCGGCGAGTTCGATCGCGAGGGGCAAGCCGTCGAGTTGTTGCACCAACGCAACAATCGCCGGCAGATCGCGCTCCAGTTGCAACCGCGACGTTCCCGCTGCCACTGCGCGTTCGATGAACAACGCCACAGCATCGTTGTCGAGC
>JBIKRQ010000543.1:0-3798 GCA_044349155.1 Myxococcota bacterium
TGCTGACGGTGAAGCAGACGCTCCGGCGCTACGGACCGGGCCTCTATGCGTTTGTCGTCGACAGCGTGAAGGCGAAGCTGGTGGACTCAACCGCTCCTCGACTCCTGCCAAGCCGCTGAACGGTTACCGGCCGCTTCTCAACCCCGGAAAGCAGACGATGAAAATGAAGCCTTTTGTACACCCCTCATTGACCTCATTGACCTCGATGGCCTTGTCCTTTTTGGCGGCGGGCTGCACGGCCCCCGACACCGAGCCACCGCCTGCCGGTCCGGTGCCTGAGGTCAGCGCGACACTCATCAACGCCACGGGCCCCGAGCTTGTGATCGACCTGGCTTCCAGTTGCCCCGTCGAGACACTCGAGTTCATCGGCAACAACGGTCGCGCGGTGGACGACGTCGCCATCGACGGTCTTGGCACCGACGCGTTGCGCTTGAGCCTCGACATGACCAACTCCCTCGTGCGCGATCAGGCGCTGGCGATTCTCGACGATGTGGTCGTCGCCGCCATCAACGTGCGCGGGTCGTGTGTGGGCGGACCAGGCACCGACATCGCTGTCGGGACGGCACCGTTTTTTCCCGCGACGACGGTCGCCGCCGTGCCACGCCTCCGCTCCTCCGGCGCTGCGACCATCCGCCAGTGGCCAACGAACGACGACACCGAGGTGGTGTTCAGCGAGGCCAGCGACCTGGTGCTGCTGCGAGCCGACGGCACCACGGGGCGACGATCGGACCTCGGCGACATCTTCGCCCTGCGCGACGTCGGCGGCGTGACCAGTGACTACGACATCGGCCGCTTCTACCTGCGCGGCGAGTTCGACGAAGGCTTCGTCGACGAGGACCTGCAAGCACGGCGCACGGCGTTGGACAGCGTCAACTTCTCAAACCCCACCGTCGGTGCTGGCACCTTCTACGAGTTCCGCGTCGATCCCTTTGGTGATGTGCCTGCGGCGGGGATCGTCGTCTTTGCCGCCGATGGCACGTCGACCGACTTCACCGTCGAGGGCATCCCGCTCGCCGCGAGCCTACGGCAATGCCCGAAGACTGGTGTTGCTCGAGCGCGAGGATGGCGTTGTGCTTCTTGAAACCGATGTCACCGACGACGAAGACGGCATCGCGGGCATCACGCCGCTGACGCTACCGGCCGCGCTGGCGAACGTGGAGGTCTCGTTCCGGCTCTTCGTCAACGAAGGCAACTCGTTTCTGCTGGTGGCCAACACCGAGACGTCGACGTTCGTGTACGACCTCGAAGGGCCCGTCGCTGCCAGCGAGCCGACGACGTTCGCCGACGAGCCAACGTTGCTCGCGACGGGCCCCAGCGGATCGGTCACGGTGCAGCGCATCGACAACCGCGTGTTGCTCAGCGCCGATGACGGCATCTTTGTGCTCGGGCCTGGCGGCTTTACGCCGATGATCACCACCGCAACCCCGACGATCCTGGCGAGCAACGACGTCGACAACGCGATCATCGTCCGCGAAGACGAGGGCACGTTTGTCTATGACGACGACGGCACCCGCCTGTTTGCGGTCCCCGAGTACTTCACGTTCCTCTTCAGCGACGTGAACTTTTCCCGGGGCATCACGCGCGATGGCAGCGCTGAGAACAACTTCCTCGTGCACTCGTGGCGCGACCTGTTCTCGGAGCTCGGTGCGTTGCCCAGGCTTCCTTCGCCCTGACCCTCGGGGCTGGTGCAACATCCCGGATGACCTCATGATCCGTGTTCAATGGTCATTCGGGAGGACGTGGCGCAGATCGCGGGAACACACAGCGCGGTTTGCGTGTCGATCAGCGCATGCGTGCGCTGGTCTTGCTCGTGGTGTCACTGCTCGCGACGTCATCGTTTGCAGCACCGCCGTCGCTGCAGCTCGACGAGGCAGCGCTCCTCGAGCACACCCGCGCAACGCTCTCGTCTCTCCCGCGTGCACGCAGGCCAACGCTGATCAATCGCCGCGACGTGGTGCTCGTGGGCCACCGCGTGCGCACCAACTACAAAGAGCACACCGGCGGCCTGTACGACGACGTGCTCGTCGCTGTGTACTGGCGTGATGGCGTGCAACACGCGCGCGCGTTTGCCTTCAACACCGAGGCGTCAGGGCAGTTCGAAGACGCGTTCGGGCAAGACGCGAACCACGACGGTCGCCGAGACTTCGCGCGCCTGCCGGCAGGCATCTATCGCTATACCCTTGGAACTGCTGGCTTTTTAGGGCGCGTCCTGCGGCCGATGCAAGCTCAGGTTGTCGACCGCGACATCCACCACGACGGCAGCTTTCGCGGCGGCGTGCGCTCGAGTGCGGCACGCAGCATCCTGTTTCACACCGGCCTCACCGACGACGACACGTGGAGCGCTGGCTGTCAGACGATGGCGCCGCAGACGTTCACCGCGTTTTTGGCGTTGCTCGACGAGCAGGCCCCCCGCACCATCACCTACGTGCTCATCGACGACGCGTGAGCATCACGCCACCGCTGCGGCCAACGCTTCGCGCTCGATCTTCGCGTTGTGACGACGATCGACGGGAAACGCCGTCGCCCACGCGCGCACATCAATGTCGCTGCGGCCCGTCGACGACGCCACGGCCGTCACCACGGCATCGATCGACGGCACGTCACTCGCGCGCAGCTTGATGCCCTTGAGCGCTGCGGCCTTCACCGGGCTCTCGAGCAGCAATACCGGCGTTTGCGACGACGTGCTGCGCTCGCCGCGCCACACCAATGCTGCACGCGCGGGCCAGTGCTCTTCGGCCACGGCCTCGACGGGCAACGAGTACAGCGGTCCCGTCGACGTCTCGACGCGGTGGGCCTTACGACCGCAGAACCACAGGCGGCCCGCGTCGTCGAAGTAGCCAACGTCGCCCATGCGGTGCCACACGCGCTCGCCGTCGACGATCTTGCTTTTGGCATTCGCATCGATCGCGCGCTCGCTCGTGGCGTCGTAGGCGGTGGTGACGCACGCGCCCTTGACGATGATCTCGCCGATCTGTCCGCGTGGCAGTTCCTTCGCCTCGGCAATCGCGGCGATGGCGTCGTCGGTGACGGCGATGATCTTCACCTCGATGTTGGGCGCCAACGTGCCCACACACGTGCCCTTGCCCGCCCGCGTGAGCGCTGCCGTGTCGCCGACAACACCGCGCCCGTTCATGAAGGCGACGGGCAACGCTTCGGTCGCGCCGTACGGGGTCCAGACGTCGCCGTCGGGCAGCGCCTGCAGCAGGCGCTCGTGCAACTTCGGCGACACCGGCGCGCCTGCGGTGAGCACGCGCTTGAGGCCGTGCAGCTTCTCGTTGCGCGCGCTGACGACGTGGCTGAAGGGTTCCCACAACGCGGGTGAGGCGAACGCCGACGTGGCCGGCTTGCCCGTGCCCAGCGGGTTTCTCAGCGCCTTCAAGATGGCGTCGGGCGAGGCCTTCGCGGGCTTGCTGAAGTTCATCGCCGGAAACACCGCAGTGGTGCCCATGGCGACGGAGAACAACGCGAACGGCAAGAAGCAGCAGACGTCGATGTCGCCGCGCTGAATCGCGAACATGTCGCGGATCGAGGTGGCCTGCGCCATCAACATGCCGTGCGTGTACAGCACGCCCTTGGGCGCCCCCGTCGAGCCCGAGGTGTACAGGACCGCAGCGGGCACGTCGGCGACCTGGCGGTGCATGCCGAGGTAGACGTCGTTGTCGTCGCCGTCGGTGCGCAGGGTGTGGGCGCCGGGAAACACGCCGTCGACGACGACGTTCACCTTCACCGACGCAAACGCCGACCAGCGCAACAGCCGCAACGCCTGCGCCTTGGCGATGCCCACCAACACGCGCGGCT
>JBIKRQ010000572.1:0-3462 GCA_044349155.1 Myxococcota bacterium
CTCGCGGTCAACGACGACCCGGAACAGCTCACCCCATCCAGGTAGGTGTTGAAGGTGGCAGTCACCGCCTGCCCCGAGAGCGTGTACTTCGTCTGCCCGTTCGGCAATGGACTGAAGACGCTGTTCGCCACGACACCGCCGCCAGAAAACACCAAGGGGAATGTCGCATGCTCCGCCCTCACCGAAACGATTTCAGCGCGAGTACCTTCACCTACTATTACCCCATTGCGAATCGATGTACCTTCAATCCTTACACCTGCAAGAACGAGGCGTGTGAGTGCGTTGGTGTTCCTCCTCGAAGAGATGACAACAACATCCTCTCCCTCCTTGAATGGCCTTGTCAGAGTCATCCCGGAAACACCAACCACTTTTCCACTGACTCTTTGTGGGTCGTCAGCATCACTTGCGCAACGCAGCACAAGGCCACCTGCGCCAATCAACGCAAAAGGCGACACGCTGGGCTGAATACACGCATTCACAAGCCCTTCCATCTCTACGTACACCAGCCCTGTCTGGCTCTGGGCCGCGACGAGGCCGCCATCATCTGTCGCAACAGCGGCTTCGGTGGCCTGAACACACATCGACAGTGGACCGCCGCAGACGAAGCCTGGTGCCACATCGCAGGTCTCGCTGCAGCCAGATGCGCCCGACAGATCGACGCCAACGCCGGCGCTGTCGCATTCCTCACCAACGTCGACGATGCCGTTGCCGCACCGCGGGCGCAGCAGGCCCTGAGGAGCGGGGTTCACGCCCGCGCTGAAGTGCCAGGGGGCGCTGGTCACGAGGCCAGGCCCATTGGGATGCAGAAATGCTGCCGCACCGACGGCCCCTTCTGTTGCGGGTGGATCAGTGGGGTCGCGGCGATACAGGACATTGTTAATGGTTAACCCTTCTACATCTGGCGTTCCTATGATTGGCTCAGAAGTGCCACTGACTACGCCGATGACACTGCTTTGAACGACGGCATCGTAGGCCGAATCCGCCGTGAAGGCTACGCCGACAAGGCCAGCCAGTTGGCCAATCTGCGACCGGGCAGGAAGGTGGCTCATTGTCACATCGTGCACGGCGACGTCGCTGACCGTTCCGCCGTTGCTGAGCACACCTACAGCACCACCGATCTGGTCGTTGGCGGTGAACGTGCAGTCCTGCACAGCGCTGTTGCGCACCGTGCCCGACAGCTCGCCCACGAGCCCGCCGATCTTGTTGCGGAGATCGCTGATCGTCGTGCCAAGCACCACGGCGTGGTCAACCACGCTGCCGCCTCCGAGGTTCGAGGTGATACCGGCACTCACGCCAGCGCTGCGGTCGCTGAGCGGTCCACGACTCTTGATGCGACTGTCGACAACGGCGACGCCATCGATGGCGACGTCGTCGGGCGACTCTCCCGGGGGCGTCGGCGTTTGGCTCACCACGCCGGCAATCCCGCCAGCGTGGCCCAGCCTCGCGAGGACAACGGCGTTGCGGACAACGACATCGCGAATCCGCGCCGTCGCCGTCGCCGTGCCCGCCACCACGGCCACCTGGGTGCGGCCCTCGACCACTGCATCGACGAACGCAAGGCCCTGCAGCGTGCCGTTGAGGGTCGAGCAAAACGCAACGTCTGTGTCGCCCGCGCCGTCTGCGACCGTGATGGTGAGCCCCGTGAGCTTCGGCGCATTCGTCGAGGTGTCGTTGCGCCCGATCAAGGTTCCATCGCAGGTGATGGGTGTCCACGGACTGGCGAGCGTGATGTCGCGGGTGACCTTGACGAACTCGCCTGCTGCCACGCCCTCAAACCGCGCCAGCTGCGCTTGCGTGCAGGCGAGAAAGGGGTCGGTGCTGCTCCCGCTGCCGCCGCCAAAGGGCGCGCCAGCGACGTCGCAGCCGTCTTCGCCCTCGCCTTCACCCTCACCTTCGCCCTCTCCTTCGCCTTCGCCCTCTCCTTCGCCTTCACCCTCTCCTTCGCCTTCGCCCTCTCCTTCGCCTTCGCCCTCTCCTTCGCCTTCGCCCTCCGCAGCCACGTCGTCGGCGCGGCACAGCTGACCAGCGAAGCAGCTTTGGCCCTCGGGGCAATCGTCGGTGGTGGTGCAGCGGCCGCCGGTCATGAAGTGACAGCCGAAGCTGGCCAACACAGCAGCGAGGACAGCGAAGCGAACGCACATCATGGCTGCGTTGTAGCAGGCCTGGCGTCGAGCGCTCAGCGGGCAGCAGCGCGGCAGGCGTCGAGGCACGCCGTCAAATCGCGTTGGAGTTTCAACAGGTCCGCGGTGGGCAACTGCCCCGGCACCACCTTGAGCAACGACGTGGAACACGGGCGCTGCTGACACCGCTGGGCGAGCAGGCGTTGTTTGTCTTCGGGCAAGCGCGGCCAGCTCGTCGGCCACGACGGCCCAGGTTCGACGCGCACGACCGTTGGCGGCGCTGGCGGCGCTGGCCGTGTTGGTTCCACAGGTGGCAGCACCGCGGGCTTTGGGCGTTCCACGGGTTTTTGGCGTTCGGCCTTTGGGCGTTCCACGGGCGTCGGACTGTCGACGACCGGCGCGATTGGCGTGGGTTCCACGGGCCGCACCGCCACTGGTTCCACGGGTTCCACGGGCTGTGCTGGTGGCGTCGCCTCGGGTTTCACGGCGCGGGGTTCGACGGCCGCGGGCTTCAGGTCGACCACGACTGGCGAGGCCTCCGCACGCAGCAGGCCCACCACAACGAGCACCACCGCGATCGCCACGCCGACGACGACGGCGACCGCACGGTGCCCTGGGCCAGGCGCTGCAACAACGGTGCGCGACTGACGCGCGGTATTCACGTGGACGTGAACGCGATCGCTCTCGGTGCGCAGGTCGTGCGCCTGATGCTTCGCGGTCGGCGCGTGGTGTACCGCACTGCCAACGGCCGACGACGACGACGACGACGACGACGACGACGACGACGACGACGACGACGGTGGCGGACCTGCGGCGCGCGCGATGCGGGTCGACTCGACGACGACGGCGGTGGCCCCTGGCGCGGGCAGCTTCATCAGCGCGGCGCGCTCGCGACGATCGGCGACGTTCTCGCCGTCAAACAGTTGCTCCATCTGCGTGCGCAGGTCGGCGGAGCTGGCGATGATGCCTCGGGCAATTTGCGCAGCCGTGATGGCGGCGCGCATCTCGGCGGCGGTGGCGTAGCGGTCGATGGGCTGGGCCGCGGTGGCTTTCTCGACGAGCGCGCGCACATCGGGCGGCAACTGCGCCAGCCTGGCGGGGCGGTGGCTGCCCTGCCCCACCACCTGCCAGATGCCTTGCATCGAGAGGCCCTGCCAGTAGCGCTCACCGGCGGCGAGTTCGTACAGCATGACGCCGACGGCGAAGACATCGGCACGGCGATCGACGACGTCACCGCGCGCGTGCTCTGGCGACATGTACGCCATCTTGCCCAACACCACGCCGGGTTCGGTGCGCTCCTGCTTCAGCGCACTGTGGGCAAGGCCGAAGTCGATGAGCTTCA
>JBIKRQ010000006.1:0-51706 GCA_044349155.1 Myxococcota bacterium
CCCGATGAAGGGGTCGACGATGGTGGCGACGCTCGAACGCCTTGGCGTGTTGCCGTCGTTCAGCAGGCCGCGCGTCAGCGACGACAACGCGTTCTCGGAAGCCCTGTTCCGCACGCTGAAGTACCGAGATCGAAGATCGCCACCGACGGCGGCGTGAACAGGTAGTCGGTTTGGTAGGCGTCGGCGCCGTCGCTGACGGGATCGTCCCAGGTGGCGTCGAGGAAATACCAGTTGCCCTGCACCTGCACCGCGTTCCAGGCGTGGCCCACGGGGGCCGCTTCACCGTCTTGCTCGCGCACCTCGCCGACGACGTACTCGATGGGGATGCCGGCTGCCTGGCCGAGGGCCACCATCAAGCGCGCGTAGCCTTCGCACACGCCCAGGCGGTTGTTGAACACCGACACGGCGTCTTGCGGCTTGCGCACGCCGGCGACGGAGTCGTGGTCGTAGCGCAGGCGGCTGATGGTCCAATCGTGCAGAGCCTTCACGCGTAAGAACGGATCTGCCTCGGCGGCGATCAGGTGCTGCGCGACGGCGGTGATGCTCGTCTCGTGCTCCGGGCGCATCGCGAGCACGGCGGCGTGGATCGAGCCTTCGTGCGGCCAGCGTGTATCGCCCACGAGCCACCCCGGCGCCTTCTCCGGGTGGTCCTGGGGCTGCACCGGCGGCTTCTGGTCGTCGACGACCGGCTTTTGGTCATCGACGGGGTCCGGGTCGGTGGGGCGGTCTTCGGCGACGGGCTTGACGTCGTCGGGCACGGGCGCGTCGTCGCCGGCTTTTTTGTAGGGGTTGGGGTTTGCCAGCTCGTGCAGCCACTCCAGGCCGCCGGCGGCCGCGAACAGGCCGGCGCGCACCTGGGCGCTCACGTCGTCGTCGCGGCCGTCAAGGAACCAGTCGCCGCGTGTGGCCAGCGCCGTAAACGCCGGGCGCGGGTAGAGCGCGAAGAGCAGGGCCAAAAACGCGCCGTTCACCAGCAGCGTGCGCAGCGTCAGGCGGTCCAGCGTCTTCAAGACGCGCTGCGGCGGGTCGCGACGCGCGGCCACCGCGGCGGCCCGGCGGCGGGCGAAGCGGCGGGCGGCCCAGGCCTCCCACAAGAGCGGCAGCAGCGGGAACAGCAGCAGGCCGCCGAGCAACGTGAGCTCGCGAGGCCCGCCAAAGAAGGCGATCAACGACGACGAAAGCCACAGCCCCAACAGCGGCGTGGCCACCACCACGAGCCGCCACGCCGTCGCCAACACCGCCATCAGGAGGCGCCAGATGCCCACAAGCAGGTTCATAGGAGCAGTCTGCCGGACGCCGCGCTCCAAAAAAAAGGCCAGGTTTGGAAACGGTTGACGGAGCGCTGGGGCTCGTGCCGACCCTGCGCGGGTTCCCGTCGACCAGCGCGCAGGAGAACCGCGCGGACATCAGCGTCGTCGGGTGGTTCGCTCGCCATGAACACACCGTCGTCGTCAAAGGCGCCGTCGGGGACCAGCACGTGAAAATGGACGTTCAGCTGAAGCGCCGAGCCGAGGCGCTGCACGAAGGTGATGGCGCCACACGTCAGTTGACGAAGCCCGCGTCGACGAAGACGTCGTCGCTGCCACGAGAACAGCACGCGGAGGCAGGTGCTCAGCGCGGCGGTGATGAGGTGCGGTCTCCGGCGCGGTGTCGACGAACAGCGCGATGGAGAGGATTCGCCTCGACGTCACGGGGCCGATAGCCGAGCGGCAACGGCGCACACGCCTCGGTACGGCTTGAATGCCAGTCCTTGCGAGACGGCAACGGGGCGGGCGCGGCAGGGTCCACCCCGGTACCGCCGTTTCAGCGGCGGTTTTCGTGCGCGAACGGACGGCGCATGAGCTCACTCACAGCACGCATCGACGACTTTCTCAGCGCCGTTTCGAACCCGCGCCTGCAAAAGCCGTTCGACATCCGCGACCTCGAGGCCCTCATGGTCAAACTGCTGCAGCAACAGCCGCAGGCCTGACGGCTCAGCACAGCGTTGCGACATGTGGGTTTGCCGGTGTCGCTGGTGGGCGCGTGTGTGACGACGTGGCACTGGCAGGCGCCGCAGCCACGTCACGCGACGGCCGCCCGATTCCTGCTACAGTCTCGACGTGATCTCCCGATCCCACAGCGACGCCACCATCCCTGCCGGCGGGCACCTGCCCGTGCCGGAGCAGATTGGTCGTTATCGCGTGATCGACCGGCTGGCCGTGGGCGGCATGGCCGAGGTCTTCATTTGCATCGAGCGCCAGCTCGCGGGGCTTGAGCGCCTCGTCGTCGTCAAACGCATCCTCCCGCACCTGGCGATGCACGACAATTTCGTCGAGATGTTTCTCGCCGAAGCCCGCTACGTCGCGCGCATCAACCACCCCAACGTGGTGCAAATCCACGAGCTGGGGGCCGAGTCCACGTCGCTTGGCACCACCCCGTTTTTGTCGATGGAGTACATCGCCGGCTGCTCGCTGCGTGACCTCCTCGTCGCCGCCATCGAAGCCGGCAAGCCGTTGCCGCCGGGCGTTGCCGTCGGCCTGGCGCTGCAATCGTGTGCGGGTGCTCATGCTGCCCACGAACTCACCGACGCCGACGGCAAACCGTTGGGCCTCGTGCACCGCGATATCTCGCCGCACAACTTGATGGTCACCGCCGACGGGCACGTGAAGCTGCTCGACTTCGGCATCGCCAAGGCCACCGAAGAAACCGGCCTCGACAACACCCGCACCGGCGCGCTCAAGGGCAAGGTCCACTACATGGCCCCCGAGCAGTGCCAGCAGCAGCCGCTCGATCGCCGCGCTGACGTCTTCGCCCTCGGCATCGTGGCCTGGGAGCTGCTTGCGTGTGAGCGGCTGTTCAAGCGTCGAAGCGAGCTCGAGGCCATGCAGGCCATCGTCAACGGCGAGCTGCGCGACCTGCGTGCGATCCGCAAAGACGTGCCCACCGTCGTCGTCGCCACGGTCGAAAAAGCGCTGGTCGCGAAAAAAGAGAGCCGCTTTCAAACCGCCGAAGCGATGAAGCGCGCGCTCACCGAAGCCAGCCGTGGCCTCGACACGTCGCCCGAGGCCATCGCCGCCTGGTTGCGGCCGTTGCTTGGTGCCCGCTTCGAAGAGCGCAAGCAGGCGTTGCTGCAGGCGGCGCGATCCCGCGTGCCCACGGCGACATCGTTGCCGCGCACGTCGTCACGCACGGGCTCGGTCGGGTCGCTTTCGGCGTTTTCCAAGTCCGGCGCCTCCGACGAAGGCGACTCCACCGTCGTCGACAAACCCGGCACCGCCCGCGCGGTGATCGACAGCCCCGAGGGTGTGGAGCGTCCACGCCGCAGCGAGCTGTCTGAGCTGGCGGCCCACGCCGACGACTTCGACGACCTCGCCGATCAACCCACCGTGCGCCAACGTGGTGGCTTCGCCGAAACAGGCGACACGCGGCAAACGCCAGTACCCGGTGCGCTCACCCATCAGACCACGTCGTCACCATCGCTGCCGTCGCTGCCCGGGTTGCCGGCGGTCCGTCGTCGCTCGTGGCGCTTGCCGGCCCTCGTGGCGGCCATCACGTGCCTCGTCACGGCAGCGGTGTTGTTGGTGCCTCGTCTGCGCGGCCCGGCCGTCAGCGGCCCGCGGCTCGTCGTCTCGTGGCCCCCCACCATGGCGCCCGAGGCGCTGCAAAAGGAGCTGCAAACCCTGCAGCGCCTGTTGGAAGAGCAGACCCACCGCCCGGTGAGCATCGCGCTGGCCCCGTCGTACGACGGCGTCGTCGCAGCACTCACGTCGGGGCAGGCGGGCTTTGCGATCTTGCCGCCGTACTTGTTCATCGACGCACGTCGTCACCTGCCAGGCATCGTGCCCCTCGCCACCAAGATGGTCGACGGCAGCAGCGGCTCCGACGGTGTCATCATGGTGGCCGACGCCAGCAGCACCAGCGACCTCGTCGGTCTTCGGGGCCAAACGTTTTGCTTCCCCGACAAGAAGTCCACCACGGGCTGGCTGTTGCCGCGCGCGAAGTTTCGCCAGGCGGGCATGAACCCCGACACCGACGTCGTCATCCACATGTCGGGCAACCACACGCAGGTGCTCAAAGACATCGCCTCCGGCGTGTGCGCGGGCGGCGCCACCTACTCGGGCGCCTACCTCGCCGCCGATCGCGCGGGCATTGCCCTGGGCAAGGTGCGGCAGCTGATGGTCACGGGGCGTTCGCCGCAAGACATGGTGGTGGCCTCGCCCACGACGTCGTCGGCCGATCAGGCGCTGATGGCGCACGCGCTGATGGCCATCGATCCGAAAAAGAGCCTCGGGCAAGACACCATCGGCGTGCTCGAACGCATCTCGGGCTTCAGCGCCCCCAGGCTCGTCGACTACGAAGCGTTGGCCAAGCTCGCCGACTGAGCGGCGTGTCTCGCTCGTGACCACGGGCACGAGCACCGTCGTCGTCGTTTGCTACTGGCGCTGCTCGCACGGAGCACGCACGACATGAGCATCACCGACGCCACCGACAGCACCAGCCTCTCCGTCGACTACAAAGAGTTCGACGAGCGCATCGCCGCCTTCACCAGCCTCGTTGAGTTGAGCATCCACAGTTGCCCAGCCGAACCCACATTTCCGGCCGCGTTGCTGCACCTCTCGACGTTGCGCGAGATCTCGATCACCGGTGCACGTGACGTCGTCGTGCGCGTGCCCGACCTCATCGGACAGTTGCCACTCACATCACTTCGGCTCGACAACGTCGTCGTCGATGCGCTGGTGCTGCCGCCCACGCTGCAGAAGATCACGCTGTGGTCGCGCGATGCGGTCAACGACGCGGCACGCTTGCAGCAGAAGTTGGCGTCGTCGTCGGTGACGTCGGTGCAGGTGCTCGCCGAAGGCGACAGCCGTGCCCAGCCTGCGCCTGGTGGTTGGGGCGTGCTCCCTGCGTTGCGCGACCTCACGTTGTCGTCGTTTCAGTCGGGCGTGCCCGACCTCGCTGGCACCTCGCTGCAGCGGCTTGAGTTGCACTTGTCGTCTCTCGACGAGCTGAAGACGATCGCTGCCACCTGTGCGTCGACGTTGAAGTCGTTGCACCTGTGGGCCGACGGCGGCGACGTGCCCGACGAGATCGGCGCGTTCGTGCACCTCGAATCCCTCGCGCTGCACGCACCGGTGAAGGCGCTGCCGCCGTCGGTGTCGCAGCTGCGGTCGCTCGCGAAGCTGAGCCTGTCGAACCTGCCCACGCGCACGTTGCCCGAGGCCATCGGCGTTTTGCCGGCCCTCGAGGACCTCAAGGTGGGCGCGCAGCTGAACACGCTGCCAGCGTCGCTGGCGCAGCTGTCGACATTGAAGCGCCTGCATTTGCGCGGCGCGTTCAACAAGGGTGCGCTCGTGTCGCGCT
Source organism: Myxococcota bacterium (assembly GCA_044349155.1). Taxonomy (GTDB): domain Bacteria; phylum Myxococcota; class UBA727; order UBA727; family VGSZ01; genus VGSZ01. The sequence continues at coordinate 5,341 of JBIKRQ010000006.1, forward strand.
GGGACGACGTGACGAAGTTGTCGGCGTTGCCCGCGGCCTTGTCGTTGCTGACGTCGTTGGAGGAACTCGACCTGTCGCACTGCGGTGTCTTTGATGCCGCCCCGCTTCGTCCGCTGCAGAAGCTGCGCGTCTTGAAGATGACGTGGTCGGCGATCACCACCCTCGACGACATCGGCGCGTTGTCGGCCCTTGAAGACCTCGACCTCGAACACGCCGATCGCGTGCGCGACTTCTCGCCGTTGCAACAGCTGCAGCACCTGCGCGTGCTCAACATCGGCAACACGCGCCCGCAGTCCCTCGATGCGCTCAAGGGCATCGCCAGCCTCAAGGTCCTCGACATCGAATCCATCGAGGCGAAAAACATACGCGCCGTGTTCGACCTCGACGTCGAACTCAAAGCCGACGACGAAGTCCTCGAGCGCTACCAGGCCCGCCAGGAGCTGCGTCGCCTGCCGTCCATCGACAACATCGTTGAGCGCCTGCAGAGCACCGACGTCGACGTGGCGAGCGTCGCGCTTGAGCAGTTGGCCAGCTACGTGCTGATGTCGTCGACGCGCGACACGAACGCGATCGAGTCGGCCCTCGCCGAGCCTGGTCCCGCAGAGGTGGTGGCACACGCTGCTGGCGAAGAAGACGAAGACGACGAAGACGAAGAAGACGAAGACGAAGACGAAGACGAAGACGAAGACGAAAGCGACGATGACGACGACGACGACGACGACGAGGAAGCAGAGGCGCCGCGTCCACGGGGCAAGGTCCGCTGGCATTTGCTGGAGTCCTGCATCGAGCGCCATGTTGAAGCGTTGCCGACGCGGGTGTTGGCGAAGGTGTTCGCCGCCCTCTTTCAGCAGATGCACGAAGACCACCCGACCACGAGCCGCATCGCCGATGAGATTCTGGCCCGCGGTGACGACGACGATCAGCGCGCGTTGGTCGCCGCGTTCGAGAAGGCCTCCGAGTACTACGACACCGGTCACCGCATGTGGGAAGAGACCGTGCAAGACCATCTCATCGAGGAGGTCTTTGGGCAGCTGCGCCAGCCGGCGCTGGTGCAGTTGTTGGCGAGCTGCAGCACCGGTCACTTCGTCGACGACGGCATGATGGACCTGTGGGGCACGGCACTCGCACGCGCGAGCGAGGCCGATGTCGAGCACGTGCGAAAATCGTTCGAACAGCTTGCGGCGCACCGGGCGGAGTACGCCTCTGCCGACGAGCTGGCAGCCTTTTGGGCCCTCGTCGACGTTGGCGGGCCGCCGGTCCACGCGCTGGTCCAAAAGATGCGCCACGAGCTGGCAGCACAACTCGCCCAAAAGGAGCGCCTGACGACGTTGCAAACCATGTGCAGCAACGCCGACACGCTTGGTCAGGGGCTGAAGCAGTTGCTCGCCCTCGACGACGTTGAACTCGAGGAGATCGCCCGCCAGGCACTGCGCCGGATCCCGTGCCACCACGACAAACAAGGGCAGACAACCGGTTTCGCCGTCACCGACGACGACGAGTTGGTCGACATCGTCACCATCTACCGCCGCATCGACGATCGCTGGGGCATGCAGGAGGTGGTGCGCGGCCTGTGTGCTCGCGGGCCCGAAGCAGCTGCGCAGTTGCTGGCTCGTGGTGGCGTGCCGATCGCTGAGCAAAGCACCCTGCTGCGCACCACCATCGTCGACGCGATTCGCAAGCTCGAAGAGCGCCGTGGCTGGGACGACGACGATGACGACAACGACGACGACGACGAGAGCAAGGAGATCCCGCTGTTGACGTTGCTCAGCAGCGATACGGTCACGCAGTTGCGAGCGTGGGCAGCGTTCGTCGATGGCAACGACGGCGCTGCCGGCCGCACGGCAGAGTTCGTCGTCGCCGTCGAGCGGCTCGGGCGCTTCGAGAGCAACACGCTGCGCGTGGTCATCGGGTTGTTGAGCGAAGCCGAAGCACCCGACGGTGGCTTCGACCTCGGCAAACAGACCTCGGAGCTCGCGGGCGACATCGGCCAGTGCGCTGCCGAAGAAACCAACTGGCCCGCCTTCCGCTTGCTCGCGCGGCACCTCGACAAGCTGGTGCTCAACGGCAAAACCCTCGAGCGCATCCTCGCGCAATTGCTGGGCGTGTCGATCAACGCCAAAGATCCGGGTGCCGTCCGCTGCGTGCTGCAGAAGCTGCCCGCCGTCGTCGAGTGGGACATCCTCGCCTACAACCTCGCCTGCCACTTCGCCATCGCCGGCGATCGAGCGGGCGTGTTGCAGTGGGCCAAGCGGTCCCTCGAGTTGGGCAAGAGCCCAGGCCAGTTCGCCGCCGACTCCAACTTCGACGCCTTGCGCACCGACCGCGACTTCATCGCGGTGATGGCGTCGACGAGCTGACGCGACGGCACACGGCGAAACAGCAAAACGTCGACCCCGCGGTCGACGTTTTTGTCTTTCGCCTTGATGATCTTTACCAGTGGAAAGATCGATGCTCGCGCGATCCAACCAGTGGAAAGATTCGAGCGTCAGCCCCCGTCGGAACGGGGCTGCACCGGCTTGTTCGTCAACAGCATGGCCGAGAGCATGAGGTTGCCGTGATCGATGCGGTGTCGTCGCAGGCGCCCCTGCTCGCCGTAGGTAAACGGCATCAAAAACGGCACCGACCCCAGCACCTTCTTCACGCCGTCGGTCAGGGGACCCACGTTTTCGTCGAGGGCGCGCAGACCGCCGGCGCAAAACACCAGCAGGCCGCCCACCACGTCGTCGGCGGTGACGCCGGCTTGCTGCATGGCAAAGCGCGTCACGAGTCCTCCGCGCCGCGTGAGCGACGCCGTCGACGCCTCCATCATCAAGATGCGTTCGCCCTGCTGCACCTCGGCGAAGCAGTCGATGCTGCCGTCGTCGTGCACGCGCTCGGGGTGCACCAACACGTGCACATCCAGGCCGCCGCCAATGCCGTAGGCGAGCCCAAATGGCCGCAGCGCCGTCTGCGCGAGCACCGAGGCCTCGCGGGGCAGGGGCGTGCCCAGCCAGCGCTCGTAGACCTCGGCAGCGGGCTTGTGGTCGATGCTCACCACACAGCGGCCCACCGCGGCGGTGATGCGTCCCTGGTGCTCGGTGGCGAGGTAGCCGCCCTGGTACGACATCGCCATCTGCCACGGCCAGTCGCACACGAGCACGCTGGCGCCGTCGCTGAAGACGCCGTCGGGCCCGTACACCGACCAGCGTCCGCTCAGATCGTTGTCGGCACCACTGCCGCCGATCACCACAGCCGTGCCCGGGATGGTGGCGGCCAGCCCAGCAAGGACCTGCTCCTCGTGACCGGGCGTGGGCAGCACCACAACGAGGCGGGTGTTGGCCGCATCCATGCCAGCGCGCGACAGCGCTGTCGTCGTCAACGAGCGCCCCAACGCTTCGTAGTCGCGCCCGGTCCCGCTGGCCGCCCCGACGGCAAAGCCCTCGCCGAGCATGAACAACGCCGCAGCCTTCGACGACGCGCTTTTGTCCGAGGCGACCTGCACACACGAGGTCACGCCCATGACGATGGTCTTGGGCAACCGCTGCGCGAGCAACGCGAACACGCCCGCGACGTCGACAGTGGCGGCACACAAGCAAAAGCGCGGCACAGCCCTGGTGGGCAGGGCAGCCAACAGCTCCCCCACAACAGCGGCAGGAGTGGTGGCAGACGACGCAGCGGAGATGGCCTCGGGAGACACGGGAGACATGCGGGCGACCCTGCCACAGTCAGTACAGCTGTGTCCCGTGCCAGCGGCCACGTGTCCGAGAAGCCCGCTGCAGACGCTACAGGCGCTCGACGGCTTCTTTGGCTTCGCGCAACCCAAGGCCCGTCTGCCGGCGCACGAGCTTGATGGCCTCGATGGCACGGCCGCCCTCGCGCAAGGCGAGTGCCTCGGCGCGGACGGCTTCACTCAACGGCGCGATGGTCGTTGGCGCGGCGGGCTTTTGCCCCACCACGACGGCACCGATCACCACGCCGACCAGAACGGCGAGCACCAACAGCGTCACGGGTCGCGCCCGTGGACGAAGTTCGACACCGCCGTGGTCCACGCCCGTCGACCGCGCACCGAGATGTTGAGCTCGGACCAATTGCTGTAGTCGAGGTCGGGCACGTAGATGGCCTCGTGCTGCCACGTGAAGCCGCCCACCAGCAGGTCGACCGGGGGCACAAACGTGTCGGGCAGCGTCTGTTCGCGAATCGGCAGCACCGATTGGAAAGCATCGAGCTCGGGCACGATCGGAATCGGCACCTTGGTGCGGCTGCCCTCGATGCTGAAGCTCCACAGCTGCGCAAACGAGACCGGCTCGTACACGTACATGCGGTGGATGGTGGGCTGCTCACCGGGGGCAGCGCGCCAGCGAAGCGTGCGGTTCTCGAGGACGGCACCATTCACGGGCGTGATCACCTCGGGGATGCCCAGCACAGGCTGAATGGTGACGCCGCCGCGCAGATCGCCCACGCCGTCCTGAATGACCTCTGACGACGGGCGGCCCGCCGTACCGATGTGGTAGCGCACGTTTGCTGCTGTCATCGGCGCGCGATCGCGCAGGCGCAGCGAGCCGTCGGTGCCCACACCCAGAATGTCTGAGCCGAAGCGTCCACCATTGGGCAGCTCGGCGACGAAGACCATGCCGATCACCCGTGGCTGCCCATCGAAGTCGACAGCAGTCCACGTGTTGTCGTTGCCACTGCCGGTCACGACGATGGAGTTCGCCGTGATGCTCGCGGTGCCCACCTGCGCGTAGAGGTTGCGCGGCCCCGTCGTCGAGTAGGCGCCGGCGATGAACGTCTGCATCTCGCCGGGGACTTTCGGCATCGTCTCGAGGGCGTGGTTGCGATCGCCATCGATGGCGACGGTGTAGTTGAACGCCCCTTCACCACCGAGCTGCAAGAACGGAATCACGCGCGTGATGTCGGGCCCGTTGATCGCTGCCACGTCGGTGATCTCGGTGTCGAGCGGGGCATCGGGCAACGACAGCGCCACGGTCTCGTCGAGCGTGATGGTCAGTTCGATGTCTTGATCGATCAGCGTGACACCACGCGACGGGAACACTTCGCGACGGAAGCCCAACTGCCGCGGGCGGAATTCGTCGGTGTCGAGGTTGTAGATGCCGGCCACCGCCACCATCGCCAGGCGACCGGTGCGCGTGTTCGACAAGAAGTACTCGCCGCCCTCTTCGAACACGTTCGTCGATGCACCAACGCTGCCGAATTCGTCGCGCGCCGTCGTCGACACGATCGCCAGGGCGATCTCGTTGGCCGCCAACGCTGCGGGGTCGAAGAATTCCTTCGCGAAGCCAAACACACGACCGCGCACCTGCGCTGGAGGCGGGGGCTCACCACCGCCGCCGCCGCCACCACCGCCGCCGGCGAGGGGCTGCAGCAAGAAGGTGACTTCCTGGGCATTCACGTCGACGAGGGTGGAGGTTTCGTAGCCATCAGCAGCGATCGTGACGGTCTGCGCGCCAAAGATTTCGGGGCCCGACAACGTGGCCATGCCGAACTCGTGGGTGATGTCGGCAGCGGTGGGCACGCCGTTGGTGCCCGTGAACGCCAACGCGTTGGGGATGGGCGTGCCCGTGAAGGCGTCGAACGCCGACACGTACAGCGTGCCCTCGATGGCGCCACCGCGTGTGCCGCCAAGAAAGCTCGCGGGGTTGAACGTCGTGTACACGCGCGACGCCGTGGCCACCTCGGTGTCTGACATCGTCACGCTCACGCTCGCGCCGTCGACGGTGATCGTGGCCAACCCCACCGTCACATCCAACACGCCGATGTCGGTCAGCGGCGAACGCGTGCGGATCAGATTGTCGCTCACCACGACCGTTTCGCGCGGGTCGCAGGGCTGGCCACCAATCAACACCAACAGCGGATTCGTCGTCGTCGACAGCCGCGCCAGCCGCTCAAAGCCCGCCCCCGCCACGCTCACCACCACGTCGCCCGCGAAGCCGCCGCGCACCGGCACAATGCCCAACACGCGCGGCGCCGTTTCGAACACGAAGCCCTCGGTCAAGCGCGCCGTCCCCGTCGACGAACGCACCACCACATCCACGCTGCCTGCCGCACCTGCACCTGGCGTGCACGTCAACGTGGTGCTGTCGACGACGACGACATCGGCGCACGCAATGCCGCCAAAGGTCACCGTCGTGGTCGCATCAAAGCCCGCACCGGTCACCGTGACCTCGACACCGCCCGCCGCATCCGCCGACGCGGGCGAAATCCCCTGCACCCGCACCTGCTCGAGGTAGGTGAGTGCTGCTGCCAACGTCGACGTCGACGTGTCGGCCAACGTCACCACCACATCCACCGCACCTGCGGCATGGGCTGGTGCGGTCACCTGCAGCTGGCGGTCGTTCACGACGACAACGTTGGTGCCCGGCACGCCATCGAAGCTCACGCCGGTGGCCGTGGTGAAGCCTTCGCCCACCACGGTGACGACGTCGCCGCCGCCCACATCAGCCTTCGTTGGCACCACTGCGCTGACAGCGAACGAGCCCGTGGGATCGCCCAGCACGACGAGGGCATCGTTCAGGCTGACGCTGTCGGCATTGCGGCGCACGCCCACGTCTTGCAGGCCGGCCGACACCGCCGGCACGACGACACGCTGACGGCGATCGCTGATCAGATTGTTTCGCGACGCCACCGTGCTCGCGACCTCGGCCGCCACCACCACGCCGTCGCTTTCGGCAAAGCCGCTGCCCACCAGCTCAACGACATCACCAGGCGAAGCCACCGACGGCGTCACCGCCTCGAGCGCCAACGACGACGTGAACGAAAACGCCAACGGCAAGGTCGAGCGACCAAACGCGTCGATCACGACGACGTCGGCCCGCCCCGCCCCCGGCGGTGTTTTCGCCGTGGCCGTCAAGCCGTCGGCGGCAATGCTCAAGTTGACGACGTGACGACCACCAATCGTGGCCACCATGCCCGCGGTAAACGAGCCACCCGACAGCACGATGTCGGTACCGCCTTCCGCGGCACCCGTCGTCGGAGAAATGCCCGCAAGGCTGATGGGCGAGAAATACGTGAAGCCGCCTTCGAGCTGGCCCACACCACTGGCACAGCTGATGGTGACGTCGACAGAACCGGGTGCAGCGCCCGGTGGCAGCTGACACGAGAAGCTGCGCGTGGTGAGCAGCAAGCACAGCGCCGGGTCGGCCACCACGTCGCCAAAGCTCAACTCGCACGACGGGTCGAAGCCCTCGCCCTCGACGATGATGCGTCCACCGCCCGCCAACGGACCGCTCGCCGGCGACAGCGCGTTGATGATCACCGCGGTGTTGATGGGACCCGCATCCGTGGGCCCGCCGTCGACGGGATCAACCACCGGGCCCGCGTCGAACACGATGATGGGAATGCCCGCATCGGTTTCGCCTTCGCCTTCGCCAGCCGTGCTGCCATCGCAGGCCACAAGCCCCGACAGCGGTGCGAGAGCGGCACACAACACAAGGGCAGATGGAAGAGCGCGCATGGCAACGACCCCGAAAGCAGATGGGAACCGAGCGATGCTACCCGCCGCCGACACCAGCGTCACGCCTCGAGGGTGATCCAGCCCGGTGCCGCCACCGTTTCCCCAAAAAGCAAAGAGGACCCAAAGGCCCTCCCCGAGATCGTGAGATCTGCGCCTGCTCAGTTGGTCGCGGCGAGCACGTCCTGGGCTTCGACGGCGTCGGCGAGGCGGTCGGGGGCCACTTCGTTGACCATGTCGAGGAACTCAGGCGAGGCAACAATCTTTTTGGCGGTGGCCTCGTCGAGGGCGACTTCCGCCGTCTTTTCGCCACACTGCACGGTCATCGTCGTGGGCTGCCACAACCAACCGCCGAACACGATGTACGACAAGAGGCCGTCGATGAGCGTGGTCTCGATGCGCACCGTGGCGTCGGGCGAACCGTTGCAGAGGCTGGAAACGTCGACGTTGCCGTCGCCGACCAGGCTCCAGGCGAAGTGGTGCTGCCAAATGGTCTGGCTCGGACCAGAGCCGCCTTTACCGACCTTCACGTTGTAGTGCATGCAACCCGACGTGACGGCGAGTGCAGCGAGTGCGGCGAGAACGGCAAGCTTCTTCATGTGACCCTCTGGATGGCGCGGGGGCGCCGATTCATGGAGCTGGCGTGCCGCCAACTCCATGAATATCAATATGAATTCGACCACAAGCGGTCGAAACGTCCCGAGATCGTCTCGGGGCGCCCGCAGACGCTGCTGCAGGCCGGTTTGATTCAGCGCGTTCACAGATTCGCGTGTGATGGGCGTTACGACGGCCGCGCCGGGTTCGTGCCCAACAGAGTGTGCGGCGTAGCCTTGCGGGGCTGCATGATTCCCGTTAACCGCTGCCCGCATGGGTGAGCACGTTTCTGCATTGGTCGGTCAAGCCGACGGCGGTGGCCTGATGAGTCTGGTCCTGCCGCTCGTCGCCATGGTCGTCGTCATGTACTTCTTGATGATTCGTCCCGAGCGCAAAAAGCAGAGCGAGCAGCAGGACTTCCTCGCCTCGCTCAAGAAGGGCGACGAGGTCGTGTTGTCGTCGGGCATCATCGGCCGCATCGAGAAGATCGACGACCGCGTGATCGTCCTCGAGGTCGCCGACAAGGTGCGCATCCGCGTGCTCAAGGTGTCGGTGTCGGGCCCCGCCGCCCGCTTCCTCGCTGCTGCTGGTGGCGCTGAAAAAGTGCCCGCCGCCGACGCTGAGAAGAAGGCCTCCTGAACTCCACCGCTCGTCGTCGACCGTCGCCTGACGGTTGCGCACGCCGAGCGGTTTTCGTTTTCCGCGCAGGCTTCATCGGCGAAGCCGATGAACCCGTAAGCAAGTCACCTCCATGCGCCGCATGAGGTGAGTCGAGCAGAAAGAACGTCATGCAGAACACCGTCTGGATCCGTCTGATCCTCGTTTTGGGCCTCTTCGGCCTCGCCGGCTACGTGCTCACGCCGACCGCCGTGTACTTCTCGCTCACCCCCGAGCAGACCCGCGAGGTCCAGCAGGACACCACGGCGTTCAAGAAGTACCTGCCGTCGTGGGCGCCCGAGAGCCACATCGTGCCCGGCCTCGATCTGCAGGGCGGCGTGCACATGGTGCTCGGCGTCGACCTCGACAAAGCCGTCAGCGATCGCGCCCGCCGCATCAGCAGCCGCCTGCGCAACGACCTCGAGGAAAAGAAGATCGGCTTCACCGCCGTCGACCACCTCGCCGACGAGGGCAAGGGCGACCGCGTGCGCGTGGTCTTCACCGACGCCGCCGCCGTCACCACGTTCGACAAGGACATGAGCGACATCTACGCCGACCTGTCTGAGGTCAGCCGCAGCGGCACCACCGTCACGTGGCGCGTGCACCCGGATTGGGTCAACAAGATCCGCACCGACGCCGTCGACCAGACCATCAAGACCATCACCAACCGCATCGACAAGATGCACGTCACCGAGCCCAGCATCACCAAGCGCGGCGACGACCAGGTGCAGGTGCAGCTCCCCGGCTTCGCCAACCCCGAAGAAGCCAAGGCCCTCATCGGCCGCACCGCCCAGCTGGAATTCCAGATGTGCGACGACGACAACGACTTCCTCACCAAGCTCACCGATCTGCCGAGCTGGATGACGCTGCAGACCTCGGGCTTTCAGCGCCAAAACGGCGGCTACAACCAGGACTTCTACGTCGAGTTCGACGAGGAGCACCTCCAGGAAGCCCGCCAGTTCTTCGTCGGCAAGGTCCCCTCGGGCAGCGTCGTGAAGTACGGCAAGCTCGGCACCCGCCCCGGCGAGGCCGTCAAGTGGCGCACGTACACGCTCAAGGCCGAAGTGGCGCTCACGGGTGACGACCTCGTCAACGCCCAGGTGGCCATGGGTTCGCCCGAGCAGCCCCAGCCCTACGTTGGCATCGAGTTTTCGCCCACGGGCCGCGCCCTCTTTGGCGAACTGACCACCAAGAACGTCGGCAAGCGCATGGCGATCGTGCTCGAAGACGTCGTCGACAGCGCCCCCGTCATCAACGAGCCCATCACCGGCGGCAACGCCAGCATCACCATGGGCGGCAGCCGCACCCGTGACGAGATGATCAAAGACGCCAACAGCCTCGCTCTCGTGCTCAAGGCCGGCGCGCTGCCTGCGCCGATCACGTTCCGCGAAGAAAAGACCGTGGGCGCCAGCCTCGGTGCTGAAGCCCTCGATTCGGCCGGCAAGGCCGCCATGCTCGGCGTCGCCCTCGTGTTCGGCTTCCTGATTTTCTACTACCGCGTCGGCGGCCTGTTCTCCTGCATGGCCATGGTGCTCAACATGTTCTTCGTGCTGGCCACGATGTCGTGGTTGGGCGCCACCCTCACGCTGCCTGGCATCGCGGGTTTGCTGCTCACCATCGGTATGGCCGACGACGCCAACGTGCTCATCAACGAGCGCATCCGCGAAGAACTCCGCGAAGGCAAAACGGCGCGTTCGGCGGTCGAGGCCGGCTACAGCTCGGCGTTCTCGGCCATTCTCGACTCGCAGGTCACCCACTTCATCGCCGGTACGGTGCTCTGGCAGTTCGGCAGCGGCCCGATCCAGAACTTCGCCACCACGCTGCTCATCGGCGTTGTGTCGTCGATGTTCACCGGTGTGTATTTCACGCGTATCCTCTTCGACATGTATGTGTTGAAGGACCGCGACACCCTTTCTGTTTGATTGTGACGAATCGAGCCTCGAAGAGAAACCCGCTTTGGGGTTTGTCGCCGAGGCGAGTTTTTTGGGGTGGGCGGGGAACTTCCCCGCCGATCAAGAAGGATATCCACCATGGCTGAACAAAAATTCGTCACTCTGTTCGATCGCAAGACGAACTTCGATTTCATCAAGAGCGGTTCGCTGATCACCAAGATCGGCCTCGCGATTGCCACCATCACGGTCCTTGCCATCCCGGTGCTCAACCTGAACTGGGGCATCGACTTTGCGGGCGGCACCGAGCTGCAGGTGAAGTTGGGCAAGCAGGTCGCGGCTTCGGAGATCACCAGCAAGCTCGAGGCCGCTGGGTTCGACAAGAACCAGGCCCAGCCCTACGGCGCCCCCGAGGCCAACGAGTGGCTGATCCGCGTTGAGCGTCTGTCGACCATCGCTGAGGCCGACCGCACCGCCCTCGCCACGGCCCTCACCACGGCGTTCGGCGACCGCTTCGTGCCGTTTCAGCAGGCCGACGACGAAGGCGACCGCATCTCGATCTCGCTGAAGCTGCCCGAAGCCCCCGCGGGCGACGCGGTGGCCCTGCAGACGGCCCTCGACGCGCAGCAGCAGCAGTTGGCGTCGGTGGTGGATGCGCAGCCGGGTCTGCGTCTGCGCCGCACGCGTGCCGTTGATGGCACCGAGACGACGACGAAGGACGCGATCATCCGCGACGAACCCTACGAGGGCAAGGTCAAGTACCTCGTTCAGCTGCAGGGTGTCGCCGACAAGGTGGCCAAGAGCCTCGAGAGCGAGTTCGGCACCTTCGAAGTGCGCCGTGTCGACTTCGTCGACGCCCGCGTTGCTCAAGACCTGCGCACCCGCGGTGTGTTGGCCCTCGGCTTCGCGTTGCTGGCCATCCTGATCTACCTGGCCATCCGCTTCGACGCGTTCTTCGCGCCCGGCGCGCTCGTCGCCACGCTGCACGATCCGCTGATCGCCATGGGCCTGTTCGTGTTCATGCGCATGGAGTTCGACACCGCGTCGATCGCCGCCATGCTCACGGTGGTCGGGTACTCGGTCAACGGCGTCATCGTCATCTACGACCGCATCCGTGAAACCACGCCGGCCGGTGTTGTTGAGCACAAAGACCTCGTCACCCTCGTGAACCAGGCCATCAACGACACCTTCGCCCGTTCGATCAACACCGTGCTCACCACGCTGTTCACCACCGTCGCCGTCGCCGTGTTCACCGAAGGCAGCATCCGCACCTTCGCTGTGACCATGTCGGTGGGCTTCATCATCGGCACCATCTCGGCGCTGTTTGTGGCGCCCACGGTCTACCTCTTCTTCCGCGAGCGCTTCTACGTGCCGCCGGCCGAAGGTGTGGTCGGCAACAGCATCACCCGCGAAGATCGCGAGCGGGGCGTCGTCTGAGCAACCGCTCAACGCAGACAAGGGCCGCCTCGTGCGGCCCTTTGTTTTTGGCGGTGCTGCTGGTGCTGGCAGTCGTCGGCGCCTGCCGCGCGCCGGTCGAGCCCACCACGGTGCTCGAGGCGCGGGCGATGCGGCCTGCGACGTCGCAGGATCGCGCGGGTTGGACGTTGTCGCCGCCGCCCGAGTTCGATGGCCGCCTGCGCCTGATCGACGTTGACGCGCCAGCACAGGCCACCGCGGGCAGCAGCGCGCGCGTGAGCACCACGTGGCTCGTCACCGGTGAGCTCGCGGGCCGGCCAAAGCCCCAGGTCGTCGTCGAGATCGCCGGGGCGGTGGGGCAGGGCAGCTTGGCTGCAACGCTCACGTCGCTGCAGTGGCGCAAGGGCGACGTCGTCATGGCTGTCGTCGACGTGCCCGTTGCTGCCGCAACGCCGGCAGGTGCTGCGCGCGTGTTGGTGGGCGTGGCCGATGCGGGCCGCCGCTGGCTCGTCGACAACGCCGCCAAAGACCACCTCGTCGACGTCGCAGGTATGAACGTCGTCGCCGCGCCAACCGTTGCGCGCGGGCCGCAGTGGCAGGCGCACAAACGACAGCAGCCGATCAGCATCGACGGCCACCTCGACGAGCGCGACTGGGCCACCGCCGCCGTCGTCACCCTTGGGCCCTACAAAGTGGGTACGCCCGAGCCGCAGCAGAAAACCCAGGTGCGCCTGCTGTGGGATGAAGCCGCGGTATACGTCGCCTTCGACGTCGACGACGACGATCCGTTTTCGCCCTACACGAACAACGACGACCCGCTGTACGACAGCGAAGCCCTCGAGCTCTTCATCGACGCCGACGGCGACCAGGACGTCTACGTCGAGCTGCAGGCCTCGCCCACCGACCTGCGCTTCGACGCCGCGTTTGCGGGTGGGCCGCGCAAGAACATGGACCGCGCCTTCAATGCCGACGTCGTCGTCAAAAGCGACAAGCGCCCCGGCGGCTACGTGCAGGAATGGCGCATTGGCACGGCGTCGCTGCGTGACATCCCCGTCGGCGAGCCCGCCGTGGGCGCCCGCTGGCGCATCAACGTGTTTCGGTTGGAGCGTCGTCGAGCGGGTGATGCCGTCGTTTCCACCGAGGCAAGCGCGTGGTCGGCGATCGCCGCCAACGACTTTCACGCCCTCGACCGCATGGGCACCCTCGTGTTCGTCGACTAGCGAGACACCCAAGCAACTGGGTTGCCGTCGACAGCGCAGTCGTCGCACCGTTGCTGCATGAAGCGTCGTGCAGGTGTGTTGGCGGTGGCGATCGGATTTGGCGCACAGGCGCACGCGCAGGCATGGACGCAGCCTCCTGCCGAGCCGCCCGCAGCCCCCGTCGTCGTCGAGGAAGCCCCTGCACCGGCAGCCACCACCGCGTTGGTGGCCGTCCTCGACCTCAAAGGTGGTGCGGGGGCCGAGTCCAAAGCAAGTGCCTTGACGACGATGCTCACGTCGGAGGTCTCGGCCCAGCCGAACCGCCGCGCCATCAGCCGCAACGAACTGCAGGGTCTGCTCACGCAGCAGGCCACGGCCCAGCTCGTCGGCTGCGACGAACCCCGCTGCATGGCCGACGTCGCCAAGCTCGCCAACGCCGACGAGGTCATCGCTGGCACCGTCGAAAAGCTCGAAGGCGCCACCGTCATCGGGCTCAGCCTGATGCGCACCGACGGGCCCGATGGTCCACAGATCGTGGCCCGCCAGAAGGCCGCGTGGCGCGGCAGTGACGACGAACTCCTGCTCGTGGTGCGCCCGCTGGTGCAGCGCCTGTTCGACGCGCAGCGCGCCCACGAACACGTCGGCGGGTTGTCGCTGTTCGCCCCCGCAGGCAGCACCGTCGTCGTCGACGGCACCGCCGTAGGCACAGCACCCGTCGCGCCGATGGCCGCCCTGCCCACGGGCGTGCACCGCGTGCAGGTCTCGCAAGGCGGCTACGTCACCGGCGACATCGACGTCGTCATTGCCCGCAACGAAACCACCATCAGCCGCGTCGAGCTCGTCGCCGAACCCATCACGTCGCAGCCGTGGTTTTGGGCCGCCACCAGCGGCGTGGTGTTGGCCGCAGCCGGCGGCGTGGGTGCTGTGGTCTACTTCGCGTCAACGAACAGTGCGGGCACCCACGCGGTGTTGGGCACGCCGAAGTAGTCGCTCACCGACGAGGACGCAGCCGGTTCAGCGCGCGCACGGCGTCGGCGTGCTTCTCGGCCTTCGGGTAGCTGGCCACGATCTCGTCGTAGAGCACTTCGGCCAACGCCGGCTCGCCGCTTGCCTCGTGGCTTTGGGCCATGCCGAACAGCGCATCGGGCACCTTGGGGCTGCGCGGAAAGCGTGCGGGCAGGCGTTGCCAGGCGTCGATCGCCAGCTTGTGGTCGCCGCGAGCCTGATGGCACACGCCGATCCAGTACATGGCGTTGTCGGCGAGCGGGTCTTTGGCGAAGCGGCCCAGCACGTCTTCGAACGCCGCAAGGGCTTCGATGTGCCGGCCTTCCTTCAAGCGCGCCTGGCCCCAGCTGTACAGGTCCTTCGCCGAGGTGAGCGTGGAGAGCGGATCGTCGCTGGCGGGCTCCTCTTCGACAACCGCTTCGACCGCACCGCTGTCATCGCCACGCATGCGCAACACCACGCTGCCGTCGTCATCGATGGGCAGGTCTTGACCGCCGCGGCTGCCGAGGTCGGTGCTGCGCAAGCCCTCGGGGACGGGGATCGCGTCGGCAGGGTGGCCGAGGTCGATCGAGGCGTAGCGGGGGCCGGGCGTGGCAAAGGGTGAGCCACCGGCGGTTGCGGGGGTTCCTTCGGCGCGCAGGAGCAGGGTGGCAAGCTTGCCATCGACGTCGGCCAGGCGATGCTCAAGGCGCGCCACACGATCGCGGAGCACGACGACTTCGGGGTCGGCGGCGGCCACGGTCGGCGGTGGCGGAGGGGTGGTCACGCAGCCCAGAAGGAGCGCGAATGGGGCAGAGCAGAGCACAAGAGAGGCACGTGGCGACATCAGGAGCAGGGTGAAGCCTGATGGGCGGCCCCGCAAGTTTGCGGTTCGCGATGAGATCGACGCTCGCAACCCATCGAAGATGCTCAAGAATCCGCCGCAGAAGGGAAATGGCCCGCAGGGCCCTCCCTGAAACGGAGAGCGAAAAATGGTGGCGCGCTCCCTCCCCCGAGCACGCTCCGGCTCGACGTGGGGGCACGTCCCACGCCAGCCAGCGTCCACCAGCTTGTGCGCCAGCCCGCACAAGCCACTGCCAGACCCACCCGAAGGCGCTGGCCCCAACACCCCTCCCGCGTCCGGTCAGGCGCCTCGTCGGCGTGCCCCGGTCATTGCAGCTGGCCTGCCAGCACTCACGGTGCGTTGAGGTGCGGACGTCGCTGTCCGAGAGATGGATTTCGTTCCACGCCACATCTCGCTTCGTTCCACGCCGCCGAAAAGGAGATTGCCGCCGACGCCAGCGGAGAAATGCCGCGATGCTCAACCGCGAAAACCGGCGAAATGGTCTTTGCGACCAGCCCCCTGTTGGTTAAGGCCCGCGCGTCGAGATCGTTTTCATTGCAGGAGCACGTCATGTCGGCTGAGGCAGCACTCGAAGGCAAGATCACCCAGGTCATCGGCCCCGTGGTCGACGTCGAATTTCCCCCCGGTGGCCTGCCGAAGGTCCTCACCGCGTTGCGCGTCACGAACGCCACCATCGACAAGAACGAGTGGAACCTCGTCATCGAGGTCTCCCAGCACCTCGGCGAGAACACCGTTCGCTGCATCGCCATGGACGCCACCGAAGGCCTCCAGCGCGGCCAGAAGGTGAAGAACACCGGCTCGCCCATCATGATGCCCGTCGGCAAGGGTGTGCTCGGCCGCATCATGAACGTCATCGGCGAGCCCGTCGACGAGCAGGGCCCCATCCGCGCCGACGCCACGCTGCCGATCCACCGTCAGCCGCCGAAGTTCACCGAGCAGAGCACCGCGGTGCAGATGCTCGAAACCGGCATCAAGGTCATCGACCTCATGGCCCCCTACTCCAAGGGCGGCAAGATCGGCCTCTTCGGCGGCGCCGGCGTCGGCAAGACCGTCACGATCATGGAGCTCATCAACAACATCGCCAAGGGTCACGGCGGTTTGTCGGTGTTCGCCGGCGTTGGTGAGCGCACCCGCGAGGGCCGCGACCTCTACAACGAAATGCAGGAAGGCAAGGAAGACGGCGACCTCACCCGTGGCGTCATCGTCCGCAACCACAAGACCGGCAAGATCGTCACCGACGAGAGCAAGGTCGCACTCATCTACGGTCAGATGAACGAGCCGCCAGGTGCCCGCGCCCGCGTCGCCCTCTCGGGCCTCACGGTCGCCGAGTACTTCCGCGACGAGTTCAACCAGGACGTCCTGCTCTTCATCGACAACATCTTCCGCTTCACGCAGGCGGGTTCGGAAGTGTCGGCGCTCCTCGGTCGTATTCCGTCGGCCGTCGGTTACCAGCCCACGCTGGCCACCGAGATGGGTCAGATGCAGGAACGCATCACGACCACGAACAAGGGCTCGATCACCTCGGTGCAGGCCGTCTACGTCCCCGCCGACGACTTGACCGACCCCGCGCCCGCCACGACCTTCGCCCACCTTGACGCCACCACGGTGCTCAACCGCGCGCTCACCGACCTCGGCATCTACCCCGCCGTCGACCCGCTCGACTCGGTCAGCCGCATTCTGTCGGAAGACGTCGTCGGCAAGGAGCACTACCAGACCGCTCGTCGCGTGCAGACCATCCTGCAGCGCTACAAGGATCTGCAGGACATCATCGCGATTCTCGGCATGGACGAGCTGTCCGCCGAAGACAAGATGACGGTGTCGCGCGCTCGTAAGGTGCAGAAGTTCCTGTCGCAGCCCTTCCACGTCGCTGAAGTCTTCACGGGCCGTTCGGGCGTGTACGTGAAGGTCGAAGACACGGTGAAGAGCTTCAAGAAGATCGTCGACGGCGAGTGCGACGACATCCCCGAGCAGGCCTTCTACATGCAGGGCGGCATCGAAGACGTGTACGCCGCTGCCAAGAAGATGGGCTGAGCCATGCAACTCGACATCGTCACCCCAGATCGTCGTGTGGTTGTCGGCAAAGCCGATGACGTCGTCGTCCCCGCGAAGGAAGGCGAGATCGACGTGTTGCCGGGCCACGCGCCTTTCCTCGGCATGCTCGGCACCGGCGTGCTGCGCTTCATCGCCGAGGGCAAGACGCACCGCCTGATGGTGTCGGGCGGTTTCGTCGAGGTCGATGGCGATCGCGTGGTGTTGATGTGCGAGAGCGCGTCACTCGCCGACGAGGTCAAGCTCGACACCGAGAAGAAGTCGCTCGCCGATCTCGAGAAGCAGCTCGCTTCGTTGGGCGCTGCGGCGTCTGACGACGAGAGCTACCTGCAGCTGAAGGCCGAGGTCGATCGTTCGGCCGCGCGTCTCACGCTGATCAAGTGAACCTCGAAGAGAAAACCGGCTTTGCGGTTTTGTCGCCGAGGTGAGTCTCTTGAGGGGCGGGCGGGGAAACTTCCCCGCCGATCAACACGAACCTCGCGACGAGATGAATGCAGAAACAGCCGGCAGCGATGCCGGCTGTTTTCGTACAAGGGAGCCATGCAGCGTCTTGGGGCATTTCAGCTGATCGAGCGTCTGGGGGCAGGCGGCATGGGCGAGGTCTGGCTCGCGCGCACGACCCACACCGACGTGCCGCGGCTGTGTGCGCTGAAGCTGCTGCGCGACGACGTCACCAGCGATCGCGAAGCGATCGCCCGGTTCGCCGACGAGGTGCGCATCGGCATTCTGCTGCAGCACAAAAACATCGCGTCGGTGCTCGACTTTGGCCGCGTCGGCGATCGCCACTACCTCGCGATGGACTTCATCGACGGCGTCGATCTGCGCAGCATCGTGCAGGCGTTGGTGGGCCAGCAGGTGGTGCTGCCGAGGCCGGTGGCGTTGGCGATCGCCGACGACCTCTTGGCTGGCCTCGCTGCCGCCCACGCCGCGGTCGACCCGGCAACAGGCGCGCTGCTGCACGTGGTGCACCGCGATGTCTCGCCACACAACGTGCTGATGGGTGTTGATGGCATCGCCCGCGTCATCGACTTCGGTCTCGCGCTGTCGACGTTGAAGCGCGAAAAGACCGAGCGCGACGTCGTGCTGGGCAAGATCGCCTACATGGCGCCCGAGCAGGCCGCAGGCGACCGCGCCGCACCGGCCGCCGACGTCTACGCTGCGGCGATCGTCGTCACCGAACTGCTCACGGGGCAGCGCTTCTACGGGGCGCGCACCGGCGTGGAGCTGTACTGCACCGTCGTCGCTGGCGGGTTCGTTCCGCCGGGTCTCGCTTCGCTGGGGCACTCGGCGCGATCGTTCAGCGCGCGTTGTCGTCGTCGCCATCAGCGCGTCCGTCTGCTGCGGCGTTGGCGGCCGAGCTGCGCACAGCATCACCGCGGGCGTCGAGTGCCGAGGTGGCGGCGTGGTTGGCGGCGACGTGGCCCGAGGCGGCGGCGCGCGCAGCGGCCCGTCTGGCGCGCTCGACGGAGGTCGACGATCGCACCGAGACTTTGAAGTTGCCGGTCTCGCTCATCGCTGGCGATCGCCACGCCGCCCCCGATGCCGTCGTCTACAACGCGCCCGGCGTCTGGGGCGAGGCGCGCAGGCCGGCCCCTGGCGTCGTGCACGTGGTGTTGCGCGGGCACGGTGACGAGGCCGCAGGCGCCTGGCAGCGACGCATGGTCGACGACGAGGTGGCGCGCCACAGCGGCCCCGTGCAGTTCTTCTCCGACGTCGAGCAGCTCACCACCCACGACGCCGTGTTTCGCCAACAGATGACCGCGTGGCAGGCCCGCGTTCGCGACCGTGTTGGTCAGCTGGTGCTGTTTCGCTCGCAGCTCGTCGTCGTGGCGATCACGATCGCGAACGCGTTGTCGGGCGGTGGCACCGAAGTCACGAGCAGCCGCGCCCGCTTCGAAGCCGAACTCGCCGCCGCGGTCAAAGCGCGCTCAGGGAAGTGAGGCTTTGGCGTCGTGGTACTCGCGCACCAGGTCGTCGACGATCTGCGCCACGGGTTTGATGTCTTTCACCTCGACAACACCTTGCCCCGCAGACCAGATGTCTTTCCAGCGTTTGGCGGCATCGGGCCCACGCGAGGCGACGGTGGCGTCGGGGATCGTCTGCTTCAAGAAGTTGGCGTGAATGCCCGAGACGGCGTCGGTGTAGACGATGTCGTCGGGGCCCGCGTCCACCACCATCTGCTTGTACGCGTCGACGGCACGGCATTCGCTCGAGGCGATGAAGCGTGTGCCGAGGTAGCAGAGCTCGGCACCCAGGGCGAAGCTCGCGGCCATCTGCTTGCCCGTCGAGATGCAGCCGGCGGCCACCACGGGCACGTCGAGGTTGTCTTTCAGCCACGGAATCAGCGCATACGGCGAGATGCGGCCAGCATGCCCACCCGCACCAGCGCCCACGCCGATGATGGCGTCGACACCTGCTGCTTGTGCCTTCTGCGCATGCTTCAAGTGGATGACGTCGTGCATCACAAACGAGCCCTTCTCGTGGGCGCGCGCGACGACGGCGGTGGGGTCGCCGTAGCTTGTGATGATGATGGGCACTTCAAAATCCATCAGCAGTTGCACGTCTTCTTCGAGCCGCTCGGGCGACGTCAACCCGATGGTCACGTTGATGGCGAAGGGTTTGTCGGTGCGCGCGCGAATCCACTCGAGGTCGGCCTTCAGCTCCGCCGCCGTGCGCGCGTTCAGCGACGGCATGGCGCCCACGATGCCGGCCTCTGCAGCAGCAACGATGAGCTCCTTGCCCGAGATGAGAAACATGGGCGCAGCCACGATCGGGTAGCGCAGGCCCAAACGACGAGAGAGCGCGGTCGAAAACGAAGCAGCCAGACTGGTCATGGGTCGAACGCTACTGCGTCGCCGTCGTCGCACGCCATCAGCCCGAACGCAGTACGGTGAGCCGATGCGCATCTTGATGGTCTGCCTCGGCAACATCTGCCGGTCCCCCACCGCCGAGGCCGTGCTGCGGCACGAAGCACAGCGCCGCGGCGTCGACGTCGTGGTGGCCTCCTGCGGCACCGGCGGCTGGCACGCCGGCCAGGGCGCCGATCCTCGGACAATCCGTCATGCGAAGCAGCGGGGCATCGACCTCGCACCGCACCGCGCGCGCCAGCTCCACGACGACGACTTCGCCGCCTACGACCACATCCTCGTCATGGATGGCCAGAACCTCCGCGACGTGCTCGCGCGCTGCCCACCCGCCCACCAGCACAAGGTCAGGCGTTTCCTCGACGACAACGCCGACGTCCCCGACCCCTGGTACGGCGAGGCCGACGGCTTCGAGCACGTCCTCGATCTCTGCGAAGCCGCGAGCGCCCGTCTCCTCGACACGCTGACGGCGCCGCGCTGACCGGCATCAGCCCGAGCGTCGACGCTGCAGCAACGGAGGCACGCTCAGAGCGGCGATCGCCAACAAGATGAACCCTGCCCCCACCCACTCGCTCACGGCGGGCCACGGGCGTCCTGCGAACAGCGCCAGCGCCGTCGTCGCGAGCACGCCAGCGAGCACGCTCGAGGCGCGGTTCACGGGCACACACCAGCTGTTCTCCTGCGGCGACAGCAACAACAGCGCGCCGAACACGCCGGTGCCTTGTGAGAGCACACCGACGAGCACGATCCACGGCAGGGCAGGGCTGCTCCACAATTCGGTAAAGCCCACGCGCAGCTGCGGCTCGCCGAGCAGGGCCACGAGCGCCAACGCGATCACGGCCAAGGGTGTCGCCACCATCTGCTCCTCGACGAAGAAACGGCGGTTGGTGTCGACGTCGGGGGACTTCGCCGCGGTGCTCATCACGCGCAGCTTGATGAAGTAGGCCAGCAGGTACACGCCGATGTCCACGGCCGCGACCACGCTGAGTTCAAGTCCGCCGTCGCCGACAAACGCGGTGATCAACGACGCCAACGACAACGCCAGCGCCACCCACGAAAACCAGCGCACGTGCCGCCCAACGAGCAGGTCGACGACGGGGGCGAGCATCAACACCCCGCCGCGCATCAGCAGCATCGCCAGCACAATGCTCACGCCCGAAAACGTGTAGGCCAGCGTCGTCGTCACCACGATCGCACTCGTGCACACGCCCGACACCAGCGTCAGCCACGACGGCCCGCGCACCACCACCGCTCCCAGCGTGTGCGGCGTCGCGTGCCGCCACCAGCCAAGCACGCTCAGCATCACGTACATGCCGACGGCCGACGCCAGCACCGAGATGGGCAGCATCGCCGTCCCCGACACCACGGGCACGCCGGGCAACAACCCCGACGTCAGCGCCTTCGTGAGGGCTGCGTACGGCGCATACGCCGCGAAATAGCCAAAGGCCCACACCCACACCGAGGGCTCACGCGACGTCTGCATCGGCGAACGCTACGCCGAAGTGTCGCCGTCGTCGTCGAGCGAGCTGCGGCGCGACGGACTGGGCGCCAGCGCACACCAACTGTGCTCAGCCCAACAACAACGCCCCACGGGCAGGCACGCCAGCGCATTCAATCGCGCGCACGCGTTGGCGCAGCGTGTGCTGCACAGAGGCAAACGCAGGAGTTCCCATGCAACGCCCCACGCTTGCTCGCGTCATGACCCGCCACCCCCACTCCATCCGCGCGGGCGAAAGCCTCCGTGTCGCCGAGCGCATGCTCGAGCACCTCAAGGTCCACCACCTGCCGGTGCGCAACGACGGCGCCCTCGTCGGCGTCATCACGTCGTCCGACATCGCGTTTGCGGCCCGTGTTCGCAGCGACCTCGACCACACCACGGTCGAAGAGTCCTGCAGCGACGACCCGGTCACGGTCGACATCGACACCGACCTGGCGGTCGCTTTGGCCATCATGTTGGAGCGCCGCGTCGACTCCGTGCTGGTCATGGACAGCGAAGACGGCGGCGAGCCCACCCTCGCGGGCATTTTCACGCTGCGCGACGCCGCCCGCGCCTTGCACCAGCAGTTGAGCCCGCCGCTGTAACCGCAGCTGCCCACGCGACAAGCAGAACAGGTGCTCCGAACCACGGGGCACCTCGCCGTATTTCTGGATCTCGACGAGCGGGGCGACAAACTGCCGCAGAACAAATACGGCAGCAGGAAGCCCTGCCAGCGACGACGTCCCAAGGTGCCGCAGGGGCCGGCGAGCTTCGTTCTTGAGGTGTGCGCCGGCTTCCGATAGCTGCCCACACCGCTAGTAGACACGCACGAGCCCGGTGAGGACGCCCGAATGGCACAGATCTTCCCCAAGTGGACCAACGACATTCCCCGCGTGGCACCGCCAGTGCTCACGGTGCTTGGTGGTCTCGCGATTTTCGCCATCTGGTTTTGGTGGTCCCCCCGCCACACCGACGTCGGCTACGCCCCAACGCAGCCCATCGCTTACAGCCACAAGCTGCACGCGGGCGATAACGGCCTCGACTGCCGTTACTGCCACAACAACGTCGAGCGCAGCGCCAGCGCTGGCGTTCCCCCCACGCAGACCTGCATGAACTGCCACAAGCAGATCAAGCAGGGCTCGCCGCGTCTCACCGAGCTCTACAAGAGCTGGGGCGACGGCAAGCCCGAAAACGACGGCGGCGCCATCCCCTGGAAGCGCATCCACAAGATCCCCGACTACGCCTACTTCAACCACTCGGCCCACGTCGCCATCAAGCACAAGGAAGTGGCCATCGGCTGCGCCACGTGCCACGGCCGCGTCGACCAGATGGTCGTTGTGCACCAGACGCAGCCGCTCTCGATGGGCTGGTGTCTCGACTGCCACAACAACCCCGGTCCGAACCTCCGCCCCATCAGCGAGGTCACGAACATGGCGTGGGAGCCCGATGCGGCCTGGCTGCAGAAGGCCGAAGAAATCGCCAAGGACCTCGAGCCGCCGGGCCACAAGAACGCCCAGAAGGTCCTGCCGGATGGTCAAGTGATCACCCGCGCCACCGCTGGCTGCACCGGCTGCCACCGCTGAACTCGAGAGCCCAAGCCCACCCCTCTTTGGAGCGCAGGCCACATCATGTCGAAGCTTGATCGATTTGCTCCCTTCCGCGCCGCCTACAAGGCCGACGCCGAGAAGAACAACGGACCGAAGTACTGGCGTTCGCTGGACCACAAGGCAGGCGAGGTCGATGACTTCGAGCCCGAGTTCCCGACCGGTACCGCGGTTCTGCCCGAACTCCAGCGCCGCGAAGTGCTGAAGATCGCTGGTGCTTCCCTTGCCCTCGCGGGCCTGGGCGGTACGGCCTGCGTGCGTCGTCCGGAAGAGGAAATCCTCCCGTACACGCACCAGCCCGAAGAGGTCATCCCCGGCATCGCCACGCGCTACGCCACGGTGCACCCGCGTACGCAGGGCGGTCTTGGTCTGCTGGTCACGGCCTACGAAGGCCGTCCCACCAAGATCGAGGGCAACCCCGGCCACAGCCTCAGCTTCGGCACGGTCGATACCTGGGCGCAGTCGGAAATCCTCCGCCTGTACGATCCCGACCGCACGCGCACCCCGATGAAGGGTGCCGAGCACGTGTCGTGGGCCGACTTCGACACGTTCAGCAAGGCCCACTTCGACGGCCTCGCGCAAAACGGCGGCCAGGGCCTCGCGTTCGTCGTTGATGGTGCAGACAAGCCCACGTTCGACCGCCTCCTTGGTCAGGCGAAGGCCAAGTGGCCCAACGCCCAGATCTTCCGCTGGGATCCGGTCAACACCGACGCCAGCGACGGCGGCGCCTCGATCGCCTTCGGCCCCAACAGCCGCGTGCACCTCGACGTCACGAACGCCAAGGTCATGCTGGCGCTCGACAGCAACTTCCTCGTCGACGGCCCTGAGCACCTCGTGCACAGCAAGGGCTGGGGCGCGCGCCGTGTGCTCAAGAGCAAGGCCGACGCCGACAACATGAACCGCCTCTACGCGGTCGAAGGCGTCTTCTCGCTCACGGGCGCGAACGCCGACCACCGTCACCGCGTGCCTTCCAGCCAGATCGGCGCGTTCCTCGCGGCGGTGGCTGGTGAGCTGGCAACGGCGGGCGTGGCGATTGCCGACCTGCCCAGGGGTGCAGCCCCTGCCGACTCCGCGAAGTTCGCGGCTGCGGTGGCCAAAGACCTCGCCGCCCACCGTGGCGAGTCGCTGATCATCGTTGGCGACCGTCAGCCTGCCGCGGTCCACGCGCTGGCCTACGCCATCAACGCCGCACTGGGTGCCACCGAAGCTGGCCTGCAGAAGGTCACCACGGCGGTCACGCCGGGCGTGAACCTGGTCGCGTCGGTGAACGAACTTGCAGCAGCCCTCGAAGGCGGCAAGATCGACACCCTCGTCGTCGTCGACGTCAACCTCGCCGCCACCACCCCTGGTGCGTTGAAGTTGGCCGACAGCCTCAAGAAGGCCAAAACGGTCATCCACGCCGGCCTCATCGCCGACGAAACCGCCAAGCTGGCGGGCTGGCATGTGCCGCTCGCGCACTTCCTCGAGAGCTGGGGCGACGCCCGCGCCTACGACGGCACCGCGTCGATCGTGCAGCCGCTCATCCTGCCGATCTTCGGCGCCCGCTCCGAGGTGTCGTTCCTCGGCGGCCTGCTCGGTCTCGGCCTCGACGACAAGAAGCTTGTCGAAGAGACCTGGTCGGCCCTGAGCGTTGCCGGCAAGACCTGGCGCCGCGCCCTGCACGACGGTGTCGTCGCTGGTGTTGGTGCTGGCCGCGTCGCGCTGGTGGCTCCGGCTGCTGCAAACGCCGCGGTGGCCACGGCCTTCGCCGCCATCCCGGCAAAGGGTGCAGGTACTCTCGAAGTCGCGCTCACCATGGGCAGCGTCCTCGACGGTCGTCTGGCGAACCTCGGCTGGAACATGGAGCTGCCCGACAGCATGTCGAAGCTCGTGTGGGACAACGCCCTGGTGATTTCGCCGGCGTTGGCGAAAGAGGTCGGCATCAACAGCCGCCTCAAGCGCAACTCCTACATGTCCGACGTCGTCAGCATCGACGTGGGCGGCCGCGTCATCGAAGCCCCAACGTTCGTGTTGCCGGGCCTCGAGAAGAACAGCGCCTACCTCCACCTCGGCTTCGGCCGTCAGGCGGGTGTGGTGGCCACGGGTGTCGGCGTCAGCGCTTACCCGCTGATGGACAAAGACGGCTCGTACAACGTCGTGGCGACCATCAAGCCCACGGGCAAGATCGTCGAGCTGGCGTCGACGCAAGACCACTTCAGCCGCCCTGGTAACCCCTTCAACGAAGTCACCTTCGCTGAGGCCACGACCTACAAGCCCGAAGACAAAGAGCGCGTGCTCGGCACGACGTTCGATGGCGCCAAGAAGCAGTCGCCCGTCGTTCGTGGCGGCAAGCTCACGCAGTACAAGGAACACGGCGCGGCTTTCGCCCACGAAGGCGACATCCCGGCGAACCTCGTCGAGCACGGCACGCCAGCGCACCGCCCTGCCAAGCCCATTCAGCCCACGAAGGAAATCGCGTACGACGGTCAGCAGTGGGGCATGGTCATCGACCTCGGCGCCTGCACCGGCTGCAACGCCTGCGTCATCTCCTGCCAGGCCGAAAACAACATCCCGACGGTTGGTCGTGAGCAGGTGCTGCTCGGCCGCGAGATGCACTGGCTGCGCATCGACCGCTACTTCGAGGGCGACGTCGACAACCCGACGTCGGTCCACCAGCCCATGACCTGCCAGCACTGCGAAAACGCGCCGTGCGAGCCGGTCTGCCCGGTGGGTGCCACGGTCCACGACGAAGAGGGCATCAACTCGATGGCCTACAACCGCTGCATCGGCACGCGGTACTGCGCCAACAACTGCCCCTTCAAGGTGCGCCGCTACAACTACTTCGACTTCACGGTCACGGCGAACGTGTACCGCGACGCCGAGAAGGTGAAGCGCGCCGACGTCTACAAGCTGCAGCGCAATCCGAACGTCACGGTGCGCTACCGCGGTGTGATGGAGAAGTGCAGCTACTGCACCCAGCGCGTCGAGGCGGCCAAGATCGCGTTCAAGAACGCTGGTGGCGACCGCAGGCAGCTCAAAGACGGCGCGGTCATCACGGCCTGCCAGCAGGTCTGCCCGACGGGTGCCATCACCTTCGGCAACATCAACGACGAGACCAGCAAGGTCCACGTCGCGAAGTTGAACGACCGCAACTACGAGTTGCTGCAAGAACTGAACATCCGCCCGCGCACCAGCTACCTCGCGCGCCTGAAGAACAACAATCCGGAGCTCGAGGGCTGAAATGTCGACCTCCACTGCTTCCAGCATCACTTTGCCTTCCGACCCGAACCTGCGGGGCGACGTCGTCCTGCCCGACCCCAAAGAGGGTCGCGAGGGTCTTGTCCGCGGCGGTCTGACGTTCCACGACGTCACCAACCGGGTGCTCGCCTTCAACGAATCGCCGTTGATGAGCACACCGGCGCCGTTCACCTTCGGCCTGCTGCTTTCGGCAGCGGTGCTCGCCATGTTCGGCGGCTACCTCGCGTGGCTGTTCTGGGAAGGCCCCGGCATCTGGGGCAACAACAACCCGGTCGGCTGGGCCTGGGACATCGTGAACTTCGTGTTCTGGGTCGGTATCGGTCACGCCGGTACGCTCATCAGCGCGATTTTGTACCTGTTCCGTCAAGACTGGCGCACGTCGATCAACCGGTACGCAGAAGCGATGACCATCTTCGCCGTCTGCTGTGCAGGTTCCTGCGTGGCCCTGCACACCGGTCGTATCTGGCTTGACTACTGGCTCTTCCCGCTGCCCAACCAGATGAACCTCTGGCCGAACTTCCGCTCGCCCCTTGAGTGGGACGTGTTCGCCGTCTCGACCTACTTCACCGTCTCACTGCTGTTTTGGTACACGGGCCTCGTCCCCGACTTCGCGACCATGCGCGACCGCAGCAGCAACAAGGTCCGTGCGTTCTTCTACGGCACGCTGTCGCTCGGTTGGCGCGGTTCGATGCGCCACTGGATCACGTACGAGAAGGCCTACCAGCTCCTCGCCGCGTTCTCGATGCCGCTCGTGCTCTCGGTGCACACCATCGTGTCGTTCGACTTCGCCGTGTCGCAGCTGGCTGGTTGGCACACCACGATCTTCCCGCCGTACTTCGTTGCCGGTGCTGTCTTCGGTGGCTTTGCGATGGTGCAGAACCTCATCATCCCGGCCCGTGGCTGGCTTGGTCTGAAGGACATCGTCACCATCAAGCACATCGAAAACATGAACAAGATCATCCTGTTGACGGGCAGCCTCGTTGGCTACGCCTACGGCATGGAGTTCTTCGTCGCTGGTTACTCGGGCAACGAGTACGAAGGCTTCACGTTCATCAACCGCGCCTTCGGCCCCTACGCCTGGTCCTACTGGATCATGATCAGCTGCAACGTGCTCGCTCCGCAGCTCTTCTGGAGCCGCAAGCTGCGCACGAACCTCACGGTCACCTGGATCGTCGCGGCCTTCGTGAACGTGGGTATGTGGTTTGAGCGCTTCGTCATCACCATCACGTCGCTGCACCGCGACTCGCTGGTGTCGTCGTGGGACTACTTCATCCCACAGACCGAGTGGTTCTTCCTCATCGGTACCTTCGGCCTGTTCTTCACGCTCTTCCTGCTCTTCATCCGCTTCTTCCCGGTCATCGCGATGGCCGAGGTCAAGAGCATCATGCCCGAGGCTTCACCGCACTTCGGTGAGCACGACGACCACGGCCACGGCGACAACGGTCACCACGCCGCCGGTCACAAGGGAGGTCACTGATGTCGGCCACGACACACACGCACGCTGCGCCAGCAGCGCCGAAGCTCTGGGGTGTGCTCGCGCAGTACGAGACGCCGCGCGAGATCTACAAGGCCTCCGAGCGCGTCCGCGACGCCGGCTACTCGAAGTGGGATGCGTGCACCCCGTTTCCGGTCCACGGCCTCGACAAGGCGATGGGCGCCAAGCCGTCCACGCTCCCTTGGTACGTGCTGATCATTGGTATCTGCGGCAGCATCTTCGCCCTCGGGTTTGAGATGTGGTCGATGATGGATGCCTACCCGATCATTGTGCAGGGTAAGCCGCTCTTCTCGCTGCCCGCCTATGTGCCTGTTTGGTACGAGGCGACCGTGCTGTCGAGCTGCCTCACCGTGTTCTTCGGCAACTGGGTGCTCAACCGCCTGCCGCAGTACTACCACCCGGCTTTCAAGAGCCCGGCCTTCGCCCGCGTCACCGACGACAAGTTCTTCATCATGATCGAAGCCGCCGACAGCCGCTTCGACCTCGAGAAGACCAAGGCGTTGTTGAAAGACGCCGGCGCCTCCCACATCGAAGAGCTCGCGGAGTGAGAGCCATGCGTCACCTTTCCCTTTCCCATCTTGCCGCCCTCGCGGTGTCGGTTGCGGCGCTGTCGGGCACCACGGGTTGCCGCGGCTGGCAGTCCGACGCCCCGCCGGTGCACCTCAACTGGAACATGGACACCCAGGAGAAGGGCAAGGCTTACCGCAAGTCCGACTTCTTCGCCGACGGCCGCATGATGCGTACGCCGCCAGCGGGTACTGTGGCCCAGGGCTTCCTCAAGGAAGACGACCACAAGAGCCTCGGACTGATCAACGGCGAGCCCGCCACCAGCATCCCCGACGTCGGCAACCCCGAAGCGGCGGTGAAGCGTGGTCAAGAGCGCTTCAACATCTACTGCGCCCCCTGCCATGGTGGTGCTGGTGATGGCGCCGGTCCGATCAACGACAAGCTCACCGTCAAGGCGCCTTCGTTTCACGACGCGCGCTTGAAGGAGATGCCTGCCGGCAAGATCTACCAGGCCATCCTCAACGGCGTGAACGGCGGCAACATGGGCAGCTACGCCGCCCAGATCCCCGAAGACGACCGCTGGAACGTGATCATGTACGTCCGCGCGCTGCAGAAGTCGCGCGACCCGTCGGTCACCCTCGGCGGCAAAGCCGTCGTCGCGGCCGCCACGGATGCCACGCCCGAGCAAAAGGGCGAGGTGTTGTTCAAGGCCAAGGGCTGCAACGCCTGCCACAGCCTCGACGGCACCAAGGTGGTCGGTCCGACCTTCCAGGGTCTGTTTGGCCGCAAGGAAAAGACCAACAAGGGCGATGTCGTCGTCGACGACGCGTACCTCGTTGAGTCCATCCTCAAGCCGATGGAACAGGTGGTCGACGGCTTCCCGCCGGCCATGCCACCGCTGCCGCTGACCGATGAAGAGGTCCAGCAGCTCATCGCCTACATCAAGACGATCAAGTGAGTCGGAGAACGCCATGAGCACCAAGGTCATTGAACGACCCACCGACATCACTGTCCCGGCCACTGGCTTGTGGGCCAAGCTGCCCATGATTGGTGGCGTGGTCGGCCTCGCCGGCACGGGTTTCACCATCGCCATGATGTTTGGCGAACACAAGGAGCGGGCCTTCTTCTCCTACCTGTTCGCCTTCGTCACCGTGCTCTCGATCGCGTTGGGCGCCCTCGCCTTCGTGATGATCCAGCACGTGACCCGCGCAGGCTGGTCGGCCATGGTTCGCCGCGTCGCCGAAGCCGCAATGGCCACCCTGCCGTTGTTCGCGCTGCTGTTCATCCCGATTGCGTTGCTTGGCTTTCACACGCTCTACCCATGGAGCCATGAAAGCGACGCCATCCTCGAAGCCAAGCGCTGGTGGCTCGGTGCCAACGAAGGCAACGGTTCGGGCCAGAAGTTCTTCGTCCGTGCCGTCATCTTCTTCGGCATCTGGACGGTGCTCAGCCAGCTGCTGTGGCGCTGGTCGGTGCAGCAGGACAAGCTGGTCGACAACACCGTCGCCCGTGACGCCATCAGCGACAAGCTGCAAACGTTGTCGGCCGGCGGCATCTTCCTCTTCGCGTTGTCACTGTCGTTCGCGGCGATTGACTGGATGATGTCGTTGCAGCCGCACTGGTACTCCACGATGTACGGCGTGTACTACTTCGCGGGCAGCATGGTCGGCTTCTACGCCTTCCTCGCCCTCGCACTCATGGCCCTCAAAAAGGGTGGCATGCTCAAGGACGCGCTCACCACCGAGCACTTCCACGACGTGGGCAAGTTCACCTTCGGCCACACCGTGTTCTGGGCCTACATCACGTTCTCCCAGTTCATGCTCATCTGGTACGCCAACATCCCAGAAGAGACTGAATTCTACATGGTCCGCATGGAAGGCGGCTGGAAGTATATCTCCTACGCCTTCCCGATCGTGCACTTCTTCCTGCCGTTCCTGTTCCTGATTTCGCGTCATGTGAAGCGCAGCCGCGTTGGTCTCGCCATTGGCGCCACCTGGTTGTTGGTCGTGCACACGGTCGACCTCTACTGGAACGTCCTGCCCAACTTCGGCGCCCACGGCGGTGGTCACGAAGCGAAGGCCGGCGCTGCCCACGGTGCAGCAGGCGAAGCGGTTGAAGCGGTGGCCCACCACGTCGGCTTCCACATCGACCTGCTCGACATCACGGCCTTCGTCGGCATCGTTGGTCTGTTCCTTGGCACGTTCGCGTTCGTCTTGAAGAAGAACGCCGTCGTGTGCATCGGCGACCCGCGCCTCGACGAGTCGCTGCGTCACGAAGTCTACTGAGCCTCACCCGTTCGTTTCGTCTGGAGCACACCATGTCTGCACATTCGCATGCCAGCACTGGCGAAAAGGGCTACGAGGCCGACATCGCGTCGAGCGAGATGACCACGGTCGGCTTGTACGGCTTCGTCCTCGCGGTGGTCTTCTTCTCCACGCTGGGCGGCCTGTACATGTACTTCCGCCACGCGAGCGCCGCGGCAGTCGACGCCCGGATCGGCGTCGTCGAGAACCAGGATCTCAAGGCGAAGCGTGCGGCCGACCAAAAGGCTCTCGGCGGTATCGACGCGGCGATGAAGAGCGTCGCCGGCGAGTACACCGTGCCTGCCCCCGTGGCTGCTCCCGCCCCTGCGGCGGTGCCAGCTGCTGAAGCTCCCGTCACGGCTCCCGCAGCAGCGCCAGCGCCCGCTCCCGCGCACTGAGTTCAGGGCTCAGGCCCAAATGCTTGCCACTGGCGAGCATTTTTTTGGACCTGAACCTGAACAAATGAACGCGACAATGTGGCAAGCCCCCGCAGTGACAGCACCCGCCTTCTCGCTAAGAGTAAAAAGATGACCCTCTCGTCCACGTCAACGATCCGTCTGCCAGCGCTCCTCGCGCTGGTGACGCTCGTAGTGGGCACCGGGTGCCTCTTTGATGGTGTGCCCCACAGCCAGCGCGACAACACCGTCACGCCGCCACAGCTCGTCGGCACCGAGATCACGCCGCGCCTCGGCAACGCCGTCCCGCTCGACACGAGCCTCCTCGACGAAAACGGTGCGCCAGTCACGCTGCGCAGCGTGTTGGCCACCGACAAGCCCACGCTGCTCATCCTTGGTTACTGGGAATGCCCAACACTGTGCTCGTTCGTGCTGAACGCCACGAAAGACGCCCTCGCTGGCGTCGACGGTCTTGAGCCCGGCGTCGACTACAACATCGTGGCCGTCGGCATCGATCCCTCCGAAACGCCCGGACTCGCCAAGAAGAAGCAAGAGAACTACCTCGCTGCTTTGGCCAAGGTGCAGGGGAAGGCGTCCATTCCGGCCACGTCGTGGCGCTTCCTCACCGCTCCGCAAGACGCGGGCTTCTTGAAGGACAAGCGCGAGTCTGCCGCCGTGCGCGCGCTCGCTGAGGCCGTCGGCTTCGGCTACCGCTTCGACGTGCAAACGCAGACCTACGCCCACGGTGCTGGCATCTTCTTCATCGCCCCCAACGGCACGCTCAGCCGCACGTTGTGGGGCCTGCAGTTTCGCGCCAAAGACGTTCGCTTGGCGATCGTCGAGGCCGGGCAGGGGCTTGTGGGCACGGTTGTCGACCGCGTCGTCTTGTCCTGCTTCCAGTTCGGGCCGGAAGGCCAGTATTCGATGTATGTCTGGGGCGTGATGCGCCTTGGTGGTATTGCGATGGTCGTCTTTATGGCCATCTTCTTGTTTACGTTCTTTAGGCGAGAGCAGCGTCGCGAGCGAGAGCTCGAAGCCGAAGCCGCTCGCGCCGCAAAGTGTTAAATGCTCCTTCGGCCACGCCGAAGAAGCTGTAGAGTCACGGAGACCGGGAATGGACGCAGAGAAGCTCCAAGCCATGCACCTGCCCCTCGACGGGTTCTGGTTGCCCAAGGCAACCTCTACCCTCGCGAGCGTTGTCGATGAGCCGTTTTGGATCATCTACTGGGCCTGCGTCATCGCGTTCTTCTTGATGATGGCGCCGATGTTCTGGTTCGCCTGGAACTATCGCCGTAAGACGAAGGACCAAAAGGCGATCAGCCAGGTCGATCACAGCCAGGCCATGGAAATTGCCTGGTCGGTCCTCCCGCTGATCTTCTTCTTCTGGGTCTTCGTCCTCGGCTTCCGCGGCTTCCTCAAGATCTACGTGGCCCCTGCTGGTGCCACCGAGGTCCAGGTCACCGGCCAGAAGTGGCAGTGGAGCATCACCTACACCACCAACACGGGCGACAAGGTCGTCGTTGGCGGTCCTGGTGCTGAGTTCGTCTTCCCCAAGGGCAAGAAGTTCAAGCTCGTGATGAAGTCGCAGGACGTCCTGCACTCCTTCTTCGTGCCGAACTTCCGCATCAAGGCGGACGTCATCCCCGGCCGCTACACCACGTTGTGGTTTGAAGCGACCGAGGCCGGCGAGTTCCCCCTGCTGTGCACCGAGTACTGCGGCAAAGACCACAGCAACATGCTGGGCCTGATCAAGATCGTCGAGACGGAGAAGGAATTCACCGACTGGCTCGACAAGCAGAACACCGTCGTCGTCAGTGCTGAGTCCGGCAAAGCCCTGTTCGAGCAGAAGGGCTGCACCGCCTGCCACTCCATCGACGGCACCAAGCTCGTTGGCCCTTCGATGAAGGGTCTGTGGGAGCGCACCGAGAAGACCAGCGCTGGCGACGTCAAGGTCGACGCGGAGTACATCACCGAGTCGATTTGGCAGCCGCAGGCGAAGATCGTCGAGGGCTACCCGCCGGCGATGCCGCCCTTCCAGGGCCAGCTGAAGCAAGAGCAAATCAACGCCATCATCGAGTACATCAAGACCCTGAAGTGACCGGCGCGCTCGCGTGCCCCTTCGGGCTCCTGCCCCCCTCTTTGACCCCACTTTCGACATGACGTCGCTACGCATTTGGAGCCGGCCATGACCGAGACCACAGCTGCAGCCGCTCACGTCGGCCACGACCACGGTCATGGCCACGACGAGGAGCCCAATTACCTCCACGCATCCAAGGGCTTGAAGTCCTGGATGTTCACCGTCGACCACAAGCGCCTCGGCTTGATGTATCTGGTGGCGGTCAGCTTCTTCTTCTTCGTCGGCGGCCTCGCGGCGCTGGGTGTGCGCACCGAGTTGCTCACGCACACGAAGACGATCATGGACGCCGACACGTACAACCGGTTCTTCACGGTGCACGGCGCGGTCATGGTGTTCCTGGTGATCATCCCGTCGGTGCCTGCGGGGCTCGGCAACTTCGTGCTGCCGCTGCAGCTGGGCGCCAAAGACGTCGCCTTCCCCAAGCTCAACCTCCTGAGCTTCTGGGTCTACTGCATCGGCGCCATCATGGCCGTCAGCGCCATCATCATTGGCGGTGTCGACACCGGCTGGACCTTCTACACGCCGTACTCCTCGACCACGTCGGGCAGCGTCGTGATGATGGTGGCCGCGGTGTTCGTGCTGGGCTTCAGCTCGATCTTCACCGGCATGAACTTCATCGTCACCATCCACAAGCTGCGTCCGCCGGGCATGACGTGGTTCAAGATGCCGCTGTTCCTCTGGGGCATCTACTCCACCTCGCTCATCCAGGTCATGGCCACCCCGGTCCTCGCCATCACGCTGCTGCTGCTCATCATGGAGCGCGTCATTCAGGTCGGTATTTTCGACCCCGCTCTCGGCGGCGACCCGGTCCTGTTCCAGCACTTCTTCTGGTTCTACTCGCACCCCGCCGTGTACATCATGATTCTGCCGGGCATGGCCATCATGTCCGACCTGATCGCCACGTTCACGCGCAAGCGCGTCTTCGGCTACCGCTTCGTGGCGTTCTCGTCGCTGGCCATCGCCGCGATCTCGTTCATCGTGTGGGGCCACCACATGTTCGTGTCGGGCCAGAGCGAGCTGAGCTCGATGGTCTTCTCGTTCCTCACCTTCCTCGTCGCCATCCCCTCGGGCGTGAAGGTCTTCAACTGGATCGCCACGATGTACCAGGGCTCGGTCTCCTTCGAGACCCCCATGCTGTACGCCATGAGCTTCCTGTTCCTGTTCAGCATCGGCGGCCTCACGGGTATCTTCCTCGGCACCCTGTCGGTCGACGTGCACCTCCACGACACCTACTTCGTCGTCGCGCACTTCCACTACGTGATGATGGGCGGCACGATCATGGCCTTCTTCGGCGGCCTGTACTACTGGTGGCCCAAGATCACGGGCAAGATGTACGCTGAGCGCCCTGGCCAGATTGCGGCCATCATGGTGTTCATCGGCTTCAATCTCACGTTCTTCACGCAGTTCTTCCTCGGCAGCCGCGGCATGCCCCGCCGCTACTACAACTACCTCGCCGAGTTCGAAGACCTCCACAAGCTCTCCACCTTCGGCGCCTACTTCCTCTTCGCCGGCTTGCTGGTGTCGCTCTTCACCCTCGTGCACTCGTTGCTCAAGGGCGAGAAGGCGCCGCCAAACCCTTGGGGCGCCAAGACCCTCGAGTGGACGCACACGTCGTCGCCGCCGATTGAGCACAACTTCCACGAGACGCCCCACGCCCCGGCGTCCGCCTACGACTACGACACCTGAACGCATCTCCTCGACGACGTCACCGCTGGCGTCGTCGAGGTTCCATGGCTTCATGCTGAGGATTCAATGAGCCCCACCGAAGGCAAATTCCCGCTCGCGCAGCACTTCTCCGAACCCGAGCAGCAGCTCGAGTCGAACAAGCTGGGCATGTGGCTGTTCCTGGTCACCGAAATCCTGCTCTTCGGCGGGCTCTTTTGCGCCTACATCATCTTCCGGTCGATGCACCCGCAGGCGTTCCACGAGTGCCACAAGCTGCTCGACTGGAAGCTCGGCGGCATCAACACCGTCGTCCTGCTCGTCTCCTCGCTCACAGCGGCCCTCGCGATCCGCGCGGCGCAGGTGAACGACAAGGCGGGCATCAAGCTCAACATCATCATCACGCTGCTGTGCGCGGCGACGTTCATGGTGATCAAGCTGGTGTTTGAGTGGCCCGCAAAGTTCGAGCACGGCTACCTCCCCGGCTATCACTTCATGGCCGACGTGGCGAACCCCGACCAGGCCCACATCTTCTTCGGCCTGTACTTCCTGATGACCGGCCTGCACGGTATTCACGTCGTCCTCGGCGGCATCCTCTTCACCTGGCTGCTCGTGAAGACGTACAAGGGCCAGTTCCACAGCGGCTGGTGGCAGCCCCTCGAGCTCGCGGGCCTCTACTGGCACGTCGTCGATCTCATCTGGATCTTCCTGTTCCCCCTCTTCTACCTCGCGGGCTGAACCACCGCAGCGACACCACCTCTGTCGTCATCAGCTCTTGCGCCGAGAACTTCCATGTCGAACCACGAAGCGTCCCACGATTACCCCCAGCCCTTCCTTGGGCTCACACCGCGCGCGGTCGAAGCGCCTCACGCGCACGTCCTGCCGAAGTGGGTCTACTTCGCTGTTCTGGGCGCGCTGTTGTTCTTGACCGTCGTGACCGTCGCGACGGCCCAGATCGACCTGGGTGTGTTCAACCTGCCGCTGGCCATGGCGATCGCCGGCACGAAGGCAACGCTGGTTGCGGCGATCTTCATGCACCTCTGGTGGGACCACAAGTTCAACCTGGCGCTCTTCCTGTCGTCGTTGTTGTTCCTCGCGATCTTTGTCGTGCTGACCATGCTCGATACCCAGGGCCGCGACATCGTCGATCACCAGCGCGCGAACTTCCTGCCGCGCGACGAAATGGTCGAAGTCGCCCCCGGTGGCGTGATGCACCCAGGCCAGCCCTTTGGCGCGGCCGGCTGGGACGCCAACAAGAAGGTCTTCGACGAGAAGCACCCGCACCACGAGGCGGCCGCTGGCCACCACGAGGCTCCTGCTCACCACTGAGCACGATCTCAATATCCCGACCGACCAAAGCGACCCTCTCGGGTCGCTTTGCTTTCGTGGTCCGACCGTTGCGCCGCGCGCTCACCTCGGGACTTCATGACGTCTGGCTCGCCGTGATCTGCCGCGCCGGCACGTGATCGCCGCATCGGTGGCACAATCGCTGAGCGCAGTGGCCACCACAGCAGGCTCCGTGACGACGAGCGGACACGACGCAGATGCCGCAGTGCGCGGAAGGTGGTGGACAACTCCACTCTCGTGTGGGAGGAACCGCGCACGGATCACCCTTCACGGGTGATCTCTCTCTCTGCCACGCATCTTGCGCTGTGCAGCTCACCGGGCCGCAACGTCGTCGACGACGTGGCGCCTATTCGGGGCCGACAACCCGAACGCGTTTGACGTGTTCGGGGTTATGGCCACGGAGGAACAAATGGGTATCCGTACATACAAGCCGACGTCAGCATCGCGTCGGGACATGACGGGGAACGACTTCTCGGAAATCACGAAGTCGAAGCCCGAAAAGAGCCTGACCAAAGGCAAATTCAACCCCGGCGGACGCGGCAATACCGGCCGTATCACCGTCCGGTACCGCGGCGGCGGTCACAAGCGGAAGTACCGCATTGTCGACTTCACGCGTAACAAGATTGGCGTCCCCGCCAAGGTGGCTGCGGTCGAGTACGACCCCAACCGCACCGCGAACATCGCTCTGCTCCACTACCTGGACGGCGAGAAGCGCTACATCCTCTCCCCTGTTGGTCTGAACGTCGGTGACGTCATCGTCGCTGGCCCCACCGCGGACATCAAGCCCGGCAATCACCTGCCGCTGGCCAATATCCCCGTCGGTACCCAGATCCACAACATCGAGCTCAAGCCCGGCAAGGGTGGCCAGATGGTCCGTTCGGCAGGCGCCTCGGCGCAGCTGATGGCCCGTGAAGGCGCCTACGCACAGGTCCGCCTGCCCTCGGGTGAGACCCGTCTCGTGCTGTCGACCTGCACGGCCACCATTGGCCAGGTCGGCAACGCTGAGCACGAACTCGTCAAGCTCGGCAAGGCTGGTCGCAAGCGCTGGCTCGGCAAGAAGCCCCACGTCCGTGGCGTGTCGATGAATCCCATCGATCACCCGCATGGTGGTGGCGAAGGCCGTACGTCCGGTGGTCGTAACCCAGTTACGCCTTGGGGCAAGCCGACGAAGGGTCACAAGACCCGCAACAACAAGCGGACCGATCGACTCATCGTTCGCCGTCGCAACAAAGTCTGAACCCTTTCTTGAGGTATTGATACATGCCACGCAGCATCAAGAAGGGCCCGTTCATCGACCACCACCTTTGGAAGAAGGTTGTGAGCAACGGCGACAAGAAGGTCATCAAGACCTGGTCGCGCCGCTCGATGATTGTGCCCGAGTTCATCGGTCAAACTTTCGCCGTGCACAACGGCAAGAAGTTCATCCCCGTGTTCGTGACCGACAACATGGTCGGCCACAAGCTCGGCGAATTCGCCCCCACTCGGACCTTCGTTGGCCACCCGGCCGACAAGAAGGCTCCGGCCGGCAAGAAGTGAGGTCTGCCAATGACTGAGCAAAAGAAGCCCAAGCGCGAAAAGCAGAAGGCGGAGCTCCGCAAGCAGGCCCGCCTCGACGGTCCTGCCACCGCCAGCATGACCAGCGTGCGCATCAGCGCCCGTAAGGCCCGCGTCCTCGCCGACGTGGTCCGCGGTATGCCAGTGGAGCAGGCCTTGACGGTCCTCGCATTCCAGCAGCGTGCTGGTGCGCCGCTCCTCAAGAAGGTGCTTGACTCCGCGGTGGCAAATGCCGACCAGCGGAAGATGGACCTGGACACGCTCATCGTCGCTGACGTGCAGATCGACAAAGCAGGCATGCTGAAGCGATTCCTGCCGCGCGCACACGGTCGTGCCACGCCCTTCAAGAAGCAGCTCTCCCACATCACTGTCAAGCTCGCCTCCGCCGCGACGTGACGCCGTAAGGAAACACCATGGGTCAGAAGACACATCCAACAGGCTTCCGCCTCGGCGTCATCCGCAGCTGGGACAGCCGCTGGTTCCGTGAGAAGGGCTACGCTGAGTGGCTCCACGAGGACCTGAGCCTCCGCAAGTACATCCACGACAAGCTCAAGCAGGCCGGCATCAGCCGCGTCGACATTGAGCGCGCCGCGAACAAGTGCAAGATCAACGTGCACACCGCACGTCCTGGCATCGTGATCGGCAAGAAGGGCAGCTCGCTCGAGCAGCTCAAGAAAGACCTGCAGAAGCTCACCGCTTCCGAAGTCTTCCTGAACATCCACGAGGTCCGCAAGGCCGAGACGGATGCTCAGCTTGTCGCTGAAAGCGTCGCCCAGCAGCTTGAACGTCGCGTGGCCTTCCGCCGTGCGATGAAGAAGTCGATTCAGACGGCGCAGAAGTTCGGGGCCAAGGGCATCCGTATCGCCGTCTCGGGCCGCCTCGGCGGTGCTGAAATCGCGCGCCGTGAGTGGTACCGCGAAGGCCGCGTGCCTTTGCATACCCTCCGCGCCGACATCGAATACGGCTTCGCGCAGGCCTACACCACCTACGGTGTCATCGGCTGCAAGTGCTGGATCTTCAAGGGCGAAGTGCTCCCAACGAGCGCGCGCCGAAACTGAAACGTTTGTGCGCGCTGCGGCGTCGTGAGACGCCGCGGGCGAGGAGTTAGTCCGCCATGATGAGCCCAGCTCGCGTCAAGTATCGCAAGATGCACAAGGGCAATGTGAAGGGCAAAGCCATGCGAGGCCACGAGGTCTCGTTCGGTGAGTACGCCCTCATCGCGACGGAGCCAGGTTGGCTCACGGCGCGCCAGATCGAAGCCGCTCGTGTTGCGATGACTCGCAAGATCAAGCGCGGCGGCAAGATCTGGATTCGCATCTTCCCCGACAAGTCCTACACGAAGAAGCCCGCTGAAACCCGTCAGGGTAAAGGTAAGGGTAACGTCGAGGGTTGGGTCGGAGTCGTGCTGCCCGGTCGCGTCCTCTATGAGATGGAGGGCGTTGACACCCAGACCGCCATTGAGGCGCTCGCGTTGGCCGCTGCAAAGCTGCCGCTCGCGACCCGCTTCATCGACAAGAAGAACGACCTCTGAGCACGGCTCGGAAGCAGCCGCCGGCGTCAGCGATGACGTCGGTGGCTGTTTGTCGAACACGCTGCCCAACGGAGCCATCCCATGTCCAAGAAGACCACTTTCGCTGGCAAGTCCGAAGCTGAGCTTGCCGATCTGGAAACGAAGACCCGCAAGGATCTCTTCGACCTGAACTTCCAGCACGCTACCCGCAACCTCGCCAACCCGATGGAGCTCAAGGCCAAGCGCCGCGAACTCGCACGGGTCTTGACGGCGAAGAACGCCCCCAAGGCGTGACGCGCAGCGGTCCGTTGTGGGCCGCCGTGTGTAAGTCGTGGTGTGCGAAACGGGGTTGACGCCTCGCCCAGCACCTGCAACGACGCCTCAACGTTTTTTGATCAGATCGGAACGATCACATGACCGAGCAGAACACAGAAGGCGGCGAGCGTGGTTGGGGTCGTACCCTGCGCGGCGTCGTGCTGAGCAGCAAGATGGCGAAGACGATCACCGTTGAGGTGGTTCGCACCGTCAAGCACCCCAAGTACAACAAGTTCCTCAAGAAGCGCGCGCGCTACTACGCCCATGACGAGCGCAACGAAGCTGGTGCTGGTGACCAGGTCGTGATCGTTGAGTCGCGCCCCCTGAGCAAGCTCAAGCGCTGGCGCCTGCAGTCCATCGCCGAAAAAGCGAAGGTCTGACGCCCGCAAGGGGTCGACGACGATCTGTCGCCGTCGACCCTGTTCGTGCTTCGGAGACCCTGGCCCGCCGCTTCGCTTTCCGCGTCGGCCGGCCCTGAGTCCGAAGCGTCTTGAACGCCGCCACGGCCTTCAAGTCGTTTCCCCGAAATCACGAGACCACTCCCAGCGACCACCGTGTGGGTTGTCGTCGACGTTTTGGCCAAAGCGCACCTCGGTGGGCGGCGGCACAGGAAGGTGAAAGCTCATGATCCAGACCCAGTCCAACCTCGAAGTCGCTGACAACTCGGGCGCCCGCAAGGTGATGTGCATCAAGGTGCTCGGCGGCAGCAAGCGCCGTTACGCCTCGATCGGCGACGTCATCGTCTGCGCGGTCAAGGAAGCCACCCCGACCTCGAAGGTCAAGAAGGGCGACGTCGTCCGCGCCGTCGTCGTGCGCACCGCCAAGGAGCTCTCGCGCCCCGACGGTACGTACATCCGCTTCGACAACAACGGCGCTGTCCTCGTCAACAAGGACAACGAGCCGATCGGTACCCGCATCTTTGGGCCCGTCGCTCGCGAACTGCGCGCCAAGAAGTTCATGAAGATCGTCTCGCTCGCGCCTGAAGTGCTCTGAGCAGCGACCTCCCCGTTTCTCATTTCCGAAAGGCACATCGCCATGTCGACCAAGTGCAAGATCAAGAAGGGTGACCTCGTGAAGGTCATCGCCGGCGGCCAGGACATCAAGGGTAAGTCTGGCAAGGTGCTGGAAGTGCTCAAAGACGGCGACAGCGTTCGCGTCCGCGTCGAAGGCCTCCGCATCATCAAGAAGCACATCAAGCCGCAGCGTTCGGCGAAGCACCCCGAGGGTGGCATCGTTGAAGGCGCTGGCTCGATCCCCATCGCCCACGTCATGCTCTTCTCGGAGACGCTGAACCGCCCCGTCCGCACGGGTACCGTCAGCAAGACCGGCGAAGGCAAGGCGAGCCTCCTCAAGGAGCGCGTCGTCCGTGGTGCCAAGCTGAAGGCCGACAAGGTCTGAACTGAATTCACGGGAACCGGGTTGAGGCACACCCTCCCCGATGTCCACGACAAGGAGTAACGAAGATGGCTTCCAAGAAGACCGACGACGGCGACCGCGCAGCCAAGGCCAAGGCCGAAGGCCTCGCCAAGAAGGCGGCCAAGGCCGCAGCCAGCAACCAGCTCAAGCCTTCCGAGCTCCCGCCGGAAGAGAAGCGCACCCCGCGCTTGAAGAACTTCTACGCCAAGGAGATTGCAGCCAACCTGAAGAAGGAGCTCAACCTCAAAAACACCATGCAGGTGCCACGTCTCACGAAGATTGTGGTCAACATGGGTCTCGGCGAAGCCGTTCGCGATCCCAAGGTCCTCGAGGCCGCGGCCGCCGACATGGCGAAGATCACCGGCCAGAAGCCCGTGCTCACCGTCGCCAAGAAGTCCATCGCCACGTACAAGCTGCGTGAAGGGATGAACATCGGCTGCATGGTCACCCTGCGCCGCGAGCACATGTGGGAGTTCCTTGACCGCCTGGTCAACCTCGCTCTCCCCCGCGTTCGCGACTTCCGCGGCGTGGCTGCGAAGATGGACGGCCGTGGCAACTACTCGCTCGGCCTGAAGGAACAGATCATCTTCACCGAGATCGACTACGACAAGGTCGACAAGCTGCGCGGCCTCAACATCACCTTCGTGACGACGGCGGCGAACGACGAGCAGTGCAAAGCCCTGCTCACGCACCTCGGAATGCCGTTCAAGAAGTGAGCTTCGGCTCCCGCCCTGGCTCCTCCTCTTTTTCACTTTGTTGAAGGTCAACCAATCATGATGACCGATCCCATCGCCGACTTCCTCACGCGCCTGCGCAACGCCCAGCTCGCGCGCCACAAGACCACCCAGGTCCCCTCGTCCAAGATCAAGGTGCGTATCGCCGAGATCCTGAAGGACGAAGGCTACCTCTCCGACGTTC
The DNA here is from genome assembly GCA_044349155.1 of Myxococcota bacterium. Lineage (GTDB taxonomy): Bacteria > Myxococcota > UBA727 > UBA727 > VGSZ01 > VGSZ01. The sequence continues at coordinate 47,182 of JBIKRQ010000006.1, forward strand.
GCGTCGAGAGCACCGAAGGCCGTGCAGTTCTGCACGTCACCCTCAAGTACGACGAGCGCAGCCAGCCGGTGATCGAAGGCCTCCAGCGCATCTCGCGCCCCGGTCTCCGTCGCTACAGCGCTGCTGACGGCATCCCGAAGGTGCGCGGTGGCATCGGCCTCGCCATCATCTCGACGTCGCGCGGCCTCATGACCGACCAGCAGGCCCGCAAGGACCGCGTCGGTGGTGAAGTCCTCTGCACCGTGTGGTGATCGCGGCCCCGGTCGACGGCGTTGCCGCCGTCGACTGAGTCGCAAGCCCGCAATCACTTCCAGAAAGCACTGGTACCCACATGTCCCGTATCGGCAAAAAAGCTGTCGAAGTCCCAAAGAGCGTCAAGGTCGCTGTCGCCAATGGCGAAGTGAAGGTCGAGGGCCCCAAGGGCAAGCTCAGCCTCAAGCACCACGCTCAGATCAAGGTTTCCGTCGAGAACGGCAACCTGGTCGTCTCGCGTCCCAACGAAGATCGCCTCTCGCGCTCGCTGCATGGCCTGACCCGCACCTTGGTGCAGAACATGGTCACCGGCGTCGACAAGGGCTTCACCCGTGAGCTCGACATCACCGGCGTCGGTTACCGCGCCGAAGTGAAGGGCAAGGAACTGCACATGACGCTCGGGTTTTCGCACCCGATCGTGTTCAAGCTTCCTGAAGGCCTGACCGCTGCTGTCACCGACGACAAGAAGACGCACATCGTCTTGTCGGCCGCTAGCCGCGAGCTCCTCGGCGAGACCGCAGCGAAGATTCGCTCGTTCCGCCCGGTGAACAAGGACCCCTACGGCCTCAAGGGTGTTCGTTACTCGACCGAGAAGCCCATCCAGAAGGAAGGCAAGTCCGGCGCCAAGTGATCCTTCTGAACCATCGACGTCGTCGGCCATCTGGCGACGTCGATGTCTTCACCTTCAACCGAGGATGTCGGCACGCCCGGACACCACCGTGCTCGCTACCCTCAGGAGTCAGTTTCCATGCGAAAGATCGACCTCTCCTCGCTGCGTCGCAAAAACCACAAGGAAGCGACGCGCGTCAAGCGCAAGCTCGGCATCCGCAAGCGCGTCGAAGGCCTTGCCGAACGCCCGCGCCTGACCGTGTTCCGCAGCGCCAGCCACATCTACGCCCAGATCATCGACGACAACCTCGGCAAGACCATTGCCCAGGCGTCGACGGTCGACAAAGGCATCCGCGACGCGCTGAAGGGCAAGAAGAAGTCCGACGCCGCCAAGGAAATCGGCAAGGCGATCGCTGATCGCGCCAAGAAGGCCGGCGTCTCCGCCGTCGTCTTCGACCGCAACGGCTTCCGCTACCACGGCCGCATCGCAGCTGTGGCTGATGGCGCCCGTGAAGGTGGCCTCGACTTCTGATCCCTCGTTGACCTCGCGCGCGCGGTCATCCACACCACTTCGAACGCTCAAGGACGAAATCACATGGCAGAGAAGCCGATCAATCCGGAGACCCTCGGTGAGCTCACCGAGCGCGTCATCCACATCAACCGCGTCGCCAAGGTCGTGAAGGGCGGTAAGCGCTTCAGCTTCGCCGCGCTCATCGTCGTCGGCGACGGCGAAGGCCACGTCGGTGTCGGCCTTGGCAAGGCCAACGAAGTTCCCGAGGCCATCCGCAAGGGTGCTGACCAGGCCAAGAAGAGCCTGTTCAAGGTGTCGCTCAAGGGCACCAGCATCCCGCACGAAGCCAAGGGCCACTTCGGCTCCGGCCTCGTCGTCCTCCGCCCCGCTTCGGACGGTACCGGCGTTATCGCTGGTGGCACGGTCCGCGCGGTGCTTGAGGCCGCCGGTGTGCGCAACATCCTCTCGAAGTCCCTCGGGACCAAGAACCCCCACAACGTGGTTCACGCCACCGTCGACGCCCTTCGCCAGTTGAAGAGCGCCGAGCAGCACGCGGCTCGCCGTGGTGTTGAGCTCGTGACGGATGCGAAGGCCACCCAGGCCGCCGCCCAGGCCTGAACCCCTTGACGGTCGAAGCGTCGTCGACATCGGCGGCGCTTCTTCCAGCCGGAGATTTCCATGTCTGAAGCCACCAAGATCCGCGTGACCCAGCTCCGCGGCCTGTCCCACAAGAGCGAGGCTCAGCGCCTTGTCCTCAAGGGTCTCGGCCTGCGCCGCATCGGTCACACCGTTGAGCTCCGCGACACCCCCGCCATCCGTGGCATGGTTGTCAAGGTGCAGCACCTTGTCGCCGTTGAAGTCCTCAAGGGCGAAGCCAAGCTGTTCGGTCTCCGTCACAAAGACGGCCAGGGCCAACTGCCAGCGTGAGCTTTGTTGTCGGCGTCTGTCGACAACTTGCGCTTGCCTAACAGCCGGAGACAGGACACTGTCCGCTCCGGCTGTTTTGACCTGATCACCCGACGTCTCCTTCGCGAGCGTCACTGACGAAACCATCCGAGTCGATCGACACAACGTCCACCTCATCGGTGCGTGTCGACGGCGCAAGGAGAATTACGATGAGCACCAAGTCCCCCGACATCCAAGGCCTCCACAACCTCGTCGCCGTCCAGGGCGCCCGCCACAAGCCCAAGCGTCTCGGCCGCGGCCGCGCTTCGGGTCACGGCAAGACCTCCGGTCGTGGTCACAAGGGTCAGAAGAAGACCAAGTCGGGTCAGGTTCGTCCGGGCTTCGAAGGCGGCCAGCTGCCCCTCGCCCGTCGCTTGCCCAAGCGTGGCTTCAAGAACTTCGACTTCCGCGTCGACTACACTGTCGTCAACCTCGGCCGCATTGCCGAGCGTTTCGAAGCCGGCGCTGTGGTTGATCCCGTCTCGCTCATCGCGACCGGTCTCGTCACCAAGACGCGCATGAAGATCAAGGTGCTCGGTACGGGCGACCTGAACCTCAAGCTCACGGTCAAGGCCCACGCGATTTCGGCTTCTGCCAAGCAGAAGATCGAAGCCGCCGGCGGAACCGTCGAAGTCCTTGACGGTGTCAAGGCCAGCGCTTAACCAAAGCGCTCAAACGCCGCGCTCGTTTTGAGCGCGGTGTTCGTTCATCGCCGCTACACGAATGCGTGTGGCCTTCGCGCGAGGTGCCTCCGTGGCTGCCGGTCTTGTCAACATGTTCCGCATTCCAGAGTTGCGGAAGCGCATCATCTACACCCTCGCCTTGTTGGCGGTGTACCGCATCGGCATCTTCGTGAGCACCCCCGGCGTCGACCGCGGGATCATGCAGGACTACCTGAAGACCTCGTCGGGCAGTGGCACCGGCTTGATGGGCATGCTCAACATGCTCTCCGGCGGCGCGCTCGAGCAGCTGTCGGTCTTCGCCCTTGGCATCACGCCCTATGTGACGTCGTCGATCATCATGCAGCTCATGACGGTGGTTGTGCCGTCGTTGGAGCGCATGCAGAAAGAGGGCGAGCAGGGCCGCCGCAAGATCAACCAGTTCACACGCTACGGCACGATCATCGTGTCGATCGTGCAGGGCGTCATGCTCGCTCAGTGGCTCAAGGGCATCAACCAGAACGGTCAGAGCGTCGTCGACGCCGACTGGGCTGCGTCGATCGGCGGCTTCGGCTTCACCATCATGACCGTGCTGACCCTGACGACCGGCACCGCCTTCATCATGTGGCTCGGTGAGCGCATCCAGGAGAGCGGCATCGGCAACGGCACGTCGATGATCATCTTCGCCGGCATCGTTGCTGGTCTGCCTCGCGCCCTCTACTCGCTCGCCGTCGGTGTGCGCGAGCAGACCTACACCATCCCCGAAGTGGCCATCCTCGGTCTGGTCGTTCTCGTCGTCATCTTCGCCATCGTGTTCATCGAGCGCGGTCAGCGTCGTATCCCGGTGCAGTACGCGAAGCGCATCGTTGGCAACAAGCAGTACGGCGGTCAGTCGACCCATCTGCCGCTCAAGGTGAACACCTCGGGCGTGATCCCGCCGATCTTCGCCTCGTCGCTGCTCATGTTCCCAGCGACACTGGCCTCGATGTTCGACGACAGCTCGTGGGCCCAGGGCCTGCAGCAGGCGCTTCTGCCGGGCTCGTGGCAGTACATGACGCTGTTTGTGGCGCTCATCGTGTTCTTCGCCTTCTTCTACACCGCCATGGTGTTCAATCCGGTCGATGTCGCCGACAACCTCAAGAAGTTTGGTGGCTTCGTTCCTGGTGTTCGCCCAGGTCGTGAGACCGCCGAATACATCGACCACGTCCTGAGCCGCATCACCTTCGCTGGCGCGCTTTACCTGTCGGTGATCTGCCTTCTGCCGACGCTGATCCAGAAGATCACGTCGAACCAGGTGCCCTTCTACTTCGGCGGTACTGGCCTGCTCATCGTCGTCGGCGTCGCGCTCGACACGGCTCAGCAGATCGAAGGCCACCTGATCACCCGCCACTACGATGGCTTCGCTGGCGCCCAGGGCCCGCGGATCAAGGGTCGTGCTCGCACGTCGGAGAACCCGACGAGCGATGTGCCCCCTGAGCCCATCGCGGTCTGAGGACCACCAGCAACCGACCCGACGCGGGGGCGGGGGGGCCCGCCGGGGTGGGGTTCA
>JBIKRQ010000544.1:0-3768 GCA_044349155.1 Myxococcota bacterium
ATAGACAACAGCGAACGAGCCGAGAGGCACGAAATCGAGCGCCGAAACGGCAATGACGTCGTCGAACACAAGTTTGACGACGTCATCGTCGCGCCCAAAGCGCCATTTTTCAGCAACCTGCTAGAGATCGGAGAGGTCGAAGCGCATGCCGGGATCGGTGGCATCAACAACCTGCCCAACCGGAGTAGGCGGCGAACTCTCGACGACCGCGCTCCAGGCCGCTTCCGCCTCAGACAAAAACTCGTCGATCAACTGGGGGCCCAGCAACACCGGCTGCCGCACGCGCCGCGTGGTGGTCGTCGACGCGAACGTTTGCGCCGACGAGGTCGGCGTCGCTGCAGGCGTGGTCGTTGGCGCCGAAGCTGCGCTCGCTGTGGTCGTTGTCGACGCGGACGTTTCCGCGAGATCGTCGTTGAACGCCGCGCGCACCACGGCACTCACCTCGGGCCCAAGCTGGTGGGTCGAGACCGCTGGCAGCGACGACGGCAACGTCGACATCGGTGGTGGAGCAGGCGGAGCAACGGCCGGTGCTGGCCCGTGGCGCGCTTCGATCTCACGACGCAGCAGGCGCATCATCGCGAGCGCTTCGGTGCGAAAATCCTGCAGGTCGCGCCGCAGTTCTTCCTTCTCAAACATCAAGCGCGTGACGGTGGCTTTGAGTTCGAGCACGTCGACAGGCTGATCGGGCTCGCGGGCGATGACCTGCGTGCGTTCCACCGGTGGCGGTGTCACGGCGAGCTTGTCGGCCAACAGCGCCACCGTTGCGGTGAGTCGTTCGCGCACGACGAGGTCGTTGCCCTCGAAGCGCACCGCCAACGACGGACGCGACCGTTCAACGATGCCCAGCAGCTGCAAACTGCCCAGCCCAAACGCGCCCAGTTCGACGCTCATGGCCACAAACGTGCCGGCCGGCACAATCGCCGTCGCCGCGGCCTTCAGGCCATCCAGGCGCAGCTGCTCGAGCACGAACGAGACGCGCTCTTGACCCACGCGAATCAGCACCACGGCCCCGTCATTGGGCTGCAGGTCAACACGGCTGTGGTCGACGTTGTCGCCCTCGACCAGGTCGAGAAACATCTGACGTCGGTAGCGTTGCTCTTCGCTCACAACGACCACTGTATCGGCGCCAGCCCGCGAGCTTGAGGGAAATCAAGCCGTGTGCCGTTTCGTGCACCGCTTCGCCGCGTGCGCCCACGCCCACCGGCGGCGTGGCGTTTGTCACCCGAGGCGATGGTCAAGGCCGCAGCCGCTCCTGCGCCAGCGCTTTCACGAGGTGCTTTTGCACTTTGCCCAACGCATTGCGCGGCAGCGCCTCGACCAGCAGCAGGGCCCGCGGCTTCTTCGTCTCGGCCAGGCGCACATGCTGCTGCAGCTGCTCGAGGGTGGGGGCTGCACCCGGACGCGCGACGACGACGGCGCACACGCGCTCGCCCCATTGCTCGTCGGGCAGGCCCACCACGGTGACCTCGGCCACGTCGGCGTGGCTGGCGATGGCCTCTTCGATCTCGCGCGTCGACAGCTTGTAGCCACCGACTTTCAAGATGTCCTGACTCAGGCGACCAACGATGCGCACCACGCCGTCGTCGTCGACACTCACGGCATCGCCCGTGCGAAACCAACGTTGGCCGTCGTCGTCGAGCACGAACACCTCGGCGTCGGCATCGGCGCGGTTGTGGTAGCCGCGCATCATGCCGGGGGTTTGCACCTGCAGTTCGTCGTCGACGATGCGGATGCGCGTTCCTGGCACCGGCCGCCCCACCGCCCCCGGCACGCGCTCGCCGTCGAGCGGATTGCTCAGCGTGATGAGCGTTTCGCTCATGCCGTAGCGCTCCAGAATGGTGAGGCCTGTCGTCGTGCGAAACGCCTCGAGCTGGGCCGGCGACAACGCGGCCGACCCGCACGTCAGCAGGCGCAGGCGCTTGCAGCGGGCGACGTCGTCGGGGTGCGCGCCAAAGTGCTCGAGCAGGCGAAACACCATCGTGGGGACGGTCATCGCGACGGTGCCACCAGCATCGACAGCGTCGAGCATCGACGTCGGCGAGAACCGGTCGACCAGGCGCACCGCAGCGCCCGCCCACAACGGCCCCAGCAGGGCCACGCACAAGCCGTGCACGTGAAACAGCGGCAGCGCGTTGACGACGACGTCGCCCGGTCCAACGCCCCACAGCTGCATCAACGCCGACAGCCCGCGGCGCAGCCCGCCATGGGTGTGCACGCAGCCCTTGCTGCGCCCCGTGGTGCCCGAGGTGTAGATGATCACCGAATCGTCGTCGTCCGCCGGCGCCAACAGCCCGGGCCCATCGTCGAGGCCGGCTTCGGCCACCAGCGCTGCTGCACTCCGCCACGGGATCGCCAGCGCAGCGACCACCTCCGCCAGCGCTGCTGACGGTTCCTGCTCCACCGTCTCGACCACCAACCGCGCACCGCTGTCGCGCAGCACGTGGGCCAATTCGTCGTGCTGGTAGCCCGGGTTCACGGGCACCGCGATCGCACCCGCAGCAAAAATACCCAGTAAAACCACAGCGGTATCGCGTCCGCCTCGCGCCACCAGCGCGACCCGATCGTTCTTTTGTACACCGGCGGCGCGCAGCAATCGACCAACAGCACTGGCGCTTTGGCCCAGATCTGCGTCGGCCCTCAAGAGACCCGTGTCGACGGGCGATTGATGGGTGGTCGAATCATCCGCCAGCGCAGTGACCTGCGGGTTGGCAAGCTGCCTGAGGGGGTAGTCAGCCGGTGTCATTGTGTTTCATGCTCGTGACGGAGGGTTTCATGACTCATACAGCGCGCTGCATTCGGTGCAGAAGACCGACCGGCTTGCACGGGAGGAGTGTTGATTGGCGGGGAGGTTTCCCCGCCCGCCCCTCAACGCCGGTCGCCTCGGCGACACTCAACGCCGCGAGGGTCTCATGAATGTCCCTCTTGGTGTCGAGCCTCCACCGCGTCGTCGTTCGGGCCGGCCCGACAAACCGATTCCCCGCGGAGAATTGATCCGCGTGGCCCGCGGCCTCTTTGCCACACACGGTTACGCCGGCGTGAGCATGGCCGACATCGCCCACAAGGCGGGCCTGCAGAAGTCGTCGCTGTTTCACCACTTCCCCACCAAAGACCAGCTGTACAAAGAGGTCATGGACGGCGTGTTGCGCGAGATCGGTGACGCCGTGCGCGCCTCGCTCGCCGACGAGACCGCAGCGTGGACCGTGCGGCTCGAGTCGAGCACCATCGCCCTGGCGCGCTGCTTTGGCGCCGACAGCACGCGCGCACGACTGGTGCTGCGTGAAGTGCTCAACGACGACGGCGAGCGCGCCCATATCGACACCGTGGTGGGCTTGATACAGGTGGCCGCCGAGTTCTTCGAGCGCGGGGCCGCTGCGGGCGCGTGGCCGCATCAAGACTTCCGCCAACTCGTGCTCTCGGTCGCCGGCATTCACTGCTTCTACTTCGCCGTGCCCCACGTGGCGGCGTCGGTGGCCGGTGACCCGTACGAACCAGCGGCCGTCGAACAACGCGTGGTGGTGCTGGTGGAACACCTGCGCCGCTTGTTGGGCGTCGCGAACCAGTGATCCTGCGATGACGTCGACACGAAACACGCTCAGTGTCGGCGACAAAACCGCAAAGCCGGTTTTCTCTTCAAGGCTCAGCGTTGATCGGCGGGGAAGTGTCCCCGCCCACCCCTCAAGAGACTCGCCTCGGCGACAAAACCGCAAAGCCGGTTTTCTCTTCGAGGCTCAGCTTTGATCGGCGGGGAAGTATCCCCGCCCACCCCTC
>JBIKRQ010000545.1:0-3765 GCA_044349155.1 Myxococcota bacterium
CCCGGCGTGATCGAAATTGCGCGGCGTCACCTGCACCTCGACGACAGCAACGTCGAAGTGAACATCGCCGACGCGTACGACTTCCTCGAAAACGGCACCGAGCAGTTCGACGTGATCATCGACGACCTGTTTCTCACAGGCGCCACCGACGTCATCCGCAGCCGTGTGCCATCGGGCGAAACCCTCGACCTGGTGCGTTCGCGCGTTGCTCCGGGCGGCATCGTCGTCGCCAATCTGATCACCGACACCGGCGATCACGCCGTGGTGCGCAAGCAAACCCGCGCGGCGTTTCGCAAGGCCTTTGGCACCACCCGCGTGGTGACCCCGCCACGTGGCCTCAACGAAATCCTCGTCGGCGGCGACGCGGTGGCCACGGGGCGTGCGTTGCAGCTGTACGCCCCCCTGCTGAGCGACGACGACCGCCGCTTCTTCGACGCCGTCGACGTGGTGCCCCTGCGCGCCGCCAGCACCTGAACAAACAACGAACGCGCGAAACGAAAGAGCCCGCCGAAGCGGGCTCTTTGTGCACATGAGCGGTTTCTCTTCGAGGCTCGATCAACGCTTGGCGGCGAGTTCGGCTTCGATCTGGCGCTCGATCTCCTCGAGCGACTGCTGCTCCTGCACCACCGGCTGCGGCGCGACCGCGGCGGGGGCCACACCCATTTTGGCCTTGAGGGCCGCGAGGGCGTCGTCGGCTTCGACGGTTTGCAGGGCGTCGAACTTCGCCTTGAGGTCGTCGCCGTTGGCCGTCTGCGACAGCTCGTACGTGGCTTCGGCTTCGGCCTCGGCCTTGTCGATCTTCTCTTCCATGCGGGCCATCGTGTCGAACGCTGACGTCGACGAAATGCCGTCCATGGTTTCGGCGATCGTCCGCTGGGCCTCGGCACGCTTGGCGCGGGCGATGAGGAGGTTCTTTTTGCGCTTGGCCTCTTCGATCTTGCTGTTGAGACCCTGCAGGGCCGTTTTCAGCTGCTCGACAGCGGCCTTCTGCGAGGTCCACTGCTGCTCGTAGCTGACCGCCAGCTTTTCGTGCTCGGTCTTACGCTGCAGGGCGAGCTTGGCGAGTTCGTCGTTGCCAGCCTTGACGGCCAACATCGCCTTCTTCTCCCACTCGCCAGCGTTGAGGCGCTCTTTGTCGAGCTCTTTTTGCAGGCGCTTCTCGTCGGCGATGGCGACCGCCACCTGCTTCTTCGCTTCCACCAGCTGCTGCTGCATGTCGAGCAGCATCTGGTTGAGCATCTTCTCGGGGTCTTCGGCCTTGTTGATGGCGTCGTTGACGTTGGACTTCAGCAGTGTCCCGAGGCGGTTGAAGATGGTCATCGAGCTCCCGATCCTTTGCTGGACTCTACGCGCCGCGCACTGGCAACGACGCTGAAACAGGGGACGCCAGCACACGCCGACGTCGACGAATGGTCACGACTTGGGCTTCTCGGTTTTCAAGAACGCCGAGATGCGCGGGTAGTGGCTGGTGATGCACAGGTTCATGGCGTCGACCGACGCTTGAAACTCGTTGAAGTCGAGGTTTTCGGCCTGCAGCGTGTCGGTGGCGACGACGGCGTTGCCCTCGAGGCCGTACGCACCGTGGAGCATTTCGTTGGCGTTCAGGCGCAGTAGCTCTTCGTACAACTTGAGCCGATCGCAGCTGGCGGGAATCTCGCTGAGCTTGACGTGAAAGAGCACGACAGGGTCGTTGAGGCTGACGACCAGGCTCTCAACGAGATCTTCGCTGTCGCGGAGGATCCACGTTTTGCGGCCGAGCTCTTTAAAGCTGACGCCCATGCGGATCATGTAGCTCTCGATGTCCTGCTCGGTGACCATCTGCGCTCCTCGCGTTTCCAACCGTCGTGTCGTCGCCGATCTGCCCGCATCCTGTCAACCAACACTGCCCGCGGCAGCGACGAGAAGCCACCGGTAAGCAGCGATTGCCCCACGACGAGGCCCCGCCGTGCGGCTCACGTCACGTCGTCGACGGCCTCGGTGTCAACGTATGGCGGGCCTGGGTGGTCTCCCACTTCAAGCGCTCGATCCCCGTCGCCGACATCATCGCCAGGTGCAGCAGCGCTGTTTGGCTGCGAACCGCAGCGGCGCCCTCGGGGGCGACGATGCGCACGTAGCTGCCGTCGGGCATCAGGCGCCGCGCTTTGACGTTGTCGGCCATGATCATCCCGAGAATCTCGTCGAGCACGCGGCTCTTGAGCACCGGATCTTCGATCGGAAACATGGTCTCGATCCGCCGCGTGAAGTTGCGCGTCATCCAGTCGGCCGACGCCAGCAGCACGTCGGCGGTGGGCCCGGTGCCGAAGACGAAGATGCGGTGGTGCTCGAGGAAACGGTCGACGATCGACGTGACGCGAATGCGCTCGGACACGCCGGGAACGCCCGGACGCAGCGAGCACATGCCACGCACGATCAGATCGATGTCGACGCCGGCGGCAGACGCCGAATACAGCGCCTGGATGATCGTGGTGTCGACGCACGCGTTCATCTTGGCGATGATCCGCGCTGGTTCACCTCGACGGGCCTTGTCGGCTTCGCGGTTGATCAAGAACAACAACCGATCGAGCAGCGTGAGCGGTGCGACCGTGAGCTTCTTCCACTTCGGTGCGTCAGACAGGCCCGTGAGCATGTTGAACAACGCGCTGACGTCGTCGGCGATGTCGGTGCGCGCGGTGAAGTAGCTGAGGTCGGTGTAGACCTTCGCAGTGTTCGAGTTGTAGTTGCCCGTGCCGAGGTGGATGTACCGGCGTATCGATTGCGCCCCGCCCGGCGCCGTTTCTCGACGGACAACCAGGGCGACCTTGCAGTGGGTCTTCAAGCCGATGAGCCCGTACACGACGTGCACGCCTGCTTCTTCGAGGCGGCGGGCCCAGGTGATGTTGTTGGCCTCGTCGAAGCGCGCCTTGATCTCGACGAGGACGGCCACCTGCTTGCCGTTTTCCGCCGCCCGCGAGAGTGCCCGCACAAACGGCGAACTCCACGACGTGCGGTAGAGCGTTTGCTTGATGGCGAGGACGTTGGGGTCGTCGGCGGCTTCTTCGATGAAGCGCACCACGGGGTCGAACGACTCATACGGGTGATGCACCAGCACGTCGCGGTCGCGCACGACGGACAACACGCTGTCCTGCTCGCGAAACGCCGGGGCTGAGGCCTGCTGCAGTGGCTCGACGAAGAACTCGGGGCGCGGGTCGCCCTCGCCGATCGACATGAAGTCTTGCAACTGCATGGGCGCCTTGAAGCGGTAGACCTCGTAGGGCTCGACGCGCAGCGCTTTGCACAACGTCTGCTCCATCTCGATCGACGTGGCCTGCCCGAGTTCAAGGCGCACAGCGGTGCCGCGATCTCGACGACGAAGCTCTTCCTGCACGGCCTTGAGGAGGTCTTCTTCTTCCTCTTCGTCGATGCTGAGATCCCAGTTGCGCGTGACGCGAAAGAAGCTCGCCTCGGCAATCGTGAAGCCCGGAAACAGCTCCGCCGAATGCATGGCAATGAGCTGATCGAGCGGCAGCCACGCCGTGCCCGCCATCGACGGCAACTTCACCAGGCGCGGCATCACCTGCGGCACCTGCACCAGGGCCAACGACACCGTGGCGTCGGCGGGTTCGCCGCGCGCCTTCACGCGTCCACGACGACGTTTTTCGCCCGTGGCTGAACGGCGCAAGAACAAGCACACGTTCAACGACTTGTTGCGCAGCTGCGGAAACGGATGGCCGGGGTCGATCGCCAACGGCGTGAGCACCGGAAACACCTGGTGCATGAAGAACTCAC
>JBIKRQ010000156.1:0-13862 GCA_044349155.1 Myxococcota bacterium
CATCGAGTTCACAAAGGCGGCAATCAGCACGTCTTTGCTTGCAAAATGATACTGCAGCGCGGCGAGAGAGATGCCAGCCCGCTTCGCGACATCGCGCATCGACAGCGCATCGAGACCCTTCTCAAGGGCAACCTCAGCCATCACCGTCATGATGCGTTTGGCAGTGTCTGGCTGCGCTTTGCCACCGCTGTGCTTCGTTTCCATGCCTGCTCCCATCGCCGTCAGATCTGCAGGCGGCCAGCCTGTCAGTTGACAGGTGCGCGGGCAATCCCTACCTCACCTGTCAACTGATAGGTCCGGAGGAACCACATGATCGAGACTGCACTGTCGCGCCGAACACTTCTGGCCGTCGGCGGCATGGCCCTCGCCACAAGCGCGTTGAGCGCCCCGACCAGCGCCCCGACAAGCGCAGCAGGCGCGCCAACGAGTGCGCCAACGAGCGGACCAACGAGCACATCCGCCGATGTCATCGTCATCGGCGCCGGTCTGGCCGGCCTGGCTGCGGCCCGACAGCTGCGGGCCCAGGGAGCTTCGGTCCTGGTGCTGGAGGCGCGTGACCGGGCCGGCGGCCGCGTCCACTCCCAGCGCCTGGCGAGCGGCCAGACGATCGACCTCGGCGCCCAGTTCATCGGCGATGCGCACACGCATATGGTCGCCCTGGCTCGCGAGGCGGGCTTGCGCCGCGTCTCGGCCGAGGTGCCGGGCGAGCTGCTCCACCTGTCGTCGGACGTCGCGGCACCCCAGCGGGGGACGCCTGATGCGCTGCCGCTGCCGTTTGTCGACCAGCTCGATGCGGCGCAGGCCTTCTGGCGGCTGGAGAAGTCGGTGACGTCCGTGAGCCCGGAAGATCGCCTGCGGCTCGACCGGATCGACGCAGCCTCCTTCATCCGCGACAAAACCTTCCGCGACCCAGCGTTTCAGGCGATCGGCGGCTATCTCGAAGCCGAACTGAGCACGCCGCTGACGGGGGTGTCGGCCTATGAAGCGCTGCAACAGGGAGCGTCGATCGGCGGGCTGGCAAACGAAGCCGGGTCGATCACGTCGTTCCTGGCCGACGGTGCAGCGGGCATCACGCGCCATCTCGCCAACGCCGTGGGGGCCTCGCTCCTCCTCAACGCACCGGTCACGCGGGTGAAGCAGGAGGCCGGGGCGGTGACCGTGACCGCAGCGACAGGCACCTATCGCGCCGGCCGCGTCATCGTGGCGGTCCCGCCGCAGTTGTACGGCGCCATCGGCGTGCTGCAGGAACTGCCGTCGTCGTGGCAGGCGGCGCTGGCTGGGTGGCGGCTGGGCTACGCCGTCAAGACGATCCTCGTGTTTCACAAACCCTGGTGGCGGCAGTCGGGCCTGTCCGGCACCATCGTCAATCCGAGCGGCAGCATGTTCCTCGCCGCCGTCGATGGCTCGCCCGAGAGCGGTCCTGGCATCCAGGTCATCTTTTCGACCGCGCGTGGCGCGCAGGCGCTCAGCAAGCTTGCCGACGAAAAGGCACGCATTGCCGCGGCGTTGCGCTGGCTGAGCCATGTCTACGCCACCACCGTCCCAGCACCGCTCGATGCGCGATCGATCGATTGGTCGGCGGACCCCCTCAGCCTTGGCGGTTACGCCAGCCGGAGGGGCATTGGTGGCTGGACGACCGCACCCGACCTCTTCGCGCCGCACGGGCAACTGCACTTCGCCGGCACCGAAACGGCGGACCGCTGGCGGTCGTTTATGGATGGTGCGGTGCAGTCGGGACTGCGCGCGGCAAACGAGATTCTCGCCAGCGTCACACGGTGAACGCGCAAGAGGTTGTGACCCGTCTGCGGGTTGCGTCAGGTTCTTCTCAGCGAGGTGTACGTGGATTGTGTTGCGTTGGGCCGAGTCGTTGTCGTTGTGGTTGGACTGCTGCTGTTGCCGAGCTGCGCCTCGGTGCGCGTCGTCGACACGGTCACCCACGGCAACTACTGCACGACCAACGCACCGCGGCCAGTGGCGGGGGCCGCAGAGCACTCCAGCGAGGAGCTGCACGCCCTCGCCACGCGCTTGCAGGTTCCTGTTGACGACGTCCACACCGCTCGCGTCATCGGTGCCTTCGACGCGCTCGCCGCCGTCGCTGACCCCACGCTCGGCCTCAACGAGCGTGTGCGCGCGCGCGACGAGGTGCTGCATCGTATCGCTCTCGCGTCACTCGATGTGCACAGCACCGTCGCGCTGTTGGACTGTGAGGCCGAACGGGCGCGCGCCACAGCGACGTCGCTCGTCGAAGCGGAGCAGGGTCGTGTCGGCGTGATCACCGCGACGGGGCTGGCTGTCGCTGGTGCCACCGGGGTGTTGAGCGGTGTGCTTGGTCTGACCCTCGCCGATCCCCTGCCGGCCGGCGTGGTCGGTTTGGCGGGCGGCGTCGCCGAGGGCGCTTTGTCGATCGCCGCGTTGACGGTCAGTGAAACCACCGCGTTTGAGCATCCAACGAATGCCCTCGCCGAGCTCTCGTCCACAGCCGAGCACCCAAGCTTTCCCGAGGTGGTGTGGCACGCCCTGACCGCCACCGACGTCGACGGCAGCAGCGCCCGCACCGTGCTGCAAGAGGCCTGGCGCAGCGCGGGCGTCACCGGTGTGGATCCCGACGCCGATGCCACGCTCCTTGCGGCGCGGGGCATCTACGGTCCGGCGCTGTTGAGCCGGCGCGCCAGCATGTTGCAGCAGGTGCGCACGGCGGTGTCATTGACGCTGCAGGATCTCGAGCACCTCACGCGCACGGTGCTCGACGTCCAGCTTCAGTGAAACTGCGACTTCTCGGTGCTGCCTTCGAGGGCGAGCGTTGAAGCGGTGCCGCCGCTGATCACCTGCGCCACTTCATCAAACCAGCCCGTACCCACTTCGCGCTGGTGCTTCGTGGCGGTGTAACCGTCCTTTTCCGAAGCAAATTCAGCCTGTTGCAGGCGCGAGTATGCCGCCATGCCTTCGCTCTTGTAGGCGTGGGCCAGGTCGAACATCGAGTGGTTCAACGTGTGGAAGCCCGCGAGCGTGACGAACTGGAACGCGTAGCCCATGGCGCCCAGCTCGCGCTGGAACTTCGCGATCGTGGCGTCGTCGAGCTTGGCCTTCCAGTTGAAGCTCGGCGAGCAGTTGTAGGCCAACAGCTTGCCCGGGAACTGCGCGTGGATGCCTTCGGCAAATTCCTTCGCTTCGGCAAGGTCTGGCGTCGACGTCTCGCACCACAGCACATCGGCGTACGGGGCATACGCAAGGCCGCGGGCGATCGCGTACTTCACGCCACCGTCGATGCGGAAGAAGCCTTCGGCGGTGCGCTCCTTCGACGTGATGAACGGAACATCGCGCGGGTCGATGTCTGACGTGATCAGCTTCGCGCTGTCGGCGTCGGTGCGGGCCACGAGCAACGTCGCCGTGCCACACACATCAGCGGCCAAACGTGCCGCGGTCAGCGTGCGAATGAACTGCTGGATCGGCACCAGCACCTTGCCGCCCATGTGGCCGCACTTCTTCTCGCTGGCGAGCTGGTCTTCGAAGTGCACGCCCGCAGCGCCGGCTTCGATCATGCCCTTCATCAGCTCGAACGCGTTGAGCGGACCACCGAAGCCGGCCTCGGCGTCAGCGACGAGGGGCACGAGCCACTGGTCCACGGCCTTCTTGCCTTCGGCGTGATCGATCTGGTCGGCGCGCAAGAGCGCGTTGTTGATGCGCTTGACGAGCAGCGGCACCGAGTGTGCGGGATACAGGCTCTGGTCGGGGTACATGCTGCCGGCGTCGTTGGCGTCGGCGGCGACCTGCCAGCCCGAGATGTAGATGGCCTTCAAGCCAGCGCGCACCTGCTGCATCGCCTGGTTGCCGGTCATGGCCCCGAGCGCGTTCACGTAGTCCTCGGTGTGCAGGATTTCCCACAGGCGCTGCGCGCCGAGCTTCGCGACGGTGTGCTCGATCTTGTAGCTGCCGCGCAGACGCTCGACGTCGGCGGGCGAGTACGTGCGGGTGATGCCAGCAAAGCGTTCGGGGATCTTCTTCGTCATCGTCGGCTCCTTGTGCGTGGTGGCTGTCGCGGTCGTTGTCGTCGTCGTCGTCGCCGCCGTTCGGGCATGCAGCGGCGGTGCTCGGCGTGCCGAGCATTTCTGGCTCCCCCTCTCCACTGATGGAGAGGGGCTGGGGGGGGGAGGTCAGGTCCGGCTCCCCCTCTCCATTCATGGAGAGGGGGCTGGGGGGGTGAGGTTCAGCGCGAGATGAGCTGGTCGTAGGCGGGCAGGGTCAAGAACTCTGCGAGGGTGTCGGCGGTCGACAGCTCCCAAAACAGCTGCCGTGCTTCGGCGATCCGTCGACCAGCAAGGGCCGCCGTCTCGTCGTCGAGGGTCTGGCGCAGGCGCTCGGTATCGAGCACGCGGCCGTCCACCTGGGCGCCATGCTTCAACCACTGCCACACCTGCGTGCGCGCGATCTCGGCGGTGGCCGCGTCTTCCATGAGGTTGTCGATGGGCACGCAGCCATTGCCGTCGAGCCAGGCCGCCAGATACGTCACGCCCACGCGCAGATTGTGGCGAAGTCCTGCTTCGGTGCGCGCCCCGTCAATCGGCACGAGCAAGGCGACAGCATCGGCGACGACGTCGTCACGCATCACGTGCAGTTGGTTGTCGGCATTGCCGAGGTGCGCTTGAAACACGGCCTGCGCCACTTCGACGAGGGCCGGGTGCGCCACCCACGTGCCGTCGTGCCCATTGGTGGCTTCGCGGGTTTTGTCGGCGCGCACGCGGGCCATGGCGGCGTCGTTTTTTTCGGCATCGCCCTTCACGGGGATGAAGGCCGACATCCCGCCCATCGCGAAGGCGCCCCGTCGATGACAGGTCTTCACGAGCAGCTGCGTGTACGCCGCGAGAAAGCCCTTCTCCATCGTCATCGCCGCGCGATCTGGCGTGATGAACGCGGCATCGAGCTGACGACGTTTGATCGCCGAGAAGATGTAGTCCCAGCGCCCGCAGTTCAGGCCGACGATGCGTTCGCGCAACGCGTGCAGCATCTCGTCCATCTGAAACGCAGCGGGCAGGGTCTCGATGAGTGCGGTGACTTTCACGACGCCACGCGGCAGCCACAGCGCATGCTCGATGAAGCCGAGGACGTCGTGCACAAACACGGCTTCTTCCATGCTCTCGAGCTTGGGGATGTACAGCGCTGGTGTTTTCTTCTGCGACAGCAGCGCGCGCGCGTTGTGGACCAGGTAGCCCACGGTGTCGACGAAGAAGCCCCCCGTCTCGTGGCCATCCACCAGCACATGCCGCTCGGGCAGATGCAGGCCACGCGGACGCGCCATCAGCACGGCCGTCTTTGCCTGCAGCGCGTAGTGCTTGCCGGTCTTCTCGTCGTCAAACGTGAGGGTGCGGGCCACGGCGTCGCGCAGGGCGAGCTGACCTTCCACCAGGTTGGCCCACGTCGGCGCGGTGCTGTCTTCGAAGTCGGCCATGAACACGTCAGCGCCGCTGTTGAGGGCGTTGATCACCATCTTTTTGTCGACGGGTCCGGTGATCTCCACGCGCCGGCGCACGAGGTCCGACGGGACAGCAGCCACCTGCCAGTCGCCAGCACGGATGCCGGCGGTCTCGGCGCGAAAGCCAAACGTCAGCTTGCCGGCATTCAACGCCGCCTGCCGCTCATCGCGGGCCGCCAACAGGGCCAACCGGCGCGCGTTGAACTGGCGGTGCAGCCGCCCCAGGATGCCGAGTGCTTCAGGCGAAAACGCCTCCAGCTGCAGCACCAGGTCGTTGCCAGCAAAAACGGCGGGGAGCTCGGTCATCGAAGGCCTCGTCGGTGGCGCCGCACAACAGCGGACGTTGTTGCAGTCTTCACCACGCCAGCACGGCTTGTCGATGCCGCGATCGCCGTTTCCCTACTGTTTCACCGGTTTACGACGTTGGCGGTTGTGGCTGTAAAGCTGTAAACAAGGGTCACACCGCACAGCGTCACGAGGCACGCTTCGAGGCTCACGATGACCCGCACCGCCCCCGCCAGCACCGCCCGTCTTGGTCAGCGTTTGCGGGCGCTTCGTCGTCGAGAAGGGCTGACGCAGCAGGCCCTGGCCGACCGCCTCAAGGTCTCGCCGGCGTACCTGAACCTCATCGAGAACGGCCGCCGCCCGCTGCCCGCCCACCTGCTCATCTCGTTGGCGCAGTTGTTCCAGCTCGACCTCGGGGCCTTCGCTGCGGATGACGACGCCACGTTGCAAGAAGACCTCTACGAAGTCTTCGGCGATCCCCTGTTCGACGCCGCCGAGCTCGTGCAGTCCGACATCAAGGAGCTCGCGCAATCGCAGCCATCGGTGGGTCGCGCCGTCGTCACGCTCTACCGCGCGTGGCGGCAGGCCCGGTTGGGCGCGAGTGCCGCCGTCACCGACGTCGAGGGCGGCATGCCCAGCGAAGAGGTTTCCGACTTCCTGCAAAAGCACATGAACAGCTTCCCCGAGTTGGAAGAACTCGCCGAGCAGCTGCGCAAAGACGCCCGCGTCGAAAACGACGACCTCGGCCGCGGCCTGGCCGCCTACCTCGAAGACCGCCTCGGCGTTGTCGTCGAGATCGTGCGCGCCAGCGTCGAGCCGCCCACGTTGCGCCGCTTCGACCCCACCACGCGCCGCCTGCTCATCTCCGAGCTGCTGCCCCCGCGCAGCCGCAACTTCCAGCTGGCGCACCAGATCGGGTTGCTCATCGGCAAAGACACCTTCGACAAGCTCGTCGGCGACCCGCTGCTCACGGCCCCCGAGTCGCGCACGCTGGGCAAGGTGGCGTTGGCCAACGTGTTCGCAGGCAACGTGCTCATGCCGTACCTGCCGTTTCTCGAGGCGGCCGAACAGGTCCGCTACGACGTCGAGCTCCTCGGCCACCGCTTCCGCACCTCCTTCGAGCAGGTCTGCCACCGCCTCACGACACTGCGTCGCCCGGGCGCTGTCGGCGTGCCGTTTCACTTCCTGCGCGTCGACCTCGCAGGCAACATCAGCAAGCGCTTCAGTGGCAGCGGCATCCGCTTCGCGCGCTACGCGGGGGCATGCCCGAGGTGGAACGTGTTTTCGGCGTTCATGACACCGGGCATGATCAAAACCCAGGTCAGCGAGTTCGAAGACGGCCGCCGCTACTTCTGCATCTCCAGCACGATCCGCCGGGTGAGTCAGGGCTACACGCAGCGGCACGCGTTGCACGCGGTGGGATTGGGCTGCGACGTCGAGCACGCGAAAAAGCTCGTCTACGCCGACGGCGTCAACCTCGAGCACCTCGTCCCCGTCGGCGTCACCTGCCGCCTGTGCGACCGCAACGATTGCAGCGAGCGCGCCCACCCGAGTGCGAAAAACCCCCTGGCCATCGACGAGAACCAACGCGGCGCCAGCTTCTACCGCTCCCGCGGCCTGCCGATCGTCCGCTGAGCGGACGGGCGGCGTTGGGACTCCAGGTCGCGCTGAGGTGCGCCGTGCCCAGATCTGACCGGTCACGTGTTCAAGGTGCGGAAGGTTGGGTGAGGCCCATGATGCGATCCCCGGTGTCGATGCTGCCGCTGGTCTTGACCGCCATCGTGTGCCTGATGTCCTGCTCTGGCGAGCGCCTGGAGGCGGGTGAAGGCGAGGGTGAAGGCGAGGGCGAAGGAGAAGGTGAAGGTGAAGAAGGCGAGGGCGAAGGAGAAGGCGAGGGCGAGGGCGAGGGCGAGGGCGAGGGCGAGGGCGAGGGTGAAGGCGAGGGCGAAGGCGAAGTTCAGTGGGGCCCGCTCATCGTCACGAGGGCGGCAGCAGATCTTGATTTCGACCTCTTCGCCACCCCTGGGCATCGGCTGTGGTTCGAGATCGAACCCGAGCAGGTTGTTCGGCTCAATTCGAGAACGAGCCGAGATGGCGAGAGCGACATCTACAAGCCCGGCAGCATCGACAACGACGCCGTCCTGTTCGGCGCCGATGCCCGCGCTGACACCGGCGACGTCCCGTCGATCACGCATCTCGTGGTCGAGGAGGTAGACAGCGGCGAGGTCGCCGATTTCGGCAAGGTCGAGGTCGGCCTTGTCGGCGAGAGCACGTATCGACATCTCACCCCGACAACGATTCCGAACTTTCGGATCGACGCCGACGAATTCCAGGACGACCTCCGCATCGGCGGCTACGAGCACGTCCGTTTCAACAATGGCCTCGTTGGCACTCTCTTTCGAGAGCACATCGCCCATACGATCTATAGACTACTTGGATACCCATCACTTCGATCGAATTTCGCCTTCGTTGGCACGGGTGTGTGGGGTGAAGATACATGGGTGCCAATGACGTTGATGGAGGTCTACAAGCCTCGTTTTTGCCGCGACAATCTTGAGCTGCTCGGTGGCGACTGCCGCAACATGTGGGAGTTCGCTGGCGAACCCGCCTCGAGGATTCTCGATGACACCGTCTGTCAGCAGGGCAGCTGCGACAACGCCCGCCTGGTTGAGTTTCAGGAACGGGCGCTCTCAACGCCTCGCGGCCCGGGATTCAAGAGCGCGCTGGCAGACATTGTTGACTGGAACTCATTCCATCGATTCCAGTGTATCAACTGGCTGCTGTGGGCCGGCGATGATCCCATTCACAACTACAACAACAACATGATCGTCGAACGCGACGATGGCCGCCTGGTCTGGCTGCCCTATTCTGTTGACATCACCGCCGACCCTGACGTCGCCGGCTTTTACGAGAACATTCCGCTGCGGGGCAACATGTCCGTCGCCGCAGGCTGCCAGGACGACCCGGTGTGCTGGGCCGACACGCTGCGGGTGTGCGAGGACCTGGTCGGCGCCTTTGATGCCCTCGATCCGGAGCGTATCGTCGACGACACCGCCGAGCTTCTCCGGTCGCTCGGCATGATGCGCGCGGGCGACGAGCAACACGCTCAGGTGCTGCGCGACTGGTACGAGGCCCGCCAAACCTCCGCCGCCGTCGAGCTCCTCACCGAGCAGCCGTGAACTCCTGGACCTGGCCTGCCGCCAGATCCATGAACATCCCTCTCGATTCGGGCGCTCCGCCCTGAGCTCCGTGGCAACTCCCTGGTGGGAGGCCAGGGCCTTGAGCCGACCCGCAAGCGGTTGCGCCAAATACATGAATATAAACAGGAATTCGCCGTGAGCACCTCACGACCAAAACCAGTCCGCACCTCGACGCCTGTCGAGTTCTGTCGAGTTCTGTTTCTGTCGCGTTCTGTCGAGTTCTGTCGAGTTCTGTTTCTGTCGAGTTCTGTCGAGGCGAGATCTGGTGCCCTGCAGAGCCCGGAAGGTTCGTGCCCGGATCTGCGCAGTCACGGGTTGAATGCATGCGTCATCGAAGACGCGTCATCCTGCGCTGCGGCGCTGTCACGGAGCTCTCATGTGTGGTCGTGTTTCGTCACGTTTCCTCCTCGCACTGGCGGCATCAGCGCTCGTCACCGCCTGCGGCGATCCCCTCGTCACCGCCTCGTACCGGGGCGACCCGATCTTCACGGTTCGCGGCAACGTCACCCTCGGCCTTGAAGATGACAGCCGGGAACCCGCTGCAGAGGGTGAAGGCGAGGCCGAGCCGGCTGAAGGCGAAGGCGAAGGCGAGAGCCCGGCGCGTGAAGGCGAAGGCGAGGTTGCACCCGCAGCCCCGCAAGAAGTCGGCGTCATCTGGCTGAATCTGCTCGACGATAACGCCACGGTCTTGATCGAGGCCACACCAACCGATGCGATTGGCAACCAGTTCCACGCTGACGTCGATGTGTTCATGTTGCAACCGCCGAGCGACGACATGCTCGGCACAACGCTCGTCACGTACGGCGAAGATGGCTCCTCCGCAGCGGCCGTCGATCGCAGCCGCGTCGCCTTTGGCATCGTGGTCGTTGCTCCTGAAGGCACCCTCGCGAACCTGCCGTCCTCGACGTCGCTGCAGGAATTCATCAGCAGCAGCGGAGCAAGCACCGGTCCGTTGCTGAGCCAGTTCACCTACGTCTCGCCGTTCACTGTCCGCTTCGTCAAGGGCGCGAGCGCTGAAGGTCTGACCATCCGCGATATCAACGGCGTCGAGTCGGCTCTGCAAGACATGGCCATCTTCGATGTCAGCAACTGGGCCGCAGGCATCGACACCGCGCTGTGTCGTGACCGCCGTCTCGGCGAAGGCTGGCAGGCTCCCGAGTTTCAGGCCTGCATCGTCGAGAAACGCGCCGCCAACGACGCCGCCATCGCCTGTCGCGCGGACTGTGGCACCGTGACCGACGAGACCACCGACGAGGAGCGCGCGGTGATCGACGCTTGTCAGCTCGCGTGTCCTGCCGAGCGCACCCTGTCAGACATCGAGAACACGTGCTTGTACGAGTACGCCGAGACGCGAGCCGCCGAGACCGATGCGGTGTGCGGTGTTCGCGACTTCGCCGAGTCGGACTTCCGCAACAGCCGCCAACTCGACC
The DNA here is from genome assembly GCA_044349155.1 of Myxococcota bacterium. GTDB lineage: Bacteria > Myxococcota > UBA727 > UBA727 > VGSZ01 > VGSZ01. Next base: position 10,383 of record JBIKRQ010000156.1, read on the forward strand.
CCAACGAGGAGCTGACGCTTTCGCTTGGCGAGGGCGACATCCGCAGCGCGCTGACGGCTGGTGGCTTCGTGTTCCTCGGCTGAGCCACATGCCGCTCGACGTCGCCGACTTGTACCGCAGACATGGTGGAATGGTGTTCCGCCGTGCTCGGTCCATCGTCGGCGACGACGAGCAGGCGCGCGACGTGGTGCAGGATGTCTTTTTGATCATGCACCGCGAGCAGGGCCGAATGGTGAACACGGGGCTCGTTTCCTGGCTCTACACGACGACAACGCGTCGGTGTTTCAACGAGCTGCGCAACACCTCAACCCGTAGCCGCCTGCTGCAAGCACAAAGCGCCACCTCAGCTCACCCGGCTCACAGCGAGAATCTGGTTTTGCTGCGCGGAGTGGTGCGTGAGCTCGACGAACAGCTCGCATTCGTCGCCATCTACCGCTTTGTCGACGAGATGACGCACGCTGAGATCGCGACCCAGCTTGGATGCTCGCGGCGCCATGTCGGCGATGTGTTGGTGCGCCTTGAAGAGAAATTCGCGAAGGCCCGCGCTGTTGCTTTGTGAGGCTTGCCATGACGCTGCCTGGTCCTGTTTCGACGTCCACGTGCCCGAGCCATTTCCTCCTCGACCAATGGACGTTGGGCGAGCTGGAGCACGACGCCAGACTTCAGCTCGAGCGCCACATCGAGCACTGCCCGCGCTGTCAGGCGCGCCAGGCACAGCGGCAGGCGTCCGAAGCCGACTTCGTCGTCGACCTCAACACGCTGCGGGAGCTGCAACAGCCGGCAGTGGCTGTCGACGTTGAATCCCGACTCCGGGCGCGCCCGGTGCGCTGGGCGCAGCGTTTGGTCGCCGTGGCGGGTGTCGCTGCCGGGCTCGCTGTGGCCATCACGGCTGGTGGCACCGACGACGACGCCACCACGCCCACCGCATCGGGGGTGCGAGCCAAAGGTGCAAGCAGCGCTTTGTTCGTGCAAGACGCGCATGGCGTTCGCGGCCTCTTTGTCGACGACGCAGGGCCAGCGCGGGTCTACAGCGGCGACACGCTGCAGGTCGCGGTCACCTCGGCCACCGTGGTCTACGTCGGCGTGTTGTCGCGCGATGGCAGCGGTCAGGTCTCGACCTACGTGGCCGCCAGCGACGGCGCGCTCGTGCAGGTCAGCGCCGGCAGCAACGTGCCCTTGCCCCACGCCACCACCCTCGACGACGTGGTCGGTCCTGAAACGGTCGCGGTCTTTGTCTGCACCGACGCAAGCGTGCACACCAGCGCACTCAAGGCCGTCGTCGTCGACGGAGCGCCACCAGAGGGTTGCCGTGTTGAGCGTTACCCACTCGACAAGCGAGCGGTGCACTGATGCGCGCGTCGTTTGTCGTGCTCGCCCTGTGCGCGTTGACCTCGACGAGCAGCCTTGCCGAGCGCCTCGCGGTCGTCATCGGCAACAACGTCGGCGAACGAAGCGAACTCCCGCTGCGCTTTGCCGAAGACGACGCCGTCCGCGTTGGTGACGCGCTGGTGGCCGTCGGTGGGCTCGACGCTGGTGACGTGAGTGTGTTGCGCGGGGCGAACGTCACCGCCGCGCGTCGCACGGTGTTGGCAATGAACGAGCGGTTGCGACAAACGCCGACGGCCGACTCCACCCTCGTCGTCTACTACTCCGGCCACAGCGACGCGCAGGCCTTGCATCTGGGCGACACGGCGTTTCCGTTGCGTGAGCTGGAACAGCTGGTGCGCAGCTCGCCAGCGCGCTTTCGGGTGTTGATTGTCGACTCGTGTCGCTCGGGAGTGTTGACGCGCGCGAAGGGCGGCCGCACCGCCTCCCCCGTCGACATCAGCGCGGTCAGCGAGGGCAACAGCGACGACGAAGGCATGGTCATCCTCACATCAGCCGCCGCCGGCGAAGACGCCCAGGAGTCCGACGCGCTGCAGGGCAGCTTCTTTACGCACCACCTCGTGTCAGCATTGCTCGGAGCAGCCGACGACAACAGCGACGACGTCATCACCCTCGCCGAGCTGTACCGCTACGCCTACGAACACACGATTCGCGACTCGAGCCAAAGCATGTTGGGCGTGCAGCACCCGGCCTACCGCTACGACCTGCGCGGCAGTGGCGACGTCATCCTCTCGCGCCTGAGTTCCCGTCAAGCCTGGGGCCTGCTGCGCCTTCCAGCCGACATCGACGTCACCCTCTTTGCCGGCGAGCGCTCCGGGCGGCTCGTCGCTGAGTTTCGCCGCGGTGGTGGCAAGGGAGCCTTGGCGGTGCGGCCAGGTCGCTACTTTGTCCGCGCCCGCGGCGACCGCGTCATGTGGGAAGGCAGCGTCGACGTCGGCGTGCAGTCGCCGTACATGCTCGACCTCAACACACTCGAGCGCGTCGAGTACGCGCGGCTGGCGCGCAAAGGCGGAGTGGACCTCAGCGTCGGGCCGCTGCTTGGTGTCTTCACGCGCAGTTCGCTCACGGGGCAGGCGCCGTGCATCGGTGCAGTCGGCGGCATCGACGTCGCCGCGGGGCCGCTTGCTCGGGCCAAGGCTCGGGGCGTGTCGCGAATCGTTTTCAAACCCGGCATTGGCAGCCGACACCGTGGAGCTGAACCTGAGCATCGTCGTCGACTACGTCTTCGATCTGCCGCTGGGCTTGGCCGTATCGGTCGGTCCCGACATCGGCTTCGCCTTCATCCGCCAGACCTTCGCCAGCGACGTGGCGAGCAGCGCCCCAAACAACCTCGGCGGGCCACTGGTGGGAGCCCACGGTAGCCTGGCATGGCACCTGCCGCTGGGCTTCACCCCGACCGCGTCTGTATTCGCGCGAACCTACGTCTTGCCTGTCGAACGCAGCATTCAGACCAGCGAGGTCGCAGCACTGTTCGCGGGTGGTGCGATGTTCACGCTCACCCGCTACTTCTGACCAGGCTGACCAGGCGAGCGGCGCAGTAGAATGCCAAAGGGATCCGCACCGTCTGCCAGCACGCCATCGATACTGAAGGCCAGAAGGACAAACGCTCCAGGGCGACGTGATCACCCGAATTGATCGGCACGAGCGATCTCCCGATCACGAAATGCCCGGGTCGACGTCCGAAAAACCGCATTGGAACGCGCGAGAACGCTCGCAGCACTCCGACGCTTGACAAATCTTCGGCGATCCGTAGAATGCGCCCACACCGACGAACTGCTGCGAAGCAAAACGAAGGTAAAGACACGAAGCCGATGCTTCGTGTAAAGCTGTCTCTCTGAAAACCAGATATTGAAGGAAGACGACGGAGATGGTTTCTCCGTCAGAGACTCTAAGCAGGTGTAAAAGCCTGACCCAAGAAGTCTTTGAGCAACTTTAATCTGCAGATAGACCCAATTAGCCTTGGGTCCAAAATGCAGGACAAACTGGCATTCGTGCCAACCAATTTAATTGGAGAGTTTGATCCTGGCTCAGAACGAACGCTGGCGGCATGCTTAACACATGCAAGTCGCACGAGACTCGTAGCAATACGGGAAA
>JBIKRQ010000157.1:0-13839 GCA_044349155.1 Myxococcota bacterium
TACGGCGACGGCTTCAAGACTGTGTTCGACGCGAACTACAGCAACACGCTCGTCAACGGTGAGCTTGCAACCATCGTGGCGAGTGGTGAGTTCGCCGTCGACGATCCAAACGTGAACGACATCCAGACCGCGGCCAACGCCTTCGCCTCCGCCATCGAGGCCAACGCCAATCCGACCAAGGCGTTGTGCGTTGTGTTCATCACGTTTGGCTTTGAAGGCGGGCAGCTGGTGAAGGCCCTGGATGCGCGGTTGTCGACGACGTCGCTCAACTACCACTACCTCACGGGCGACGGCGCGCAGCAGGCGTCGTTTCTGTCGGAGATGCAGTCGGAGTCGCCCGCGTTGCTCGCGAAGGTGGTGGGGACAGTGCCCTTTCACGCCGAGAACGCCGCCTACGACGAGTTCGCGGTCGCCTTCGAAGCGCGCCACGGCACACCGCCGCCCGCACTCAGTGCGCAAGCATTCGACGCCATGTTCATCACCGCCCTCGCCGTCGCCAAAGCCAACAGCACCGTTGGTGTCGACGTGCGCAACGCGCTGTTTTCGGTGTCGGGTGGGGATGGCGGCAGCCGCTTTGAAAACGGCAACTTCTTTGGCGAGATCGCCGGAGCGATCCTCGAGGGCCAGGACGTCGACTACGTCGGTCCGTCGGGCGACCTCACCTTCAGCGACGTGGGCGACGTGCAGGGCGACTACGTCATCTGGCAGGTCGCGTCCGTCGACAGCACGGTTCGCTTCGTCGACAAGGTGCCGCTGCCCGTCAGTGTGTTTGATCCATGAGCGTTGCGATGGAGTGTGCTGTGAAGCGTTTGCGTGTTGGGCGTGTGGTGTTGTCGTCGTCATTCATGGTGGCCCTGGCGCTGTCGGGCTGCCCTGCGGCGGGCACCGATGGCGAGGGTGAAGGCGAAGGCGAAGGCGAGGGTGAAGCGCTCACGTGCGACGCGCGCGCCGTCGATTGCGAAGACGACGTGTTCACCGCCCTCACGATGAACCTCGAAGAAGCGGCACCGGGCCTCATCGACAACACGGCCACCGACGATGGTTTTGCTGTGGCTGTCGACTCCACTGCTGGCGGCTTCGGTGGCGATGGTGGCTGGGTCTACGGCAAGTTCACCGCCGACGGTCTGCAGAAGGTCGACCTGCTCGACATCGACAGCCTCGGATCGATGGACTGGGACATCGCCTTCCGCCGCTTCGTCATTCGCCTCAACAGCGGCTACGGCGGGCCCTCGTGCGTCACGGCGGCGCGCACCGCCGTCGACACCGACTACGCCAGCCTCGACAGCGTGCCCGAGGGGCTCACGTTCGCCGAGGAGCAGTTCATGTCGGACCCCGACAGCTGTGTGGTTATCCCCGACGGCTCGGGCCTCGAAACGCCCGGTGTCGTGTTGCAGAACTGGTGGCAGTACCCCGGCACCTGCGTGGCGACGACGGGCAATGTGTACGTGCTCGCGCTGGCGGATGGTCGCCACGTGAAGCTCGTCGTGGACCAGTACTACGCGTCGGGTCAGCAGACCTGTAACGACACGGGGTCTGGCGGCACTGGCGGCGGTGCGATCGAAGCGCGCTTCGCGTTTGTCGACTGACTGCCAACGGCTTGATATTTCGCGATTTTTCGGGCGCTGCGGCGCCCGTTCTTGCTGATGTGAGGTGTGTGATGGCGCAGCAGATGTGGTGGCGTGCAGCACTCGCGATGACATGTGCGATGTCGACGACGGCGAATGCGCGTCCCGACGATCCGGGCAGCGACCTGTTCACCTTCGACGTCGGCGACGAGGTGCTCAGTTTCGACAGCGAGCACTTCCGCGCCCACTACGCGCTGGCCGGCACGCACGCCGTTCCCGCTGGCGACGACGACGACAGCGGTGTGCCCGACCACGTCGAAGACCTGCTGGCGATCTACGAAGCGGTGTACGCGCACAACGTCGAGGTCGGTTTTCGCGTGCCGCTGTCCGACGACGGTCAGCCCGACAACGGCGGCGACGGCCGCTTCGATGTGTACCTCGTCGACTTCGCGCGCTCCGCCGACGGCGCCTACCGCGCTGAGCGCTGCGAGGGGGCGCGCTGCTCGGGCTACATGGTCCAGGAGAACGACTTCGCGGGCTACGGCTACCCGAGCATCGCGGTGGCCAACACCACCCTCGCGAGCCACGAGTACTTCCACGCCGTGCAGGCGGCCTACGACAAAGACCAGGGTGCTGTCGTCGCCGAGGGCACGGCGGTGTGGGCCAGCGAGCGCTTCGACGCCTCGCTGCGCGACCTCGAGGGCTTCGCCTACGGCTACCTCGACAACGCCTCGACACCCCTCGACAGCGGGCGCGGTGGCCCCGTCGACAGCTTCAGCTATGGCGCGGGCATCTTCTTTGAGTTCCTGAGCGAGCGCTTCAACGACGACGTCGTGCGCGTGATGTGGGAGGCCGTGGCCGACGACACCGCACCCGACGCCGACTGGTTCACCGCACTCAACACCGTGCTCGAAGCTGAAGGCAGCTCGTTTGCGGCGGCGTTCACCGAGTTCTCGACGTGGACGTTGTCGACGGGGGCGCGTGCTCGCGACGGCGAAGGCTTCGAGTCTGCAGCGCAAATGCAAACGCGCACCGGCACCGACAAAACGTTGCCGATCGCTGAAGCGAGCTTCACGGTGTTCACGTCGTCGTCGCGCTTGCTCGCCGCACCCACCGCGGGCCGCACCGAGATCGCTGTTGGCGTGGGCGGCGACAACCACGATGGCATTCACGTGCAGCTCGCCACGCTCAACCCGGCCGGCGACATCGTCGTGCTCGGCGACGTCGACAGCACGGAAGCCATCACCACCACGGGGGCCAACCAGGTCCTCGTGCTCGTCGTCAACGATCGCCAGGAAGGGTCGTCGGCGCGGCCGCAGCTGTGCGTGGGCACCACCGACGAGGTCAACAGCTGCCTCGGTGCCGAAGATGAAGGCGAGGGCGAAGGAGAAGGAGAAGGAGACGTCGATACCGGTGGCTGCACGGCGGTTGCACCTGGATCGGTGGGCGCGCTGTTGCTGGTGCTGCGTCGTCGTCGTCGCTGACCGAAGCGCTTCGCCCACAAAACAAAAGAGCCAGCCGCAGGGCTGGCTCTCTTTCGTTCTGCGAGGTCGTGCTCAGCGGCAGGCGTTGACGACGACGTCGCCGATGGCGCAGGCCGCACCAAACAGCTCGACGGTGTCGGCGTCGACGAGGTCCCAGCCGTTGCTGCGGCCGGTGTCGCGCGCGACGAGGGTGCCGTCACGACGCACGCTAACGTTCTCAGCGGCCACAGGGGCAGCCAGGTCGAAGCGGCAGGTGGTGAGGCGCACGGCAGCGTCTTCAACGGCATCGGCGAGCAGGCTCGACGTGGTGGCGTTGTAGAACCGGTTCGCACCCGACAGGGCGGTGCCACCGTCGACGGCGAGGCGGTTCATCACGTCTTCGAAGCCGTCGATGCCGGGGATGCCCACCACAAACACCGGGTAGCCCGCGGCATTGAGCTCGGCAGCAGCGGTGGCCGCGGCGTCTTCGTCGATGCAGTTCGCGGGGCGCTCGATCGCGTTGACGCCGTTTGGACCGACGTCGCCGATCGCACAGCCTGACGTGCCCGGTGTGCAGCGGCAGGTGTCGACATCGAGCGTGGAGTTGCAGTTGGGGCCACCGTCGGTGGTGAGGATGACCGCGCGCGTCCCGCCGGCAGCGGGCAGGGCGTCGAGCACGTCTTTCGCTTCACGCAACGCTTCGGCGGTGGGCGTGGCGCCAAACGGTGTCGTGGTGTTGAGCGTGTTGATGACGGCGTCGGCACCGCTTGCGCGGATCGTGACCGGCAGTGTGGGCGGGCCGCACAGCGACGTCTCGTCGTTGGGGAAGAGCATGAGGCCAAAGTCGCACGTGGTGTTCAGTCCGCCCACGACGTCGGCGAGCGTGGTCTGCGTCGACTGCCACTTCGTGCCGGCGAAGCCGTTGGCGGCGGTGTTCATCGAGCGGCTGCGATCGACGACGAGGAGGATGCGCGGGTCGATGGTGGTCGCGTTGTTGAACGCTTCGTTGCTGCACACGAGCGGCGGTTCGCCTTCACCTTCACCTTCGCCTTCGCCTTCGCCCTCGCTGGCTTCGCCCTCGCCCTCGCCTTCACCCTCGCTGGCTTCGCCCTCGCCCTCGCCCTCGCCCTCGCCTTCACCCTCGCCCGGGTTCAGCACCTCGCCGCCGCCTTCGCCTTCGCCACCTTCGGTCTCGCCTTCGCCTTCGCCTTCAGCGCCGACGGGCAGGGAGGTGTCGCGATCTTTGACGTCGACGTCGACTTCGTTGGTGCAGCCGTCGCAACCGGCGGCACCGCCGACGGCGAGAACTGCGCTGACCAAAATGCGAGAGAAGCCGAAGCGGTTGGTGATCATGCTGAAATCCTTCCACACATGCGGCGCACCACAAGCGGGGAGGGCGTGCACGACATCGGTCGCTCATCCGACGCTCGCCACACCGCCCGACACACGCTTGAGCGGCGCGGCGACGTCGTCACCGCGGAAGAAACGGTCGCGTGAGGTTGTCGGGCCCCTGCGCTGTCACATGAATGTTGTCTTCGATGCGGATGCCGCCAAAGGGGGTCAACGCGCGCACGAGGTCGTCGTTGAGGCCGCCACCGCCAGGCAGCGCACGCGCCTCGTCGAGCAGTTGCGGGATGAAGTAGCAGCCCGGCTCGACGGTGAAGACCTGGCCGACCTCGATGTTCGAGGTGTTGCGCAAAAACGGATTCTCGGTGCGCGGCGCCACCAGTTTGCAGCCCACGTCGTGGGTGACGACGCCGAGGGAGTGGCCAAGCCCGTGCGGGAACAGCTTGCGCGTGGTGCCCATCGCCACGAGTGCTTCGGCACTGACGTCGGCCACGGCGACGCCAGTCTGCTTCAGCGCGACGGCCAACAACCGGTGGGCCTCGTCGTGGAGTTCCTGGTAGGGCCGCCCCGGACGCACGCCAGCGACGAGCTCGTGTTGCATCGCATCGATCGACGCCACCAACGCGCGGAAGGTGTCGGCGGCAGCGCCTTCGCCCTTGACGACGGTGCGCGTGATGTCGCTCTGGTAGCCAAAGCAGGCGGCACCCGCATCGACGAGCAGTGTGCGGCCTGCATCGCGACGACGGCTGTAGGCGACGTGGTGCAAGGTGGCGGCGTGTTCGTCTTTGGCGACGATGCCTTTGTAGGGCGTGTCGGCGTCGTCCTGCGCGGTCTCTTTCAAATACAGCAGGTGCAGATCGAGCTCGCTGTGGGCGCCGAACGCGAAGGCGTCGAGGGCAGCGGTGTGGCCAAGCGCAGCACGCTTGTTGGCCTCGCGATGACACGCGACCTCGTACGCACTCTTGTGCACGCGGGTGCCGTCGAGGTCCTTCACGAACGCGGCAGGCGTGATGCGGTCTTCGGCGAAGCCGAGGGCGGCCGCAAAACGGCGGTCGTCGCCGATGAAGGCGAGGCCTCCAACGTGCGCACGGAGTGCGGTGCGAATGTCGGACGCGCCATGCACTTCGATGACGTCGAAGTGGGCGAAGAAGTGGTCGCCTTCGAGCTCGGGCGGGCCTTCCCAGTAGCTGCGCTCCACGTTGAGAAACAGCGTGGGCTTGTGGCCGGCACGGACCCACAGCGCACAGTTCTCGACGGCCAGCGGCAGCCAGTGACGAAACGCGGGCACGACGACGAGCGGGAAGCTTTGGTCGTCGAACGATGACTTGCTGACCGCCGACCCCGAATGGATCACGAGCCCGTCGAGGCCGTGCTTCGCACACACCGCGGCCGTCTTGTGGCCGAGGGTGTCGAGGTGAAGGGGGTACAGCGCAGCGAGGGCGGGGTCGGTGGTGTTCACGCAGTTGGTGTACCAGCCAGCGGCACCCGCCGCCTATGGGGCGAGCGCGCAGAAGGTCCGCTCGATGACGTCTTGTGCTCCAGCATTGGTGGTGACGGGGTAGAAGCCGTCGACGACAAAGCCGTTGGCCGCGAAGGCGTCGCAGCTGTCTTGCGCGTCGAGATCCATCAGGTCGTTGCTGCGCACGAACACCGCCGCGTGACGGGCACGCGTCGAGAGCCGATCGCGGTTGCCAACCCGACCACCGTTGGTGGTGCGAGCGCCCACGCCAACAAACGAGCTCGACGTGGCGCAGTTGTCGTCGCTGCCGACAATGCCGAGCCGCACACCGTCGATGCTGCCGTTGGTGCCGTCGGCGGCAACGTTGACGCCACTGCGCGTGCAGCTTGTTTGGAGGCTGAAGGTCGCATCTGTTGCGAGCCAACCGTCGACGTCGGGGGCAGTGCTTTCGACCGGCGTGCCTGGCAGCAGGAGCGTGCGCATCGATGTTGCGCGGGGACCAGCGAGCGCTGCGGGCAACACCATCGGCGGGGCGAAGGCGAAGGCCGTCGTGCCGGTGGACTTCTCGGCGAAGCCAATCAGGACGGCGTCAACAGGCACATCCAGGTACGACCGCAGCTTGCTCTCGCCGCCGGTACCATCGCTGGGACCAACGACCAGGCGCGTCGCCGTTTCCGCATCTTCGACGAGCAGCGCCGTGTTGACCCACCGCGAGTCGCCGAAGTCCCACTCGCCGCTGGTGGCATCGGCCTTCATCACGAGGGTCCAGCCGCCGTCTGCTGTGCCCATCTCGCACCAGGCCTCGTAGGCCGTCCCGTCGACGTCGACGAGGCTGTAGACGCCGTCGCCCGCTGCCCCCACGCCGGTCGCCGCGTCTTGTGCGAGCACATGAAAGCAGCTGCGCTGCTCCGGCAAAGCCGTGAGCACCACCGATGTGGTGACGGTCTCCACGCCGTCATCGAGGACGATGTTGGCCGTCGTGGTGTTGGGATCGACGGCGGCGACAAAGGTGTAGGCACCATCGTCGGCCACGAGCAGGGTGCCCGCGACCGTGTCGGCCGTTTCAACGCCAAAGGTGATCGCATCGCCGTCGACGTCGGTGGCCACCAGGGTCGCCAGGCGCGTCATGCCAACCACGGTGGTGATGCGTCGCGTCTGCAGCACGGGCAGATCGTTGACGGCGACGACCACCACCTCGAACGACGCGATCGTTTGCTTCGAGGGCGTGCCGTCATCTGAGAGCGCCACGTCGACGACGAAGGTGCCATGGGCATTGTCGACCAGCTCACCCGCCAGCAACAGCGACGAACCGTCGACGACCACATCGATGCCACCAGCCACAACCCCGTCCGGGTCGACAAGCACGATGGAGTCGAGGACGTAGGCCTCGCCCGCTTCATCGGCGGGCCCGTCGATGCTTGCGAGCACGAGTGAGAGTTCGCTGTCCTCGTCGATCTCGCGCGACGCAGCACCCAGGAGGCGAGGCGCGTCGTTGTCGGCGGCGACTTCGATCGCAAACGGCGCGCTGATGTCGTCGTTGGCGGTACTCGCCACGGCGGTGACGGTGATCGCTGCGAACGACACATCGGCAGCGGGCGTAAACCGAAGTGTGCCCTGCAGGTCGAGGCTTGGTGGCACGGCAAACTTGTCGAGATCGTCGTCGCTGACAGTGACCGCAATGCTGTCGATCGCTCCCGCGAGCACAGCGAAGTTGGCCTGCACAAACGTGGTGTCTTCCACGCCACGGACCAGGCCCTGGCCGAGCGTGATCGACGGTGCTTCTCCCTCGCCTTCTCCTTCTCCTTCGCCTTCGCCTTCTCCTTCGCCTTCGCCTTCTCCTTCGCCTTCGCCCTCTCCTTCGCCTTCACCTTCACCTTCGCCTTCGCCTTCTCCTTCGCCCTCTCCTTCGCCTTCGCCTTCGCCTTCGCCCTCGCCTTCTCCTTCGCCCTCTCCTTCGCCCTCGCCTTCGCCTTCACCGGTGTCGGGGATGCAGAGGCCCGCGGCGCAGCGCTCGCCACCCGGGCAGTCCCCGTTGCCTTCGCAGCCCAGGGCAAACGTTGGAGACGTGCAGGCCGCCGCACTCAAGAGGATCGCGACACAGGTGATCCACAACATCACGACGGCAGGAACTCGCATGGTCGCGAGCGTAGCCCACACGCTCCCCGTCGTCGTGAAACGCTCCCGTTCGCCGGTGCCGTGTGACGTGAGTACACGTGTCGGTTTGCGTCACACTCGCCCCTATGGCACTGGCCTGCCGTCGCGTTGGTTCGAGGTTCGAGTCAACGACCGACGCTCCCTTCGGGGACGGTCCGGCGGTGGTCGCCGAGCTGTAAGGAGTCCCATGCGCAAGAAGATGACCCTCTGGGCTCTGCTGGCGGCGGTGAGTGCAATGGCTGGGCCGGCCTTTGCACAACCCAACGCTGAAGAGCCAATGACAGAGCTGCCCATCCTGACCTGGCAGCAGCAGTTTGAGCTGACGTCGACGGTGCAGCAGGTGTTGATGAACACCTACCTGCCGTTCCTCGCCCGCCCAACTGACTTCCGTGGTGTCCACAATGACGCCATCCCCAACCAGATGCAGGACTGGAACTGGCATCGTGACGACGTGCGAGCCCAGCTCAGCGGCCGTCAAGACGCCGTTGACGCCCAGCGCCGCTCGCATGCTGCGTTGCCCGATGCCGAGATCAACTCGATCATCGGCAAGAAGCAGGCATTCCGCCCCGAGGACCTCGAGAAGGTGCTCACGGGGAGCCCGCGTTTCGACGACATCATCGTCACCGTTCGTCGCGTGCAGCCCCTGGGCCCCACGTCGGCTGGTGGCGAGACGTACCGCATCGATTTCGACGTCAAGACCATCTCCGGCGGGATCGCCGAAGTGTCGTCGTTCGATCGCATCGACGTCGTCAACAACCTCGGAACGTGGCTGATGCCGACCCGCATCGTCCTGGAAGTGGCGCCGATCTCGCGCGCTTCGTCGGCGATTGCGGCTGGTGGTTCACCGATCACAGCACTCATCGCTGTCGTCATGAGCACCGTGCGCGACATCTCCCCGATCGACATTCCCCGCCTGCCGATCATCGAAGGCTGATTCATGGAGTTGGCGTGCCGCCACCCATGAATTGCGCCTTCGTCGTCGACAGCACCACTTTTGACCCTCTCGAGAAGACATCACCATGAAGAAGATTCTCCCCCTCGTCGTTCTGCTCGCCCTCACCCAGGGTTGCTCGATCCTCTCAGCGCTCCCCATCCCCGGCATCGGTGGCGGCGAGCCCGGCGTGTTTGGTGAAGAGCAGTCGATGCTCTACGCCCGCGGCCTGCGCGAAGTGATGCCCGACCCCCTCAAGGACCTGAAGATCGCGCCGACGGAGCGCGTGTGGGTCATCAACAAGGTTGGCGGCACCAACACCGATCGCCCGATCGACGCGCTCACCTACGATGCTCTCGTCGACAGCCTGCGCGACGGTGGCATCTCGGAAGTCGTCGCTCGTGACGACGACATGCTGCGTTCGCTCTACGTTGAGTACACCGAGAGCGGCAAGCTCGCGGCCCGCGCCGACAGCCTCGCTCGCGATGGCCGCATCCAGCCCGCCGACGTCATGCTCGCCTACCGCGTCATGCGCGTGAACCAGAAGAACCCCGGCTACATCATCCTCGGCATCCGCTACATCGTCGGCGCCATCGCCGGCCTCTTCTCCGATGCTCAGGTCAACAACGCCGACGCGCTCCGCATCGCGATCCACCTCGACGTCATCGACGTCAAGAGCGGCACCGTGCGCGCCACCAGCATCGTTGAGCGCGTCGAGCCCCAGCCGAACTGGTTCGCGGCCGACTACCTCTTCGACGGCATCGGCAAGGGCGGCAAGAAGAAGTGATCAAACCCCACAGGGTGTGAACACTGACGGGCACCTTCGGGTGCCCGTTTTGCATTCAGGGCGTGCTGACAGCGCGTGGTGCGTGTCGACGTTCGCGACGAAGGAGCCACTCAGCGACGACGATGTTGATGAGCCAGCCAGCAGCCATGGCGCACGTCGTCTCATGGCAGGTGTGTGAAGAACTGCGTGCCTGCCGCGATGCCGATGGCGTAGCCGCGCAACATCCACGCGCGATGTCCGGCGATGTCTCCGCGTACGACGCGTACGACGCCGACGACGATGAATGCGGCCATGGCGGTGCCCGAAGCGAGGCGCAAACTGAACAGGACGACGCCATCGCGCTGGAGGCCGTTGTAGGCGACGGCCAGCCAGATGCCCGCCACGGCGCCCACAATGCCCAGAGGGGCCACGGCGCGACCCGCCAGGCGGTGCCAGCGGAGGCTGCGGTTTCTCGTTGCGCGCGCGACCTGAAACGCGCCGAGCACGCAGAACAACAGCGCGCTGACCATGTGCACCACCGCTGGAAGCGGGTTGGCGACGAAGCGTGCGTTGTCGGGTGTGACGACGGGCGTGCCCGCCAATTCCACCAGGCGCCAGATGCCGGCACCAACCGGCACGATGCACAACACGAGCAGTCCCACGAGGGGCAACCACTTCCAACGATCAGCGCGAGCAACAGCGGTGTGTGTGTTCATGCTGAAACCGTGACCGCGCTGAGTGCCCTCGACATCGCACTTGCGGTTGCATCGACCTCGTTCTTTCGGCCGAGGCAGGCGCGAGGTCAGCGGCGCACGCGGTGTGTTTCGTAGGCCCACATCACCAGCTCGACGCGGTTGCGCGCACACAGCTTGGCCATCAACGTCGCCACGTGCGTTTTCACCGTGCTGAGTGAGATGTGCAGGTCGGTGGCGATCTCGGCGTTGGTGCGGCCGCTGGCGACGACGAGGAGCACTTCTTCTTCGCGTTCGGTGAGCGGCTCGACGGGAGGTGGCGGCGGCGACTCCTGCAAGCGCGCAAACTTCGTGAGCAACCGCGCCGTCACGCTCGGGGCAATCAACGCGTCGCCTGCCGCGGCGGCCTCGATGGCCTGCAGCAACAACGCAGGGCCCGCGTCTTTCAACAAGAAGCCGCGTGCGCCCGCTTTCAGCGCTCCGTGTACGTATTCGTCGAGGTCGAACGTGGTGATTACGACGACGGCCAGCGGCTGCACCACATCTTTGCCCGCGAGTCGGCGCGTGGCCTCGATGCCATCGATGCCCGGCATGCGGATGTCGAACAAGCAGACATCGGGCCGAAGCTGCTGCGCGAGGGCCACAGCCTGCAGGCCGGTGCGCGCTTCGCCCACGACGTCGACGCCCTGCGCTTCGAGCAGCAGTCGCAACCCGGCGCGCACCAGGTCCTGGTCATCAGCAACAACAACACGCAGGCGTTTCGTCATGCTCGCTCCGGCAACACGGCGACGACGCGCCAGCCCTCAGGTGTTCGTCCAGCATCGAGGGTGCCGCCGAACATGCGCGCGCGCTCGCGCATGCCGACAATGCCAAAGCCTGCAGGACCGCCAACACCTGGAGCACCGTCGTCGTCGACGACAAGTCGCACGAATCCGGGAACACCGCGCTCAAGGCGCACAGCGATCGTTGTTGCGTTTCGCGCATGGCGCAGCGCATTCGTCACGCTCTCCTGCGCGATGCGAAACAGCGTGGCTTGCAACGTCGGACTGATGGTGTCGACGTCGATCGCGTCGTCGATGCGCACGGTGATCACGCGACCATCGTCGAGACGGCGCGCAAGTGCTTGCAGGTCGGCGATGCCTGCGCGCGCACTCAACGGCACATCGCCATCACGCAGCAGGCCCACCAGCGTGCGTAGCTCGGTGAGTGCCCGCGCGCCTTCGGCTTCGATCGTTGCAAAGGCGTTGTCGGCGACGTCGGGGCGCGCTCGGCCCACCAGGCGCCCCGCCTGGGCCTGGATGACGATCGCCGACACGTGGTGCGCGACCGTGTCGTGCAGATCGCGCGCGAGGCGTTCACGCTCGTGGGCCCGGGCGGCGTCGAGTGCGCGTTGCTGTGCTGTTGCGCGAAAACGCAGCGACGTGCCGATGGCCGCCGGGAGCAGCAACACCACGGCAGAGCCAATCGCTTCGGACGCGTTGTGGACCGCACCGGTAAACACCGACGTTACGTACACCACGACGAGGAGCCCAAGCCCGACGAGGATGTCGCGCCCCGCACCCCACCGGCACAGCGCGTACGGCAGCACGAGGATGACGATGTTGGTGTACAGCCCATCCGAGCGCACACCCGCCGCAAACAGGGCGATGTCGACGACGACGACGACCCCAAACGCGGCGCAAAAAACGGCAAACGGCAGACGCCGGCGAAACGGCAGCAGCAGCACCACCCACAAGCACAGGCCGAGCGACAGCAGCCGCGCGGGCAGGTCGGTGCGCACCAACGCTTCGGCGATCGCGAGCGCTGCACACACAGCGACGAGCACCGCGTCGTGCCAGGGCACATGGGTGTGCGGTGGCACAGGTCGAGGTTCAGTCCACACAGAGCGCAGCAGGGTGATCACAGCGTGACCGTAGGCGGCCGCGAACCGTCGCGGATGAGCCGAAAGGATGAGGCGATCAGTTCGCGATGGTGCGTGCTTCGAGGCGCGTTTCGCCCAGCCGCAGCACATCGCCAGCGCCGATGGCTGCGACCGACACACGCTCGCCGTTGTGCCACGTGCCGTTGCGTGACTGCACATCCACGACGACGACCGACACGCCGTCGCACAGCACCATCGCATGGGTCTGGCTGACGGCGTCGTCGGTGACGTTGAAGTCGTCGACGCGCTCCAGGGCATCGATCGGCGACAGCAGTGGCTGCTGGTGCGTGGCGATGGCGTCGCCGACACAGCGTTGGTCCTCGAGCTCGAGACGGCGTTGTGCGGCTTTGCCCATCGACGCGGTAGCGGTGTGTTCGTCGCGGGTGCGGCCCAGCACGACGAGGGTGTTGCGCCGCAGCACCAGCGTGCGCCCAACGGCCCCCGGGTGGGGCGACGCGACGACGACGAGCTCAAGGATCGTGTCTTGTTCAAACGTTGGTGCCGCCATGTGTCTGATCGCAGCACGCCTTGGCAGACGACCGCAAGTTGCACGAGGCTTGCGCGATGAGTGCTGCACCTGCCGATCCTGCTGCCACCGTCGTCGTTGCCCGCGCCTGTGCCGACGACACCTTCGAAGTCTTCCTCGTCAAGCGCCATGGCAAAAGCGGTTTCATGGCGGGCGCCCATGTGTTTCCCGGAGGCCGTGTCGACGACGATGACGCCAGCTTCGACCACGATCGTTTCGCCGTCGCCGCCATTCGCGAAACCTGGGAGGAAACAGGCGTGCTGCTCGCCCGTTCGGAGAGCGGCCTGCCGCTCACAACACGCGCACCCATCGATGCCGTCGCGGCACGTGTGGTTAGCGGCTTGTCGTTTGCGCAAGCGTTGACGGCGGTGGGGCTGCTCCCCGACGTCGAATTGCTCACGCCGATCGCCTGGTGGATCACCCCCGAGGCCGAGCCGCGCCGCTACGACACCCGCTTCTTCTTCGCGACGGTACCTTCATTGCAGCGCCACACCGCCACCGCCGACGGCACCGAAGTGGTCGAAGGAGAATGGCTCACGCCACACGCTGCACTCGAGGCCTATCGCAGTGGTCGCATCACGTTGTCGCCGCCAACGCTGGTCACCCTCGAGGAACTCGCGCCGTTGAAACTTGGTCAGGTGCGTCAGCACCGCTGGCCCACGCGTGCGGTGCGCCCCGTCGTCAACGAGGTCGAAGGCGCGTTGGTGTTGGCACTCCCGGGCGATCCGTTGCACGACGTCGCCGAACCCGTGTGGCCCGAGCGCACGCGCATCGTGCAGGGCGACGACCGCCGCTTCCGTTCAGCGAAGGCGTAGCGTCGTCGTCGTCAGCGCTCGTCAGCGGTCGTCGGGTTCGCCCGAGAGTTTGCGCGCGAGGGTGTTGCGGCCAATGCCAAGGCGTCGCGCAGCTTCGCTTTGGTTGCCCTTTACGGCCTCGAGCACCAGGCGAATGTGCTCGTTTTCGACCTGCTGCAACGTCAGGTTCGGATCGCCGATCTGCCCCTGGACGGCGAGCG
>JBIKRQ010000158.1:0-13808 GCA_044349155.1 Myxococcota bacterium
GACTTCATCGCGTACTTCAACAGAATCCTCGCCCAGCCCGTCAAGTGGACGTTCACAGGCAAGGCACGGGCGGGATGAGTGGATCGCCAATTCAGTCTCGTCGCACTAGGGTGCTGGCCATGAAGTCATCTGCGTGGTCCTCTGCTTTCGCGGTTGTTGCTCTTGCGTGTGCTGCTCCAGCCGCGGCTGCCGACGACGTGAAGGTGTGGTCGGAGGCTGTGGCGGGCTCCGACATCCCGATGGCCGTGGCCGAAGCCGTGCTCGATGCGCCCGCCGCCGTGCTGTGGGACATCGTCTCGGACTGCAACAACTTCAAGCAGACCATGCCCAACATCCTGAATTCTCAGGAGATTTCGCGTTCAGCGACCGGTGCAGTTTGCCAGGTCACCGCCGACCTGCCGTTTCCGCTTCCCGACCTGACCAGCAAGACCACCGCCGTGCACACGATCGAGCCGAACAAGAGCTACCTGCGCCGCTGGAACCTGATCGAGGGCGACTACACGATCAACGAAGGCAGCTGGAAGCTCGAGGCCGTCGACGCCACGCACACGAAGGTCACCTACCGCCTGCGCGTGCGCCCCAAGATGCCCGTGCCCGACAGCATGCTCGCGACGTTTCAGTCGAGCACGATGCCCAAGCTGATGCGCAACCTGCAGAAGGTCGCTGCCAGCCGCATCAAGCCGTGAACCGCCGTCGTGTTGTCGACGACGCGGCGATGTGGTCCAAAAATGCGCGCACGCGGGAGTTGGTGCGCAGACCCGGCGGCACCGTGGCCATCGTCGTCATCGCCTGGCGCTGGCAGACCAGCTGACCGACCAACGGCGGAGGTGCGCTGCTTGTCGCTTGCCCGGCCGTCAAGGGACGTTTCGCCGAGCTGGGAGAGCCCGTGGCGGCCCCGCCAGGAGAGCCGGGTGGTGCCACGGCTCGAGGCCAGACGCACCTACCTGCAGAAGGAATTGCCGGCGGGCCGCAGCCGCATCCACGTTCACTGGATGAACCGCAAAACCCTGCTCACTCTTGCTTCCTGCATCGCCCTGGGGGTTGGAACGCTGGCGGCGTTCTTTCCGGGCATTCTCCTCGCCAGCAAAGGCGTGGCGCCTGTTGCTTCTACCGTGGTGTGGGTGCGTGAGTGCGGCGTGGCGCTGCTGGCGATCGGGGGCATTGCCCTGGCCGTGCGGTCGCACGCGAACTCACCCACGCTGCGCGCCTTCCTCCTTGGCAATGCCGCGTATCAGGTGATGCTCGCACCCATTGAGGTGCTGGCCTTTTTTGATGGAACGATTACAGAGCTTAGTGGTATCGTTCCAAATACGGTGATCCACGTGGTTTTGGCCGGTGCCTTTGTCTGGTTTGGTGCCAGAAGCGCCGAGTGAATTGTCATGTGGTTTCTGTTGGTGGCTACAGAAGTGGCGTGTTGCAGAAGGTCGCTGCCAGCCGCGTCACGCCTTGACGGGGCCAAGCTCGTCGAGACGCCGCCGCAGGTACCGGCGCTCGGCGGCATTCGCACACAGCGCCAGCGCGCGCTTGTAGGCCACCCTGGCGCGCGCGGGGCGTTGACGCCGACGCAGCAGGTCGCCCAGGGCGGCATGGGCGAGGTGGTAGTCCTTCAGGGCCGCGTGACGCGTGAGCACCTCGACAGCGGCGATGCCGTCGTCGAGCGCACCAGCCATCGCGGTGGCGACCGCCTGGTTCAAGCGCACGATGGGCGTGTTCCAGTGACGCAGCAGTTCGCCGTACAGCGCAGCAATCTGGGCCCAGTCGGTGTCGGTCGGTGTTGCTGCTTCGTCGTGCAGCGCCGCGATCGCCGCTTGAATCTGATAGGGGCCCACGGGCCCACGCAGCAGTGCCGTACGCAGCAGCTGCTCGCCTTCGACGATCAGCGCGCGGTTCCAGCGGGTGCGGTCCTGCTCCTCGAGCACGACGAGGTCGCCAGCAGCATCGATGCGCGCCGCGGCGCGTGCCGAGGTCAACAGCAGCAATGCCAGCAGCCCCTGCGCTTCAGCGGCCGGCAGCAACGACACCAGCAGGCGCGCCAGCCGGATCGCCTCGTCGCTGAGGCTCTGGCGCTGCAGGTTGTCGCCGTGGCTGGCGGTGTAGCCCTCGTTGAAGACCAGGTAGATGACCGCCAACACGCCTTCGAGCCGTTCGGGCAACGCGGCAGCCTCGGGGAGCGCGTAGGGAATGCCAGCGACGGCGATCTTGCGTTTGGCGCGCACCAGTCGCTGGGCCATCGTCGTCGTCGGCGTGAGGAATGCGCGCGCCACTTCGGCCACGCTCAACCCGCACAGCGCCTGCAGCGTCAACGCCACCTGGGCGTCGAGGGACAGCGCTGGATGGCAGGCGCAAAACAACAAGCGCAGGCGATCGTCGTCGTGCGCGCTCGCATCGATGCTGACGCCGACCTCGCTGGGGGTGTCGGGCAGGTGGCGCGCCAGGGTCTGCTCGAGGTCGTTGGCGTCGAGGGCGACCTGCCGTCGTGTTCGTCGCACGGCGTCGATGGCCTTGTTCCTGGCCACCGTCGTCAACCACGCGCCCGGCCGTTGCGGAATCCCCTCAGCGGCCCAGTGCACAAGCGCGCTGCTGCAGGCCTCGGCGAGTGCGTCGTCGGCGGCGTCGAAGCTGCCAAGCACCCGCACCAGGCCTGCGCGGATGCGACCCGCTTCGGCACGAAACGTCGCCGCCAGCACCGTGGACGCAGGTGAAGGTGTCGACGTCACGCCGGGGTGGTTGGGCCTTCAGCCCATCTCCGTCACGTCCATGACCGCGCGGACCTCGACGCAGCCGTACTTCGCGTCGGGGATGCGCTCGGCGAGCATCAGGGCTTCGTCGAGGTCTTTGGCCTCAAACAGGTAGAAGCCGCCGAGCTGCTCCTTGGTTTCGGCAAAGGGGCCATCGCTGAGTGCTCGCTTGCCCTGACGCACGCGGACCGTCGTGGCCGTGGGCGTGGGCTGCAGCGCGTCGGACGCGAGCTTCTTGCCTGGGTGCTCCGCCTCAAGCCACGCCTCGTACTGCCAGTACTCCTCGATCAGCGACTTCAGCGCCGCTTCGCCCTGGAGTTCTGCTTCGCGCTCGCTGCCGTAAATCAACGCCATGTACTTCATGTCTGCTCCTGTGCACCACGACGCAGCGACAGCGCCGGCTTCGACAATTGAGCCCAACCTGCCGGATCTTCAGAGAAAAATGCGAGTCGGTGCGCTTGTTGATGTGGTTGCAATTTTACTTCTGTATCTGATTACAGAAGTGGCGGAAAGCCTGCGGTGTGGCTCGTGGTGAACGTGGTGGGGGGGCTCGCCTCGATAAACAACGCCTCGTAGCCGACGAAGGCTGGCAGCGCGGTTTCGGTGCGGGCCTTGCCCATCACGATGCACGCCGTGGAGAGCGCGTCGGCGACGACGATGTCGGGGCCCACGATCGTGCACGACACCAGCGTGTGCGTGACCGGCGCGCCCGTGGCCGGGTCGATGATGTGCGTGTAGCGCGTGCCGTCTTTCGACCAGGTGTCGCGGTAGGTGCCGCTCGTCGACAACGCGAGCAGCGACGTGCCCGCCGGCGTGAGCGCTGTTTGCTGCACCGACTCGTCG
This sequence comes from Myxococcota bacterium, assembly GCA_044349155.1. GTDB lineage: Bacteria > Myxococcota > UBA727 > UBA727 > VGSZ01 > VGSZ01. The sequence goes on from JBIKRQ010000158.1 coordinate 3,582, forward strand.
GCCGCGGCCTCGGCCTTTGGCGTGTTGATGCCCACGCGCCACGGCTTGCCATGGCCAGGGCCCGCGACCACGACTTCGCCAGCGACGTCGACGAGGAAGTTGTTGAAGCCGCGTTCCTGCAGGCTGCGTGCGATGGCTGCGGCGGCGGCACCGTCACCGAGGGCTGTAACGTCGAGGGTGGTGTCGGCGCGGTCTTTGATGAGCAGGCCGCCGTCGATCTTCACGTGCGCAAAGCCCACATGCTGCTGTGCGGCGGCGATGGCCGTTGCTGTGGGCGGGGTGCTGACCTTGCCCTTCGTCGACGGTGAGAAGCCCCACAGGTCGAGCAGGGGGCCGACGGTGGGGTCGAAGGCGCCGCCGGTTTTGGCCGCGGTGTCGAGGGCCACGCCGACGATCTGCAACGTGCCCGCACTCGCCGACAACGGATGCAGGTGTTGCGCGGCGCTGAAGCGCGAGACCTCGCTTTGCGGATTCCACGACGACACTTGCCGACCGACCTCGGCGATGGCGGCGTCGACGACGGGGACCATGGTGCGCGCGCGCGCCCGCTCGGCGTCGGTGGTGGCGACGATGGCGATGTGCCAGCTGCTCGAGAACGCTTCGCCGTCGAGGGCGACGACGGTGGGGCCAACCACGGCGGCTTCGACGGGCTTAAGCGGTGGTGGCGGTGCTGGCGATGCGGTTGGCGGCGCACACGCTGCCAGTGCGGTGACGACGACGAGCGGAAAGTGCTGTGCGAGCTTCATACGGTTCCTGCGCGCGCACCGCTCGTGTCGCTGGCGGGGAGGAAACGGGCGTTGAAGGCGGCTCTGGCGTCGACGATGGCCTGCAGGCGCACGCGCAGGCCCGGGTGTTCGTCTTGCAGCGCGAAGAAGGTGTCGGCCCCCAACACCGCCAGGCGCGCTGGCCCCACCGCCACGCACGACGCTGTGGCGGGCTGACGACGCAGCAGGCCCATCTCGCCGAACACATCGCCAGGCCCAAGGCGCTTGAGGCGCACGGTGCTGGTGAGGCCGTCGACGGTGGTGCTGGCGACGACGTCGATGGTGCCCTGCAGCAGGATGTGCAGGCCCGGTGTGCCTTCGCCCTGATGCACGAGGGTCGCGCCATCGTCGACGACGACGGACTCGAAGCGGCCGATGGTGCGCAGCAGGCTGGTGTCGTCGAGGCCCGTGAACAGCGGCGACGTTTTCATGGTGTTTTCGATCAGGCGCCGCGTGCAGAACCCCTCGAGGGTGTCTTTCACGTGGGGATCGCGCTCGACGAGAGCGGCCAGCGTGGTGCGATCGATCTCGAGCAGCTCGGTGGTGCGCAGGGCCACGACCGACGCGGCCCGCGGGCGCTGCGCCATGATCGCGATTTCGCCGAAGAAGTCGCCGTCGCCCATCTGGGCCAGCTCGATCACGCTGCCGTCGTCGGCGGTGCGCTGAATGGCCACCGCACCGCGCGCGATGACGAAGACCGAGTCGCCCGGCTCGCCCTCGGCGACGATCACCGCACCGGCATCGGCCTGCCAGCAGCGCAACGCCTGCACCAACTCGGTGAAGCGCGACGACGACAACCCCGAAAACAACGGCACCGCCTGCGGCCGCGACAGGGCCACGCTGCCTTCGGTTTTCACGGTCAACGCTGCGAGCACATCGCCGTCGACGATCTCTTCGTCGTCGTCGTTGTCGCTTTCGATGTCGGCGTCTGCATCGATCGCGTCGGCAGCAACGGGCTCGAGATCGTCGATGAGATCGGGCAGGGGTGGGGCTTCGTCGTCGTCGCTGTCGTTGGCGACGGCACTCGATTCGAGCACGTCGTCGTCGTCAAGCACCAGGGCTGCACCCATGGCGATCGGCAGCTCGACGGTGAGGGCGTGATCGCTTTGCACGTCGTGGCGGGCGTACAGCTGCGCGAGGGCCAGCTCGGTTTCGGTGTGGCCCGGGTCGATCTCGAGGATCGTTTTGCAGACGGCGATCGCGCGAAACAGCAGCCCCTGGGCGGCGTAGGCGCCGGCGAGGGCCTGGTAGTGGGCGATCGCTTCTTCGAGGCGGCCAATGCTCTTGCAGCAGTCGGCGAGCGCGCGGCGGGCGCGCAGATCGTGGGGGGCAGCGGCCACGTCGTCGACGAGCTGCACCAGGCGCGCGGCCACTTCTTTGGGCAGGCCGGCCACATCAACGCGCGAACGAGAGCGAAACAGACGCATGCCGATCCTTTGGCGGTGACGACGACGATGACAACGACAACGCTACCCGCGCGCCGCACCCAAAAAGCGCGCGAACACCGCGGGCAACGGCAGCTCGAACGACAGGGGCGCGCCCGTGCGCGGGTGGGGAAACGCGAGGGTGCGCGCCTGCAACGCGAGGTGGCGGTCGTCCCAGCGACGGTGACGCTGCATACCGCCGTAGCGATCGTCGCCGAGGATCGGGTGCCGCTGCTCGGCGAGGTGCACGCGGATCTGGTTGCGTCGGCCCGTTTCGAGCACGACGTCGAGCAGCGTGGCGCCGTCGATGCGCCGCACGACGCTGTAGTGGGTGACGGCTTCTTCGCCGCTGCCATCGCTGCTCGAATGGCGATCGAGGCGCTCGTTGGTGACCAGCCGACTGCGGATGGTGCCGGCGTCTTTGACGACGACACCGCTGACGATCGCCGCATACCGGCGCTCGTGATCGTTCCAGCGCTGCATGAGCACGTCGGCGGCGCGTTGGTGTTTGCCAAACACGACGAGGCCGCAGGTTTCGCGATCGAGCCGATGCACGATCACCGCCGGACGCGTGATGCGTGGGTTGCGCGACAGGTACCGGCCCACCTCGTCGACGAGGGTGACGCGTTCACGGCGCGGCGTCGGCACGGTGAGCACACCGGCGGCTTTGTCGACCACGATGACGTCGTCGTCTTCGTACACGAGCACGAAGGCGCGGCTCTTTACGACAGCAGCACTCACGCGCGACCTGCCTGCGCGAGCACGGCGCTGACGGCGGTGTCGTCGAGGCCGACGTGCTCGGTGACCATCAGGGCCATGCCCGACGCCGTGGTGACGGCCTCTGTTGCCGTCCAGGGCTGGATGCGCACGCGAACTCCCGGGTTCTCCTCGAGAAACTGCTCGAGGTCGTGCCGGTAGAGCACACAGCCCACCACCGCGCCATTGGCCACGGCACCTTCGCGTTGCGGCTTGCTCGCCAACACCAGCGCCGGGTTGCCCACGATGCAGCCGGGGCCGACGAAGACGGCACTCGCGTCGGCCGCGTCGTGCTCGCCATCGCACAGCACCGCGTGGCCCTTGATGATCAGCGTGACGCGGTCAGCGACGACGTCACCGAACAGCAGGCGGTGGCCGGTGCCAATCTCAAAGGGCACGAGCAGCGTTTCGAGGTGGTCTTTCTGGCGCGCGGTGAGGCCGGCAAACGGCGAGTGCGCATCGACGGTGGCCCACGGATCGAGGTCGCGCACGCGCGCCTGACGCTCGACGAGCAGTGGCACCGAGGTGCTGGCACAGCAGCGGCGCGCGACTTCGCCATCGACGACGAGCAGCTCGAGATCGGTGAGGGCCACCACGTCGGCGTTGCGTGGACGCTTGAGAAACACCGCGGTCTCGCCGAGCACATCGCCCAGGCCATGCACCTTCACCGTGCGCTGCTGCCGCATCACTGCCGCCTTGCCGCCCGTGACGAGGTAGATGGCGTCGCCCACGTCGCCTTCGCGGATGAGCAACGTTCCCGCTGGCACGTGCAGCTCGCGCGCGTGGGTGAGCAGCTCGGCAGCGCGGGCCAACGGCAGGTGCGCGAAATGGTGGCTGCGGCCCAGCAGGCCCAGGTGGCGCAGCAGGCGCTGCTCGGGGGCAATCTCGACGGGCAGGTCGATGGTGGCGGCGCGGCCGGGCTCGGCCAGAATCAAGCCCTCGTGCCCCGTCAAGCGGTGGGGCGTGACGTGCAGCACGCGCAGGCGACGCTTGATGTCGTCGTCGAGGGCGTCGAGCCGCTCGAGGGGGGTGTGCAAAGGTGGGATGCCGCTCTCGTGAAAGATGAGGTCGTGGGACCAGTCGAAGTGCAGCAGCTCTTCGTGGCGGGCGGGATCGATGAAGCCGGCGCGGGCGATGGCGTCGACGGCGGCAGGGTCGTTGAGGGTGTCGCCCGAGTAGTTGAACGACGCGCCCTGGTAGTGGGCCTCGAAGGCGATCGCCGGAATCGAGTGCAGCGTGAAGCGAAACAGCAGCTTGGCCCCGTGCACGTCGACGGGCTCGCCCACCCGCACCGGGCGAAAGTCGAACAGCGAGCACAGGTCGGCTTCGGCCATGCCCGACAGGGCGGTCCATTTGCGCAGCCACGACGCGTAGATCGACGGCGTGGTCCACAACGTGGTGCGGCCCGCAGCCAGTGCCTTCTGCAGCACGCCAGCGTCGTGATCGCCGTGGACGTGGGTGAGGATCAAGCCGTCGACGAGGTCGGCGTCGATGTCGCCTTCGACCAGCAGCGACGACGCGTGCAGCGGTGGATCGACCAGCACGCCGCGGCCACCGACCCACAACACAAACCCCGTCGTGCGCTCCTGCGGATCGGGGTCGAAGCCGTGGCTGCGCCCGAGCACGGTGATGCCAAAGCGCGGCGGCACAAACCGCAGCGCTGCTGTGCGCGCTTCGACCTGCTCGTCGATGGACAACATTGCAGTGGCCCGCGTCGATGACGGTGGCGAGCGCGACAGCTGAGCGACCGTGGTGCCGTCGATGTCGACGACGAAGTGCTCGCCTTGCAGGCGGATGGCCACGGTGCAGCCGCTGTCGCTGACAACGACGTCGGGACCGCCGTCTTCGACGACGCGCACGTCGATGGCGTCGTCGAGGGTGAGCAGGCCACCGCGGTAGTGTTCGCCACGGCGAAACCAGCGGTGCTCGCGGGCGAGGTCGGGCACGGGGCGGCCAGGGACGACGTCGTCGTCGAGGTGCTGCTCGAGTGGGCCCAGCAGGCTCTCTTGCACCGCCTGCCGAATGCGCGCGCACTGGTCGGCCGTGCCAACGACAATCAGCGGCCGGTGCTGCGCAAACAGGTTCCAGTAGATGGGGAATTCGAGGTCGGCGTTGGCGATGCCACGACGCACGTCGACGAGGTGGCGCGGCAGCAGGATGATGCGCGGAACACCGTGGGGGCGCGGCAGCGTGTCTTTGAGCGTGTCGGGCGGTGCGCCCAACTGCACAGCGCCCAGCGGCGTGGGCAGCCACAGCCCGCCACGAGAGAGCGCTTCAACGCGTGGCAGCACCGCCTGCGACATGCTCACCCCTGGGCCATCTGTGCGGTGACCACCGTGCCCGCCGACGCCAGCTCGCGTCGTTGGGTGACGACGACCACCTGGTTGCTGCTGCCCAGGAACTGCAGGGCGCGCACGAGCAGCGGTGCCTTCTCGACGGGGAAGTGATCGAGGCTGCGATCAAAGACGACGGGCACGCGCGACGACGCCGCAGCGGCCTCGACGACCGCGAGCTTCAACGCCAACACCACCAGGTCGCGATCGAGGCCCGGCAACTGTACAAAGGGCAACACGCTTTGGTCGGTGGCGTCGACGACGCTGCCTTCGCCGCGCGGACCAAACTGCAGGCCCGAGAACCGGCGATCGGTGAGTGCTTGCAACATCTGGCCGGCGCGCGGGGCCAGGCGTGCCGCGGTGTCTTCGAGCGACAGCACGAGCAGGTCGGCGGCGACGCGCACCAGCTTCTGCAGCACGTCGACGGGGCCACCGGCGCCCGCGCCAAACTTGCCCGACGGCACCGGTGTCGGCGGCTCGGACTTCGGCGCAGGTGCAGGGGCGGCCACGCGTTCACCGCGCAGCACTTCTTCGATTTCGGCGGCTTCGCGCTGCACCTCGGCGAGGGCCGGATCGTAGCCGTTGCCAGCGTTTTGCAGCTCGCCCTCGACGACACGGATGCGATCGGCGTTGTGGGCCAGCTCGGCGTCGACGTCGCCCATTTGTGCACCAAGCTCGGCGACCACGGCGTCGTGCTCAAGCTTGCGGGCGAGCAGGTTGGCGCGCACGGCGTAGTGCTGCTCCATCTCGGGGAGCTGCTCGAAGGTGAGCTGGTTTTTCTCGAGGAGCCGATCGATCTGCTCGCGGTCGATGGCGTAGCGGTCGACCAGGCGTTTGCGGTCGGCGGCGTAGCGCATGAGTTTCATGCGAACGCTGGCGCCTTCCTCGAGGCCACCCAGCAAGCGGATGCCGCCAAACACCGCCGCACCAAACGCCGGAATGTTGAGCAGCGCCAACCAGCGCAGCCCGTCGGCCGCGTAGTGCCCAAGGAACGCCACGACGATGGCGGCAACACCACCAACGCTGCCCCAGCGCACGAGCGGGTCGTCGAGGGCGGCCTGCATGGGGCGTGGGCCGCCGCGGCGTGTGAGGCCCGAGACCTCTTCAGACAGGTGGCTCGCCGATGCCACCAACGTCGACGTTGCACTGTCGATGCTGGCGAGTTCGCGTTCGTGTTCGGCCTTGATCGTCGACAAGCGGCGGGCCTGCTCGAGAAAATCAGCCGGCAACGCGTCGAGAAACGCGACCCGCTTCAGCTGCTCGTTGAGCGTGCGCAGTGCGGCTTCGGCCTCGGCCACGGGCTTGCGTTTGGCTTGCAGCTCGAAGGTCTTTTTCTGTAGCCCGTCGAGTTCGAATTCGAGGGCCGCGACGTCGACCTTTGGCCCGCCGAGGGCCGCAATCTCGGCGAGGCGTGCCCGCAATTCGTGCTCGGGGCGACCCGCAAAACGCGACACGGCCGGCCCGGCGTTGAAGTCGAAGCCGGGGGGCAGGGGCTTGCTGGTGTCGACGACGGCGGGGCTGTCGCCAAACCCCGGCGGCAGCGGTTTGTCTGCCTTGGCAGACGCTGCGGTGGCTGCGACGCGCTCGATGCGTTTGGAGGGCAGCTCGTCGACGAGGCCGATGAAGACTTCGCGCAGCACGTCGGCCTGCGGAAAACCAAGGCTCGCGGTGAGCGACGAGGCCACCTCGGACGACGTCGTGGTGATCATTTCCCACGTCGTGCCGTTGTGCAGCTGCAGGGCGCGGCGCCCGGTGTGCAGGTCCCACAGCAGGCGGTAGCGGCGTTCGTCGCGGCCAATCACGACGACGGCGGCGCGCCCCTGACCGTTGGCGTCGGGCAGCACGGCGGTGGGCAGCGCACCCTCGGCGACGACGGCCAGCACCTCGAAGAGTGCTTGACCAAACAACCCCTCGGCCTCGCCGGCCGGGATGACGCTGACGCCCTTTGCGGCGGGCACCCAGCGGACCGCGCGCGCGGCGCCACGAACGCCCTGCAGCACCACCTCAACCACCTGCACGTGTCACCTCGGTCTGCGCTGTTGCGTGGTCATTGTTCAACGCCGGCCGGGGCCGGGGCCGATTTGCCAGTCGTCGTCGACGAGGTCTTCGGCACTCAGGACGACCTGATCGCCCACCACGAGGGGCAGGTCGTCGGGCGTGCTGGGCGTGAGCGGGCTGACCGTGGCTTGCGTGGTGGGCGGCTCCGGCAGCGGCGCTGGCGCAGCGGGCCCCGAATCGCCAACGAACGGCAGCCCACGCGGCGCGCTCGAGTTGCCGGCCGTCAGCACCGGACCGAGGTCGGCGTCGAGCAGGCGCGGCGCTGGAAACGCCGGCGACGGCGGCGACGACACCGTCCACGGTTCGTCGTTGGGCAGTGGCGGCACGCTGTCGCCGAAGCGCTGCCGTTCCGAATCGCCACCGAACGGGTTGCCTGCCGCACCAAAACCCAACGTGGCGGTGTTTCGGCTGCCGGGAGGGCGCGGGAGCGCAAATGGCGTTTCCGTCGCCTGGCGGGGCTCTGGAGGCGTCAGGAGCGATGGTGGCGGCTGGGGGAGTCCGAGCGTGGCCGCGGTGGTTGGAAGTGGGGGCGGCACCGACATGGGCGGCGGCGGCGCAGCTCCAGGTGGCGGACGCGGCAGCAGCGACGGCAGCAGCGCGTCGTACACGCGGCGGGTGGCGCCGAGCACGTCGCGGAACTCGGAGAAGTCGACGTCGACGACGCGGGGGGCATCGTCGCTGGCGGGCTCGGGCTCGGGATCGAGCGTGGGCAGGGGGCGCGACGCCACGCGCTCGGCAACGGCAGCCGGTGCGACGGGCATCGACGCTCCAGGCATCGACGCATTGAACGCCGCGGGTACGTGGTCGACGTGGCCGACGTGGCCGGCGTGGCCGATGTGGTCGTGGTCTTCGCTGTCGTCGTTGTCGAAGTGGGCGTCGTCGACGGGTTCGAGCACCAGATTGGGGCGATGGTCGAGTTCGATCTCGTCGTCATCGAGTTCGAGGTCGATGGCGTGGTCGCCTGTCGACGGCGGCGGCGCGAACGTTGACTCGGCGGTGGGCATCGGCTCGAGCGCGAACGCACCAGGGTTGGTGAAGGCGACATCGAACCCGTCGGCCAGGTCGTCGCTGGCGACCTCGCTCGCCGTGACCGGATCGACGTGCGTGTCGTTGTCGTCTTCGTCTACGTCGATGGCCTGCTGGGCGATGCGGGCCCAGGTGTTGTCGGCACTCGCCTCGCTCGAGGCGTCGACGTCGCTGGTCGGTGGCGGTGCGGCTTCGACATCGTCGAGGACGAGGCCGTTGGTGGTGATGGGCAGCACGAAGGCATGCGCGCCGGGAGACGTGACCTCGGGCGACCGGAAGGCCTCGGGCGGTTCGGCGGTAATGGCGCGGGCAAGCGGCCATTTGTCGGTGGTCTCTTTCGCCTGCGGCGTTGCAGCGTCGGCGACGGGGGCCACGGTGGCGGGCGCGTGCCCCATCGCTTGCGCCCACGCCTCGGCCGACAACGCGGCTGGCGACAACAGCAGGTCTTGCGTGGCGTTTGGCGGCGGCACCGGCAGCGTGCCCATCGGCACGGTGTGCGGCATGTCGAACAACGACGCTGTTGGTGTTCGCGACAGCGTTGCGGGTGGTGCATCGGCGGGCAGCGAAAACAGCTCGTCGGTGCGGGTGCGCGGCACGTCGGTCGCGACGTCGTCGTTGGCGAGAAACGCGGCTTCGGCGGCGGCGTCGAAGGCGGCCTGGTCAGCGCGCGGTACGCCAAAAGCCTGGTCGAAGTCGGGCTGCTCCGCGGTTGGCGCGGGCTGGTAGTGCGCGAAGGCAGCATCGACGAGGTCGTCGCTGTGGAGATCGTCGAAGGGCTCGACAATCTGCGCGGGCGGCGGCGTGGCCGTGACGGGCTCAGAGAAGGGTCGAGGCTCGGCAACGGGCGGGGGCGCTGGAGCGAGGACCGCGTCGTCGTCGTCGTCGAGTTCGAAGCGCAGCGCATCGGCGATCGACACTTCGTCTTGCTGCATGCCGGTCAGGGCAACCGCAGGAGCCGTGACGGCCTCGACGACGAACGCTGGTGGTTCAGGCTCCAATGCTGCTGGCGGTGCAGCGATGGCTGCGTGCTCGGGCTCGAACGTGGCGGGCTCGAACGCGGCCGCTTCGTCGACGACGAGGGCCGGCTCGAACGTGGCGGGCGGTGCCGCGTCGATGACGCGGGCTTGTTCGTGCGGCGCAGCGTCGACATGCTCGACGTGTTCGACGTGTTCGACGCGCTCGGGCGCAAGCGGTGCAGCCTCGACGACAGCGGGCTCGAACGCCGGTGGAGCTTCGAGCGCGAGGGGCTTGGGCGCTGCCACCTCGAGGCTGGGCTCGGGATCCAGCGGGGCCTCGACGATGAGCGCTGCGGGGGCTTCGGCGACGACGGCGGCGGCGAAGGCGACGGCGCCGACGAACGATGGCGCGTCGGAGGCGGCGTACGCGGCGGGTTCGACGTGTTCGATGGGTTCGGCGGGTTCGTCGTGCTCGACGACGGTGTCCTCGACGGGGTCGGGGGCCGGGGCGGTGGGCGGGCTGAGGATGGCGGCGGGGCGAGACACCGTGCGCTCAAACGGCTGCGGCACGCGGTCGTCGGCGTTGTCGCGCAGGGCGCGCTCGATGAGCACGGCGGCGGCGTCGTCGACGGTGACGAACTCGACAACGAAGCCCGTTTGGTCGAGGGCGGTGGCGACCGCGTCGATGCCAGCACCACCCTCGAGCTCGAGGTAGACGGCGGTGCCCGCGGGGAGTGGCCGTGTCGTGGCGATGCGCGCGCTGTCGGTCGAGAGCGCCACGAGCGCGTCGTTGCGCGCCGACGACAACGACTCGTGCCAGCACAACAGTGGCGTCTTCAGCGGCTGGGGAAGGTGGTGCACAGGCATCGATTGCGTCTCGGCGTGGAAGCTATCAGAAACAGGCCATGGT
>JBIKRQ010000546.1:0-3744 GCA_044349155.1 Myxococcota bacterium
CGACAACCAGCGTCGGCGCGCCACCAGCAGCACCGCGGACGCGAGCACCAGCGCACCGAAAACCAGGGGCAGCACGCGCTCGGCAACCTGTGCCATCTCTACCGGGTAGCCGAGGCTCAGATGGCCGGGAAAGCCTGCAACATCAAACGTTTTCCGCAGCATCCATGCAACTCCATCTGCGACGCTGTCGCCGACGTAGAAGACATCATATTTCTTTCCCCAAAATCCGGTTTTCTCATCTTCCCCTGCCACGCGCTGCAGGAAAATAAAGACCAACACCGCAAAAGTCGTGACCCCGCCGACGGCGCTGATGAGCAGGTCGCGCCGACGGTTCGTGCGGATCGCCTCGATGCCAACCACCAGAAACAGCCCTGGATAGGCGAACACCACAGACCACGCGAACAACGGCGCGATGGCCGCGACGACGACGAATCCGACCAGATCTTTGCGGCGGTGTTCGGCCAGCCACCGCAATACGAACCAGATGAGTGCGCCGTGAAAGGCGGCCTCGAGGGCGTACGGCTTGAACTCCTTGCTCATCGACACCGCGATCGGGCTGATGGCCAGCAGGTACACGCCGAAGGCCGCCACCGCCGGTGACGTCGTCATGCGGCGAAAGATGGCCTGCGCAAACAACAAGAGAGCGATGCCGCCGACCAGCGACAGCGACCGCAGCATGGGCTCGGTGTTGGCCAGCGAGATGAGCCAGCCCGAGACCGTCATGTAGCCGGCAGGCCGAATCCAGGTGGCCGAGCCATCGACCAGCATCTCGGCCCAGCTCGCCTCATCGACCCACAGCTGCAGCGACGGGTCGAAGTACCCAAGCAGGCGAAGCGCGATGCCCAGCACCACGGCGAACACCATGGGCAGCGTGAGGCGCAGCGGCGGTGAGAAGTTCATGACGCAGCGTGTAGCGGCCAGTGCGCGCACCACAAGTCGGTCGTCGCGACACGTTGACCGCACCGACGACGGCGGCCAAACCCGTCGCGATGAGCATTCCTGTCACCCTCACGATTGCCGGCAGCGACAGCAGCGGCGGTGCTGGCATCCAGGCCGACCTCAAGACGTTTGCTGCCCACCGCGTCTACGGCGCGTCGGTGATCACCGCCCTCACCGCGCAAAACACCCTCGGCGTCAGCGGCGTGCATGCCGCGCCACCGGCCTTCGTGCGCGCCCAGCTCGACGCGGTGTGCGACGACCTCGACGTGGGAGCCGCCAAGACCGGCATGCTCGTCGACGCGGCCACGATCACCGCCGTGGTCGAGGGACTGCAGGCCGCATTCTCACGTCGACGGTTTGCGCTGGTGGTCGACCCGGTGCTCATCTCGAAAAGCGGGCACGCCCTGCTCGCCGACGACGCCATCGACACCGTGCGCGACCGCTTGCTGCCCCTTGCCACCTTGGTGACGCCGAACCTGCCGGAGGCCGCACGCCTCGTGGGCTTCGAGGTTGTCGACGAGGACACCGCGGTCGCTGCTGGCCGCGCGCTGCTTTTGTGCGGGGCGCGCGCAGCCCTGATCAAAGGCGGCCACGGCCACGGCGAGACCGTGGTCGACCTGTTGGTGACCGCCGATGACGTCGTCGCCATCCGGACGCCGCGCATCAACACCCGCCACACCCATGGCACCGGTTGCACCTTGTCGGCCGCCATTGCCGCGCGGTTGTCGCGGGCCCCCGACGCCGCCCTCGTCGACGTTGTTCGCGCCGCCATCGACTACGTGCACACAGCGATCGTGCGCGCGCCGCAGCTCGGCCACGGCCACGGGCCGCTGCACCACCTGCACCCGTTCGATACCGTTGTCGTCGACGGAGAAGGCACGTGAGCTTCACCGAGTTCGACACCGCCATGATGCAGCGAGCCCTGCTGCTCGCCGACGAAGCGGCCGCTGCAGGCGAAGTGCCCGTGGGGTGCGTGGTCGTGTGTGACGGCGTTGTCGTCGGCGAAGGCCGCAATCGACGCGAAGCCGACCGCGCGCCGTTGGCCCACGCCGAGGTGCTCGCGATTGGTGCTGCGAGCCGCCATCTCGATCGTTGGCGCCTGTTCGGCACGACGCTGTACGTGACGCTGGAGCCTTGCTTCATGTGCGCAGGTGCCCTCGTGAACGCGCGCGTCGATCGCCTCGTGTTTGGCGCGCACGACCCGAAGGCGGGGGCTGTGGGCTCGCTGTTCAACGTGTGCACCGACCACCGCTTGAACCACCGGCTCGTCGTCGAAACGGGCCTGCTGGCCGACGACTGCAGCGATGTGCTGAAGCGCTTTTTCCGCGCACGCCGCAAGATCGCAAAGACGACCACGACGACGGAGCCGACATGAGCGACACCCCTGCCCTGCCCGCGCGGTCTGCTGTTCGTCGTGTGGGCGCGATGATCACACAACCAAGGCGTGGCTTCTCTGCCCTGCTCGACAACGACGACGCGCACCCAATCGAGCCGCTGCTCGCGTACGCGCTTGTGGTGTTGGCGATACACGCGGCCGAGACGTTTCGGTTGTTGAGCCTTGCGACCAGCGCGCCGCTGATCGTGGTGCGTCGCCTGTTTGACGTCGTCGTGCGGGCGGGCGCGACCGACCTCGCTGTGGTGGCGATCAGCGCGGTGGTGGTGGGCATCGTGGCGAAGACACGCGCCGTACCAATGGTGCGCGCCGCGATCGCGACGACGTACCTGCTGGTGCCGTTGACGCTGCTGAAGGCCGTGGGGGGCGCGTGTGCGGTGGCGGGGCTTGAGCTGTGGTGGCTGCCGCACCGGGCCGTGGACAGCATGGCCGTCGTCGTCAACGGGCACATGGATGTGGGGCGCATGGTGCTGAAGTCGGTGGTCGCCTACGCGCCGGGCGCGGTGGTGCTGCTCGACTGGCTGCTTCGTCGTGGCGCGCGGGTGTCGCCGTCGGTTCAGGCGCCGCGGTTTGGAGCAGCAGCGCTGGCGATGACCACGGCGATGCTGATGCTGGGCGCTGGTGTCGACGTGGCGAACCGGGCCGACGTGCTCAAGCCCGCCCTGCAGGGTGATGCATTTCCGTCGGTGCGGCTGCCAACGCTTGATGGCCGCGGCAGCGTCGACGTGGTCGAGCTGGTGGGCGAGGGCAAGGCGAAGGTGCTGATTGTCGATTTCTGGGCCTCGTGGTGCGGCCCGTGTCGACGCTCGATGCCGGAGCTGTCGGCACTGGCGCAGGAGTACAAGAGCAAGGGTGTCGTCGTCGTAGGCGTCAACCGCGAGCCCCGCGACAAAGACGCAGCGCGCGCAGCGTGGGCCGAACTCGCGCCGTCGTTCGACAGTCTGGTCGACAGCAAGGGGCTGGGCGAGCGCGTGGGACTGACGAGCCTGCCGTCGTCGTACATGGTCGACAGCAGCGGCCGCATTCGCCACCTGCACCTGGGCCTGACGAGCATCGACACCGTCCGCGCCGAAGTCGAAGCGCTGCTGGCCGAGAGCCCGAACCTCGAGAAGCGCTGAGCTTTCCCTCTCAACACCCTGATTTAACGGCACTTTTGGTCGCGCCATCTTCGAAACTCGCACGAATTGGCGGGCGTCGACGGCGGTGTTGATGTCGGACGGGGAGTCGCGACGCCTTGTCATTTCTTGCAGCGGTGCCGCGGACACCGTTGCCGCAGCCTTTGGTTTGCAGGCGCCGGTCTGAAACTGAGCCAGGTCGCCGGTCTGAAAGTAGGCCACCCGGTTTTGTGTCGAATAGCAGCTTGAGCCTGCCTCTGGCCTGCTTCAGTCCGGCTCGTTCGCCTTGCGCCGCCG
>JBIKRQ010000159.1:0-13794 GCA_044349155.1 Myxococcota bacterium
TGCTTCGAATCTTCACCACGCATGACAGGTAGATCCGGAACACCCGATATTTGGCGCAGCTCTCGACGACGAACACCTCATTTCTCGTCGAGAACCGACTGCCGACTTTTTCAGCAACCTGCTAGTTCAACCGCGACTCCTGCGATCTGTCAGGGTGCCTCCATGCCACGCATCCACGCTCCGGAGATCGAAGACGAAGCGTGGTGCCCGCGGGTCATCCGCGATGGCCTCACGGGCTTTCTGCAAACGTCGTCGGAGGTGCTCGGCGTGTACGACGGCGCCACCGGCCTCGTTGCCGACGTCGTCGCGCGCCACCCCGCCTCACGGCTTGTTGATTTGTGCAGCGGTGGTGGCGGGCCGCTGCTGCGTTTGCGCACCGCACTCAAGGCGATGCACCACATCGACGTCGATGCCGTGCTCACCGACCTCTACCCCAACGTTGGCGCGTTCGCGGCAGCCGAAGCCCGCAGTGGTGGCAAGGTGGTGGGCCTGCGCGAGCCGGTCGATGCGAGCGATGTGCCGGCGTCGCTTGGTGGTGTGCGCACCATCTTCAATGGCTTTCACCACTTCCGTCCCGAACTGGCGCGCCGCATCGTCGTCGACGCGGCCCGCAAGCGACAGCCGTTCATCTCGGTGGAGGTGGTCGATCGCCGCTTGATCACCGTGCTCGTGTTGATGGCCACGCCGCTGGCGGCGGTGCTGCTGTTGCCGTGGTCGCGGCCGCTCACGCTCGCGCGCGCGGTGCTCACCTGGGTGGTGCCACTGATTCCGCTGGGCATCTGGTGGGACGGCATGATGAGTTGTTTGCGCAGCTACTCGCCCGACGAACTGCGCGCGCTCACGAACGATCTCAACAGCACCGACTACGCCTTTCGCATCGAGCACATCGCGGTGCCGTGGTTGCCGCTGCGCTTGACGGCGCTGGTGGGCGAGCCACTGCAGCCGCCATCCACGACGTCACATTCGACTTCCCCGCCGATCAACTGAGCGTGCTCAGCTGAGCAGGATCGGTCGCGCCAACCGATAGCCAAGGCCCTGACGCGACTCGATCACGTCGGTGGCGTGCTCGTTGTCCACGAGTTTGCGGCGCAACTTGCGCACCAGCCCGCGCAGGTTGGCGTGTGTTGGTGCTTCGCTGCGAAAGGCGAGGGTCTCGAGCAACAAGGCCGCCGGCACAAAGCCGCGGGCTCCCGCATCAAGGCCTTCGTCGTCGAGGAAATGCCGGTGCAGCGTGGCGATGAGTTCGTATTCGAGCTCACTCAACGTCACGCGTTCCGCACTCCACGAGGCCACCGCACCGCCTTCGGTGACCGCCGCGATGCGCAACGGTGCGGCGTCGGCAGCGCCCACATCGCCCATGGTGTCGTCGGTCCACGATTGTGCGCGCCACCACTGCAACTCGGCAGCCGCGGCAGGCACGTCGACGTCGTCGATCGGCACAAAGACAAAGCCGATGCGGCGACCAAGAAACACACGGTCAAACGGCTCGAGGGGAAAGCGGCGCGGGACGCGATCGTCGTTGACGAACACACCGTTGTCGCTGCCGCAGTCGACGACGAACCAGGCGTTGCTCAGCGGGCGGTATTCCAGCAGCGCGTGCGCCGTCGAGATCGTGCGCTCGGCAACGCACACATCATTGCTGCGCCCACGACCCACACTCAGCGAGCGAAGCTGGACGGGCGCATCTTTGGGCACCGTGATGCAGTGGGGCGTGCCGAAGCCGTCGACGAGCCAGGCGTTCGCCGCACCGGGTGCCAGCTGTGTGCTGCGCGCCGAGAACTGCTCGGGACACACCTCGTCGACGACAAGGCCGCGGGCACAGGCATCGCACAGCAGACCGCAGGTGCGCGCGTTGGAGCAGGCGATGCAGGTGGCGTGGTGCATGAACGCAGCGTGCGCGTCTGCGGCGTGGTTGCCGAGCGACGCCGCTCACGTCTCCACCTGTTGTCCGAGTGCAGCTGCGACGACCGCACACGCTGCGCACACGCTGCTGCACCCCAGCGCGACTCCGACGACGACACCGTGGCGCGCATGGTGGGCTCCACCACGGAGAGCGCCATGTACATCTACGCCTGGGCCACGAGCGATGTGGGTCGCAAACGCCAGCACAACGAAGACAGCTACCTCGTCGACGCCGACGTGCAGCTCTACGCCGTCGCCGACGGCATGGGCGGCGAGAACGGCGGCGAGGTGGCCTCAGACCTTGCCGTACGCGCGATCGACCGCCACGTGCGCGCTCAACGCGCCACACTGCATGCTGCATCGCATGCGCGCGTGAGTGCCGTGGTGGTGCAGGCGATTCAGCTCGCCAACCGCGCCATCCGCCACGCCGGCGATCTCGATCCCACGCTGCGGCGCATGGGCACCACGACGACGAGCGTGCTGTTTGTTGGCGACCGCGCCTTCATCGGCCACGTCGGCGACAGCCGCGCCTATCTGCTGCGCGCCGGTGCATTGCAGCAGCTCAGCCTGGACCACTCACTCGTCGCCGAGCAGGTGCGCGCCGGGCTCATCACGCCCGCGCAGGCCGAGAAGAGTCCGTACCGCAACGTGATCACGCGCTCGGTGGGCGTGGCCGAGGCGGTTGATGTCGACGTCAGCGTCGTCGATCTCGTCGACGGCGACACGTTCGTGTTGTGCTCTGATGGCCTATCGGGGCTCGTGAAAGACCACGAGATCGCCGACATCGTTGCCAACGATCTGTTTCTGCACACGGTGCCCGACAAGCTCGTCGACCTCGCCAACGAACGCGGTGGCCACGACAACATCACAGTGGTGGTGTGCCGTGTGGTGGCCCACACCTGGTGCGATGCAGGCGCCGCGGTGGTCAGAACGCGTTCATGAGCATGCTCATCTTGACCTCGGTGGTCGCCGTCTCATGTGGTCGTCTCGCCACGCCCATCCGCGACAGAAGCGTCGATGCGCGACCTCCTCCGCGCTGCCCGCTGCACGCTATGGTGCGCGATGACTTCGTTGCGCACTGTTCCTCTTTGCCTGGTCCTTGTGGTGCTCGCATCCTTCGCGGCCTGCGACGGCTGCACCGCCCCTGACGACGACACCCCAGGCGAAGGCGAAGGCGAAGGCGAGACCGAAGCCTGCACGGTTGGCACGCACGCCTGCGACAACGCCTGCGTCGCTGACGTCGACGCGGCCACCTGCGGTGCGCGCTGCGAGCCGTGTCCGACGGTCGAAAACGCGTCGGCGACCTGCAGTGATGGCGCCTGCGGCTTCGTCTGCAACGACGGCTTCGTGGCCTGCCTCGGTGGCTGCATCCCCGCCGACGGCCGGTGCATCGATCTGCCACCCAACACGTTTGTGTCGCTCACCACCGGCGACGTCGGCCCGCGCCAGATGCCGGCCCTCGGCTATGCGAACGCGACCGGCGAGTACGTCATCGTTGGTGGCAGCATGAACTCGGTGCGCCCGCGGCCCTACGACGTGCAGGGCCTGTCGCTCGCCGGCGACCTCGCGTGGCGCAACCATTTCCCTGCAGGCAAAGCGGGCGTGTGGGGACCCGACGTTGGCGACTCCAGTGACCCCGGCTTTGCTGACGAACGCTTCAACGAACTCGACCGCGACGGCGTGGTGCGCCCAAGCTTCGACGTGTACCCGGGCATCCCGAGCTATCACCAGTACGCGTTTGACAGCGACGGTGGCCGGCTCTTCTTCTACCTGCTGAACCACACGTTTTCGTACGACGTCGTCGCCCGCACGTGGACCTTCCACGCCCCAGCGAGCGATCCCGCTGGTGGGCCCGCATCGCAGCGACTGTTGTGGAGCGCGATGGCCTTCGACGCCGTCGGCGAGCAGGTGCTGCTCTTTGGCGGCGCCAACGTTTTGGACGACGACGGCGAGCCCGGCACGTGGCTGTACGACATCGCTGGTGACCGCTGGCGCGAGGTCTCAGGGCCGCGGCCGCCGTCGCGGTCGGTGTCGCCCCTCGTCGTCGATCCCACGCAACGAAAGGCCCTGCTCTTTGGTGGCGACGCGCTCGACCAATTGCTCGCCGACACCTGGGCCTTCGACTTCGCGACCGAGACGTGGAGCGAGCTGTTGCCCGCCACATCGCCCGCACCGCGTGGGGGCCACCAGCTCGTGTTCTTGCCGACGAGTCAGAGCGTGTTGCTGCTCGGCGGCTTCGACTACACCTCGACGACGTCGTACACGGCCTCGCACTACGCAGCACACCCGATGGAGCTGTGGCGCTTTGATTGGCAGGGGCCATCATGGACGCTGTTGCGTCGCTTCGATGCCGCCGTCGATACGGTTCCGTCGGTCAACAGTGTCGCGCTCACCGCTGCGGCGGGCCCCGGCGATGTCGTCGTGGTGCACACCAAAAACGGCTACCCACAACAGGCCGACCAGGCCTCGACGTGGGCCATCGCCGTCGACGTCACCGCCACCGATGCTGCTGGCACCACCACCTTCGGCGTTGCGCCTGGCACCGTGAAACGCCGCAGCGGACCGTTTACGCCTGAGCACTTCGCCACCTTCGATGAAGCACCGGCCGGCACGCAAGACGCGCTGCTCGACGCCGTGGTCGACAACAGCTGGACCACCATCGAGTCGGCGAGCAGGCCTGCCAACAACCGCGATTGGGGTACTGCGGTCTACGACCCGAACCACGACGTCATGTTGCGCTGGTCTGGGGGCCACTCCGCACATTCCGGCACCGACGTCTTGCAGTACGACGTGCAGGAGAACCGCTGGTCGACCGGCTACGCCGCCGAGCTTCCGCTCGACTTCACCTACAGCAACGACCAGGTGCCGGGCCAGTACAGCCCGCGTCTGCGGCCGTGGATGACGGGCCACACGTACAAGTCCTACGCGTTCGATCTGTTGACGAACCAGATGTTCTTCTTGAAGGCGCCGGGCTTCACGTACGCCTACGACCCCGTCGTCAAAGCCTGGGTTGGTGCGCCTGCGCGCACCGAGGGCATCGCGCAAGACATCTACACCAACGTGTTGTGTGCGACGTCGCTCGGCGTGTACGCATGGACGCCGCGCGGCATGTGGGCGCTCGACGCGGCCACAAAGACGTGGACGCAGAAGCACGACGCCAGCGGCCTGCCCACCCACAGTCCCGACAGCAACACCATGGTGTTCGACGACGCAAACGGCGCGAACCGCTTGCTGCTGTTTGCCAACGCCGACCCCGGCCAGGTCTTTGCCTACGACCTCGACACCGACGCCGTCACCCCCCTGGGCCGCTCGGCCATTGCAGCCGGCTTCTTTCGGGAGTCTGCGGTGTTGGCGAGTGAGGGTCTCGTCGTCATTGGCACCACGGCCGACTTCGGCGACGCCGTGAAGCGCACGCCGGTCTACGACATCGCGGAGAACCGCTGGTACGGCTACCGCTTCGGGCCCGACGCGTTGCAGGCATCGAACCGCTTCTACGACGTCTCTTTGGGCCTGATGCCCGATGAAGCCCGCGGGCTGCTGTGGGCGATGAACACCAACAGCGAGTTGTTTGTGGTGCGCGTGAACAAGGCCACGGCTGACAAGCTCGCGCCGTAGGCCACGCTCAAACGTGTTGACGCGCAGCCCGTTCCGGTGCACGCGTCGAGAATAATGAAAGCCTTTCCGGTTTCGTGCGCCCAGCAAAAGAGTGCTGAAAATTCAGGCATTTGGCGAGGCTGGCGCTGGTTGAACTTCGCCGCAGCGTTGGCTGTTGCGTGCGGCCCCGTTGATGAGCCCGGGCCAGAGCCCGAGGCCGGCTGCGTCGATGGCGAAACCGCCTGCGTCGATGGGGCCGTCACGGTGTGCGCTGGAGGGCGTGTCGGCGACCCGGTCGACTGCCCCGCCGACAGCGTCTGTCGCGCCACCGCCTGCGAGGCCGTGTCCCCCACGCTGCAGGCCGAGGCCGCCTCCCTCGACGCCTATGCCGCATCGTTGAACGCGCACGGCTCGCGCGCCTTTGCACTCGACGCAGCGGTCGCAGAGGCGAAGCGGGCGTTGTTCCTGACCGACGGCAACGACCGCGACTTTGCGCTCGCCGTGACCACCGTGTTTCTGAGCCAGAGCGGCGGTCACACGTCGTTGGGTTTTGGCGCCGACGACTTCAGCGACTGCGGTGCCGTCGACAGCGTCTACCAGTTCACCGCGCGCAGTTGGTACGGCGTGTGCGGTCGCGCTGCGGGCGACGCGGTCGTCGTCAGCGGCGGCGACCCCGACAACAGCCTCGGCCTCGTCGTGGGCGATCGCGTGGTCAGCGTCGTGCGAAGCGATGGCACGTCGTGGACGCCAGAGCGCCTGCTCGACAGCGTGGGCCACGAACCGCTCTGCCGCGCGAGCATCCCCAACGTGGTCGCGCGCCGCGACGAAGCGGGCGCCACGTTGTTCAACGTGCTCAACGCTGGTGACGTGCTGCGTGTCGTCAACGCCGCCGGCGAACAGCGCGAGGTGACAGCGCCCGCGCGCAACGAAACGCCTCGCTCGTGTCTCGATCCGCTCGTGCGTGAATCGCGCATTCATGTGCGCGCCGTGTACCAGCGGGAGGATGGCGTCGTCGTCGTCGTGCTGCCCACCCTCGGCAGCCACAGCGAGCACCCGTTTCCGGCGAACATGAACACCGCAGCGTACGCGGCGTGGATCGGCGAAGGCGTGCAAGCGATTGGCGACGAAGTCAGCGCCTTCGAAAACGTCACGGGCCTCATCTACGACCTGCGGGGCAATGTTGGTGGTTCGGCCGAATTTGCGATGGCCCTGCTGGCGCAACTGACCAACATTGAAGGCAGCGTGGGCAACTGCTTCGCGCGCGAAGTCGGCAGCAACCCCGTCGCGTACAGCGACGACGTCGAATACCCGTTTCCCTACGCCGCTCTGCAGGGCGCCAGCTTGCCACCGCCACCGATCACGCTGCTGCCAGCCGGCACGAAGCAGGCGGTGGTCACCGATGGCTTGACCTACAGCGCAGGCGACTGGATGGCCTACCACGCGCACCAGCTCGGCATCGACGTCGTCGGCACGCCGGCCGCGGGCGCGTTTGGCTACACCGTCGGCGCCTCGT
This sequence comes from Myxococcota bacterium, assembly GCA_044349155.1. Lineage (GTDB taxonomy): Bacteria > Myxococcota > UBA727 > UBA727 > VGSZ01 > VGSZ01. The sequence continues at coordinate 7,010 of JBIKRQ010000159.1, forward strand.
TTGTGATCGACCCGATCGAAGCACCAGCAGCCGAGCACGCGCCGATCGTGAATTACGTCTCGGGCGCACACTGCCTCTACGGCGAAGAAGCAACATCGATGGAGGGCAACTCCGTCGTCCACGTGTCCGTAGAACTCGATGCCACCGACCTCGCCGCGGGCATCGACACGCAGCTTGAGGCCGCCGCCCTGCGGGTCTTGCAGTAGGGCTGCTTATCGGTGGGAGGGATCTCTGGTTGGTCTGCGTCTGGTGGGTGACACCCCCGGAGGCAGGCATGGTTCGCAGCGAATCCAGCATCGGCGCGCGCATTCTCCTTGTGGCCACCGTGCAACTGATGGTTGCGGCCTGTGCGGCGACCGACACCACAATCAGCAGCGACCATCGATGTCAGCGACATGTTCACCGAGCGCGATCTCGAGCAGACGCCCGACATGACCGACGCCACCACGTTGACGTTGAGCAGCGGCAGCGACGTGAGCATCACCGCCGAAGGTGTGTATGTGCTGCGTGGCACCGTCGAGAACATCACGATCGTCGTTGAGGCAGACGACGCCGCGCAGGTGCAGCTCGTGCTCGATGGCGTCTCGGTCACGAACGACAACGCGCCGGTCATCTCGGTGGTCTCGGCAGACAACGTGTTCATCACCACCACCGACACCACGAACGTGATGCGGGTCAGCGATGACTTCGTGGCCAACGGCGCCACCACGCCCGACGCGGTGATCTTCTCGAGCGAAGACCTCGTGTTCAACGGCGTCGGGTCTCTCGAGATCGACTCGCCCGCCAACGGCATCTCGTCTGACGACGACCTGAAGGTCACGGGCGGCACTCTCATCGTCACGTCGAGCCTGGACGGCCTCGAGGCCAACGAGTCGGTTCGCATCGGCGGCGGCGACATCACCATCGACAGCGGCAAAGACGCGGTGCACGCCGAATACGGTGCCGACGACACCGTGGGCTTCATCTACATCGCCGACGGCACGCTGCGGGCCACCGCCGTCGAGGACGGCCTGCGCGGTACGCCGCTGGTGCAGATCGACGGCGGCACCATCGAGATCGAGAGTGCTGAGGGCATTGAGGGCACGTTGATCCAACTCAACGGCGGCACCATCACCGTGAATGCCACCGACGACGGCATCAACGCCGCGGACAAGAGCAGTGCCAACAGCGTCGCCATCGAGGTCAACGGCGGCACCATCGCGGTCACGGTGGGCCAGGGCGATACCGACGCGTTCGATGCCAACGGCGACATCTTCATCAACGGCGGCACCATCGACGTGATCGCGCCGACGTCAGCCTTCGACGCCGACGGTGTCGCGGAACTCAACGGCGGCACCGTTACGGTCAACGGCGAGGTCATCACCACCATCACGCAGACCGGGCCTGGCCTGCACTGACAACGACGACAACGCGCTCATTCCTCGCGGTATCGCACGGTGACCTCGAGGGCCTCGACGTGCAGCGCTGCTGCGGGCCCACCACCGCTTGGTGCTGTACGCAGCGCGAGCACGAAGCGCTCTTTCACGATGCGCGACAGCAGGGCCGGTTCGTCGAGCAGAACAACGACATCGTCAGCGCCATCTGCGCCTGTTGTGCCCCCACCGACCTGCTCCCACGCGTCGCCCCACACGAGCACATCCACGCCGTCGATCGCGGCGCTGTCGAGGTCTGCACCCGTACCGCCTGCGGTGGCCACGATCTCGATGTCGCGCACGCTGGTGGTCCGTGTTTCGCGCGCACGCAGGTCGACCGCCATGAGCACCGCGGGGGTTGTGTCGACGTCGCCGTCCCAGGTGAACACATCGTTGGTGCTGCGGTCAGCACTCACGCCGCCCTGCAGAAAGACCTCGCCACGCGCAACATCCCACGCCGCGTTGAACTGCGAACGCGGAGCACCGGGAACAAACACGTCGCGCCGTTGCCAGCGATCGTCGCGCAATTCGTCGACAAGGATGGCGTCGATGCCGCTGCCTTCGCCCAGGCGTACCACCACGCCGCGCGTCTCGTCGTACACGAGCTGGGCAACACCCACGTCGTCGATGCTGGTGTCGAGTTCACGCCACGTGTCGCCTTCGTACACCCACGTGTCTTGCAAGAGGTTTGGTCCAAAGCCGCCGTACAGCACCACGCGGTCGAGGCGAGCATCGTAGGCCACGTGTGCTGCGCTGCGCGCTGGTGGTCGTGTCGCAGGTGACAACGTTGTGATCACGCCATCGCGCACGGTGAGCGTCGTGTCGGTCGCGTCGGCCGTGGCACTCTCGCCGCCAAAGCCAAACGCGACGTCGTCACCAGCGTGGTAGGTGAAGGCGATCGCCAACAGTGGTGCGCCCGACGGTGGCGTGCCCGCCTGAACCCAGGTGTTGCCGGTCAATGCCAACACCGCGTTGGTGCCCATGCCGCCCACCGTGGCGCCATCGAAGAACAACCCGCCAAAGGGCAGGGGCGCGTTGATGTCGCCGACGAGCGTCTGCGTGGTCTCGCCATCCCAACGGCGTGTTGTCGTCAACACGAGGGTGTTTGCGCCAAGCCTCTGCCGCCCACCAAACAACACGGTGCGACCGGCATTGCGGTCGTAGGCCACGCTGGCGCCGTCGGCAGCTCCTGGCGAGGCGGGCGCCTCGAGGGGCGTGCGCGCGACGCCGTCTTGCACCACCAAGAAGCGCTGCAGCTGATTGTTGCCGAGGTTGAAGTTGGCACCACCGAGCACGATGAGGCGCTGCTCGGCGAGGTCCCACGCTGCACCGGGCAGGATTTCGCCAGGCATCGCGGTGCTTGACGTCAGTTGCAGGCCGTCGAAGGTGGTCAGGCTTGCCAACAGGCTTTGTCCGCCAGCCGTGCCGCCAACGAACTGCACACGGCCGCTGACGGGATCGGTCACAGCGACGCCGCTCGCATAGGGCGCGGTGCCGACGTCGACCTCGCGCCAGCCCGCGTCGTCGAGCTGCCACAGGTCGCTCAGCAGTTGGCTCGCCTGCCCACCACGCAACACCAGACACCCATCGACGCGGTCGAAGGCCATCGCCGCACCATCGCGCGCGGGCGGTGCGGTTGGAAACGTGAGTTGCTGCCACGCCTCGCCGTCGAAGAACCAGGTTTCGTTGTGACGCTCGGTGCCAGCAAGCACGCGTCCGCCAAAACGCACGACGCCACGTCGACGTTCATCCCACGCCACGGCAGCGCCCGAGCCTGCCGTCGGCAATGCTCCCTGAAACTGGCGCCACCGACCGTCTTCGAAGAACCACGTCTGGCCATCGCTTTGCACCAGCACGAGGCGCTCGCGCACCGGGTCGTACACCACGACACCGCCGGCGGCGGGCGGCACGGTGCCTTCAACAGCGACCTCGACCCATCGCTCGCCTTGCAGCCGCAACACCGTCGAGACGAACGCCGTATTGGCCGCATTGCGACCGCCGACGGCGAGGATTTCACCGCGCGCGGCGTGCCACACCACCGACGTCGACGAGGTGAATGGGGTGTCGGCACCCAGCACGGGGTTTTGCACGAACGCACCGCGCGCCACGACGTCGACCGCACCGCCCACCACGAGGTCGGCAGCCGCCGCCACTTCATCGCGCACGTACGGCGTGAGCGACACGCCGTCGAAGTCGGTCGACGCAAACAGCGCGTGCGGGTTCGAGCGCGGATCGCCAGGCACGCGCCCCCCGAGCGACGCGGTCCACGCGATGTCTCGCACGCGCGCAGCCGCACTCACGTTGCCCGCAGCGTCGACGACGTGGACAAACACACTCGCGAGATCGACGGGCGCCAACTCCAGTTCGACAGTGCCGTCGGCATCCGCCCGCGCCTCGCCAAGGATCGTGCTGTTGAACGCGTCTGTGGTCGTGACGACGACGATCGCGTTGGGTTCAACACCTCGGGTGGCAACGAGCGCGAACCGTGGCACGCCCGCCGTGGCGCGGTTGCCATCGGGGACCCGCGCGTAGACAACAGCGTCGCTGACGTCGACGGCCGCGGCCGCTGGTGGTGTCTGGTCAACGCGGAGAAGCGCCGCCAGCGTCACGGTGCGGGCGTTGCCCACGTCGTCTTGCAGGCCAATCGTGAGGTCGACGTCGCCATCTTGCACACCAACGAGTGCTGCGCTGTCGAGCACCAGTGACGCAACAAGCCCCGTCGGCAGCGACGGATCGAACGCGAACTCGACGTCGTCGATCGCCGCTGTCGGCGTCGAACCGAGCACTTCGGTGAGTGTGAACTGCACCGCAGCGCCGCTCGTGGGGCCAATGGCTGCGGTGGTCTCGAGCGCGTTGTCGTCGCCAGGCAGGTACGTGACAACGACGGAGTCGCTCACCACGTCGGGGGCGAGCAGATCGAGCGTGAAGCGCGCGCGGCTTGTGGCGATGGTGCCAAGGCCATCGTCGGCAAAGACGCTCACGTCGTGTTCGCCCGCGACAAGGTCGGCCACGCCGGCGAGGTCGAGGTCGCAGCGCACGACGTGGTCGCCGTCGATGGTGCAGTCGAGGGGCACGGCATCGTCGAGCAGCGCGCCCACCGTCACCGGCGTCGTCGAGAACGAGGCTGTCGCGTTGATCACCGAGAAGCCGGGCTGCTGCGAGCGTCGCTGCTGGGCAAGCTCGGCCGCCGTGACGACGGCGATGGGGGCGGCCTGGGCGCGCGCGCTGTCGAGGCAGCGGCCGATGGCGAGCCGGCACGCAAAGCCGTCGGGGCAGTCGTCGTCGCTGGTGCACACGAGTTGGGCATCAGCGGGGATGATGTCGAGGTCGGTGCACGCGACGCCAACAGTGGCGAGGGCGGTGAGCGCCAGACGAAACACGGTGGCGACTTTCATGGCTGCACCTCATCGAGCGCACGAACGTTGTCGAAGTCGGTGAACGGCACGAGCGCTGCGGTGATCACCGCCATGGCTGCACCACCGGCGAGCAACCCCCAGCCCACCTGCTCGGCGAGCACCGCGCGCGCACCGGTCTCGACGACGAGCGCGCCACTGGTGGGGTCGGTGCGCGAGGCCTCGGCGAGGTCGACGTAGTTTGCGTAGGTCTGCTGCTGCACGAGGGCAGACACACCAGCGCCAACGAACAGCGCCACGCCCACCGCCCCAACACCCAGGGTGAGCGGCGTTGGCAACGGCGGCGGCGACAGGCGACGTGCGAGGTCTTTCGAGACGCCACGCACCTGCCCAGGGCGCAACGTCGTCTGCGGAAACAGTTCGGCCACCGCGGAGCCCACCTCGGCAAGGAGCTCTTCGCCACTGCCCGCCGCAACGACCTTGTTGAACGTGCCCAACGCCTGGGCCTTGTCCTGCACGATGCTTTTCAGCGAGATGACGTGGGTGTCGCCGACCCGCGTGAGCGCGCCCACGACGACGATGTCAGCACCCAACGCGTTGGCCACTTCGGCGAGGCAGCTCGATTCCTCGCCGGTGCAGCCGGTGAGTTCGCGTTCGGCTTCTACGTCGAGCATCGCGCGGATTTCGTCGTAGCCGAGCACGCTCGTTCGCTCGAGCTTGCGCACTTCGTACACGAGGCTCGACGAGAAGATGCGGGCCACGCGTGGCTCGACGCCCTCGACGCTCAGGTCGGTGACCGCCACGTGCACCACACGCGCAGGCTCGGGGGTTTCAGGGGCCGCAGACAGTGCGGCGAACAGAGCAACCAGCTGGGGCAACATGCGGCGCACGATGCCGACGCGTCGACGACGAGGTCAACGCGCACCCATCACCGCCGGTACAGGTGCGATGCGCGCAGACATGCACGCAGCCCTGCCGACATCACCGCAGATGTCAGTTCGGCTCGCAGACCACCACAAAGCCCGCGTCGCAGCTGTTGTCGTTCCACTGATCGCCCGTGGTGTGGATGCAGTCTTCGCCGGCGCCAAAGTCGTTGGGCTCGCCGCCCGCGAAGGCGTCAAAGGGGCGGTTGTCGCCGACGCGCCACGAACGACCATCGCTCCAGCGGTACACGCCCTCGCGATCGCGATCGTCCAGCCCGATCCAGAACGCCTGATCGCCAAAGCGCTGAAAGCCGCGGTCGATGATCGAGGCGTTGTCGTTCTCGTCGAGGATCGACACCAACCGCATACCCGCATCAGCGCAGGCGGCTTCCGCGTCGGCGTAGCTGCGAGGCGCGCTACAGAACAGCAGCGGGCGCACACCGTCGTCTTCTTCAAGCACGCAGTCGGGGCAGCTCGGGTCGTCGTCGAGGCGGCCGCTGCAGTCTTCGTCGATGCTGTTGCCACACACCTCGGTGCCGTTGAAGTGAATGGTGGGGTCGCCTTCGTTGCAGTCGAGCGAGCAGCTGTAGCCGTCGTCGTCGGTGTCGGCATCGGGGTCGAGGGTGCACCCGAGCTCGTCGCGGACTTGTTGGATGCGTGCGTTGATGAAGTTCAACGCGTTGTCGGCGAGAAACGGGATGTTGTTGTGGTCCCACTCGCGGCGCGGGTCGTCGGCGAACACGTCGACGAGGTCTGCCGCCAGCCCGCGTATCTCGGTGTCGAAGCCGCCCGCCACCAGTGCTTCGGCGTTGTCGGCCACGGCCAGCAGCTTCTGCTCCCAGGCGCCGCGGCACACGCTGTCGGCGAGGCACCGTTGCAGGATCAACCCCTGGCCCTCGTAGAGCGGTAGGCCGTAGTCGAAGGTTTGGTCCACACCCCAGGGCATCATGCGCAGGCGGCCGTCGTCGTCGAGGTGCACGAAGTAGTTGTTGCGCGTGGGCGCGTAGCCATCCCAGTGGCCGATGAACACCTCGACCGCCATCTGCGACAACACCTCGTCCCAATCAATCAGCGGCTCGAGGCTGCTGTACACGGCG
>JBIKRQ010000160.1:0-13769 GCA_044349155.1 Myxococcota bacterium
TCGCATACACGAAGCGCTCGCCAGTGCCGCTGGCCAGGGTCAATGACAGCGTCGTCGCAAATGGCACCCACGTACTGCACGTCGTCGTCTTCGACACACACATCTCGGTCACGCCGGTATCGTCGGTGGCCGCAAGGGTCAGGGTGACGGCACTCGAATTCGTCAGCGTTGCGCCGCTGTTGATCGACACCGATGCGCCTGTTGGCGCGTTCGTCTCGAGCACTGGCTTCGAGGTCAAGGCGACACCGCGTGACAGATTTCCTGCGACGTCGATGCCGCAAACGCGCACGCCGTAGAGGGTGCCGTTGGTGAGGCCGGTGATCGCCGTCGACGTCGACGAAGCGGCGAGCGCGATGCGCGTGCCGAGGTCGCAGTTCGCTGGTGCGGTGGTCTCGGCGTAGGAGACTCGGATGCCTGCGAGGCCGCTGTTGGCATCAGAGAAGCCCGACATCGCCAGGTCGATACGCGCGTTGCCGGCGGTGGCCGTGGCCGTACCGTCGACGGGGAGCGTGACGTCGAGCGCGACCGTTGCGGTGGCAGGTGCCGCCATCGTGTTGCCCCAGCGATCGCGGAACCACACGCTGACGGTCTTGGTGCCTGACCCGCTCGCGAGGGTATGTGCCTTCGTCGTCGCGAATGCCGCAAATGCCGTGCAGGTCGCGGTGTTCGACACGCACATCTCGGTGACCCCCGACGCATCGGTTGCACTCAGCGTGAGGTTGACGGCGGTGGCCCGCAGCGGCCCGGGTGCACCAACAATGGCGATGGTCCCAGTCGGCGCCGTGGTCTCAGGGATTGGTCGAGCCACGCCCGCAGCACCCGTGCTCGTGTTGCCAGCGTTGTCGACGGCACACACACGGTAACCGTAGGTGGTGCCGTTGGTGAGGCCGGTGTGGGAAAAGCTCGTCGAGGAACTTCGCGCCAGCACCGTACCGGTGCTGCAGTTCGCTGGCGCAGTCGTCGCTGCGTTCACGAGCACGTACGACGCGACACCACTGCCTGCGTCAGCGAAGCCGCTCCAGTTCAGGCTCACGCGGCCGTCGGCCACCGTCGAGGTGAGTGTGCCGTTGGTGGGCAGCGTGGCGTCGTAGCCAACCGTCACCGACGCCGGCACTGCCGTCACGTTGCCCTGGGCATCTTTGAACCACGCGCGCACCGTCGCTGAGGTGCCCGACGGCGCGAGCGTCCACGCGAAGGTGGTCGCGTACGTCACGAACGACGAACACGTGGTCGTGTTCGACAAGCACATCTGCGCGACGCCCGACGCATCGGTGGCCGACAGCGCGAGCGTGACGTTGCGCGTGTTCACCCGCGTCGGATTGCCAACGATGCCGACAGTGCCCACCGGGGCGGTGGCATCGCCCTGCTGGCTCACGCTCACGCTGCTGCTGCCAGTGACCACCGTGGTGCTGCGGGCGGTCGTCGATGACGCCACATCGAAGGTGACGGTCGCAGCACCGGTCCCGCTGCTCGTGCGCAGCGTGAGCCAGCTGGCGTTGCTCGTGAGCGTCCAGGGGCACGTGGTGCCTGCCGACACCGTGATGGTGCCGGTGCCGCCCGTCGTCGTGAAGCTGGTGTTGGTCGTGCGAATGCTGACCTGACATGGCGCGCTCACAAACGCGGCTCCCACATCGATGCGCGGAAACACGTTGCCCGTGCGTGGATCGGTGACGTCAGCACCGGTGCTCAACAAGCGATCGACGCGGCCGTCGACGGTGTCAGACGGAAACGCAGCGGCCAGCAGCGCGAAGGCACCAGCAACGTGTGGCGCGGCCTGCGACGTGCCCGACATCGTGATGCCTGCGGCTTCGATGAACGCACCAGGAGCCAGCACGCTCAAGAAGGGTGCTGTGTTCGAGAAACACGTGGGGCGGTCGGCAGCGAGAACATTGTCGGTGCAGGGGCTCCAGCCAATCGAGCCCGACATGTTCGTGTCGTAGACAGCACCGACGCTCACGGCCGCCGGCACACACGCGGGCGACGCGATGCGATCGGTAAACGCGTTGTTGCCCGACGAGATCGACGACAACACCCCTGCCGCGCGCGCCGACGCCACACCCGCGGCAAACGCATCACCAGCACATGTGGTGGTGCTGCTGCCGCCGCCGAGGCTCATGTTGATCGCAACGATGTTGTAGGTGGCGCGGTTGGCGACGACCCAGTCGATGGCGGCGAGGATGTCGCTCGTGAACGCCGAGCCACCGCGAAACACATCGAGACCAATCACGCGCGCTTGCGGCGCCACGCCCAACACGATGCCCGACACGTTGGTGCCGTGGCCGTTGTCGTCGAGCGCGCCGTCGTCGGGTGCGAAGTCAGCAACGAACGGCACGCGGCAGCCTGCAGCACCAGGTGAAGCACACGTCCCAAACGCAGCACGGCGGTAGTCGAGGCCGGTGTCGAGCACGGCCACCGCGGTGCCTGCACCACCACCACCGGCTGCGATCGCCGCAGGCTGACCGATGAACGGCAACGACGAGGCGAGATGCATGTCGTGCGCGACGTTGTCGTGGATGCGCACCACGCCCGGCACCTGCAGCAGGTGGGTGAGTGCGCTCTGATTCCGCAGACGCAACGACACGTAGGGAATCGTGGTGAAGCGACGTTCCACGACAACGCTGTCGACGGGAAAGCCCGTCACGAGTTCGTCGGTGAACAGCGGCAGATCGAGCACGCCATCGCCAACCGTGGCGGCCAGCGGATCGAGTTCCACGACCAGCACGCGCTCACGCAACGACGCATCGTCGAGTGCGGCGAGGGCGTCGCGCACGCTGTCGTCCACCCGCAGCGAGGGCCGCTCTGGCGAAGCCAATGGCAGAGCCGCAGACGTGTTCGTTGGCCCACCGCAAGCAACAAGGCTCGCGGTGATGAGGCCCAGCAACAACACGAGGTCAACACGCTCCAGACGCACAGGTGCACCTCACCAGAGCGTTTCTCGGAGGCTGCGCACGCGACTTGAGCGCGATCAGCGTGCGTCGTGCACGATTTGTCGACGACAACGGAGGTGTTTGCCCCACCTTCGCCGCTTCACTCCGTACACGTCTGTCGAGGTGCGCTGTGTGAGGAATCGTCGTCGTCAACACGCTGTCAGCGCCTGTCATGGTGCTGACAGGTCTTGTCTCGTCGGCAACAACGCCATAGCCAGCAGCACCATGCGCATGCGTTCCGCCCTCGCCCTCACTCTCGTCGCCACCTCGATGTCGCTCGCGTGTCAGCCGAAAGACGACAAAGTCGTCGCCGACACGCCCGCCGCCAACATCGCCACCAAGAAGGAGCCAGCTGTGTCTGCACCCGGTGATATCCCCGCCCCCGCCGACGTCGCGGCCCCTCCTGCCGACGCCGAGAAGACCGCCAGTGGCATCGCCAGCAAGGTGCTCAGCCCCGGTACCGGCACGGTCAAGCCGAAGGCCGAAGACACCGTCGAGGTCCACTACACGGGCTGGACCACCGACGGAAAAATGTTCGACTCGTCGGTGAAGCGCGGCAAGACCACGTCGTTCCCCCTCGGTGCCGTCATCAAGGGTTGGACCGAAGGCCTGCAGCTGATGGTCGAAGGCGAGAAGCGTCGCCTGTGGATTCCTGAAGAGCTCGCCTACGGCGGTCGCCCGGGTCGCCCGCAGGGCATGCTCGTGTTCGATGTCGAGCTCGTGAAGATCAAAGTTGCGCCGCCGATGCCGAAGACGCCGGACGACGTCGCTGCGGCTCCGGCCACGGCGAAGAAGACCAAGTCGGGTCTCGCCTACCGCGCGCTGAAGGAAGGCACCGGTGGTGTGTCGCCGAAGGCCACCGACACCGTCGAGGTGCACTACGCGGGCTGGACCACCGACGGCAAGATGTTCGACGCCAGCTACCGCCGCGGCGAGACCACCACGTTCCCGCTCGACGGCGTCATCCCCGGTTGGACCGAAGGCCTGCAGCTGATGAAAGTCGGCGACACGTACCGCTTCTGGATCCCCGGCAAGCTTGCCTACGGCGACGTGCCCACGCGTCCAGGTGCGCCTGCCGGCACGCTCGTGTTCGATGTCGAGCTCATCTCGATCAAGTGAACGCACACGTCGCCTGACGACGTGAACCGCACCGCCCGCAGTGCCGCACACCGGTTCTGCGGGCGTTGTCGTTTGCGCGATGGGTGTTTCCGAGACCACAAACCCGCTTTTGCACGACGCTGCGAGCGCCTACGGTGATCGACGTATGAGCGAGAAACCGCCACCGCGTCCGCCCCGTCCGTCGCCTGCACCGTCGCCGACGGCACCGCCGTTGCCGCGTCGTGCGCCCACGAGTTCGGTGCCTGCGAGCGCACCGCCGCCACGCCCCCTGAGTTCAAACAGCGCGCCGCCCACGCCGATCCCGGCGATGGTACGACCGCGCGCGCCAGCCCCCGTCGTGAGCGACGACGACCTCGCCACCAAGCTGTTCGACAAGGCAACCGCCGAGCACGCCGAACTCGTCGTCGTCGCGGGTGAGCACAAGGGCAAGACCGTGTCGCTGGGTGCGGGCACGGTGGTCATTGGTCGTGGCAGTGAGTGCGAGCTGCCACTCAAGGGTGCGGTGGGCGCTTCACGTCGACACTGCAAGGTGCAGTACCTCGGCAACCGCTTCGTCGTGATCGACCTCGAGAGCCGCAACGGCACCGTCGTCAACGGTCAGTCCGTCGAGCGCAAGGTGCTCGAGCCCAACGACAAGATCGAAATCGGCGACGAGATCATTCAGTTCATCGTGCACCGCCTCGCCGACCTCGGCGACGTCGACGACAGCATGAGCAGTCCGTTTGACGAGACGAACTCGAAAACGTTGCGCGTGCCGCCCCCCGTCCCCGACGACAGCTTCGCGAACCCCTTGGTCGCGGCGGTCGACCTCGGCTCGCCGGCGGTGCGCGTCAAGCCCGACGCACCGGTGAACCTGGTGGTGCCCGTCGCCACCCGTTCGTCGTCGACGATTCCAGCAGCGGCCGTGGCTGCAGCACCTGCACCGACAACGCCGCCGATGCCAGCACCTGCCCAGGCACCAGCTCCCACCACGTCGCGCTCGACGTGGATCTTTGGTGCGGCGTCGATGGCGATCGCTGGCATTGCCACCGTGCTCATCTACGACTTCGTCACCACACCCTCGATCGATCCCAAAACCATCGCGGCCCTCGTCGTCGTCGACGCCGGCACCGCCGTCGCGCCAGCAGTGCCAACCCCAACGCCAACGCCAGTCGCAGCAGCTGTTGACGCGGGTGTCGTGGCCGTCGTCGATGCGGGTGTTGCAGCAGCCGTCGCCGATGCAGGTGTTGCTGCCGTCGTCGACGCGGGTGTTGCGGCTGTTGTCGATGCGGGTGTTGCTGCAACTCCTGCCGCTGCAGGTGGCAGCACCGTGCAAGCCACGGGTGCAGGGCGCGCACTCGCCGTGAAGGTCAAAGTCGGCGATCGCGTCGCAGCAGGCGATGTCGTCGTCGTCGTCGGCACCGACCCGGGCACGTTGCCCAGAAAGCTTGAGGCCCTGCGCCGCGAAGAGCGCGAGTTCGCCGACGCCGCACGCAGCGACCCGTCGCTCAACGGCGACCTCGAACAGGTGCGCCGCGAAATCAAGCGCATCCAGGCTCGCCTCGAGACCAAGCCGCAGACCGCCACGCAGGCCGGTGTCGTCGTCGAAGTGTTGGTCAAAGAAGGCGACGCTGTTGCTGTTGGCGCGCCGCTGGTGCGTCTGCAGTAGCCGCGCGCCGCTGGGAGCTCAGCGCTTCTTCTGGCTGCCCATCATCGCCGCCACCTGCAAGAGCGACGAACGCGCGCGTTCGGTGTGGTCTTCGCTCGCCTTGAGGCTCAGCACCCGCTGCAGGTCCTTCAGCGCGCCTGCGCCGTCTTTGTTGGCGAGCAGCAGCAGGCCACGGCGTAGGTGCCACGTCGATTGCGCCAGCGGGCGTTTTGCGAGCGACAAGCCGTGCTCACACAGTTGCAGTTGCTCGTCGCTGTCGTCGTAGTGGTCGCCGCGATCGCCCAGCAGCGTGAACAGCAGCGACGTGCACGGCTCGTCGAGCGGGCCGGCATCCTGCGCCGCGCGCAACAAGGCGATGGCACCGTCGCGGTCGCCGGCCTTGCTGAGCTCCAGCGCTTCCAGCACCACGCTCGCCATCGCTACTCCGGAATGTTCACGGTCATGCCGAGGGCGCGCAGGTCTTTGACTGTCGTCGGGCGATCGAGGCTCTTGTCGACGGCTTCTTCGGGCGCCACCTGCCCGCTCTTCACCAGCTCGACGAGAGCATCGTTCAAGGTACGCATGCCGATGCCGCGCGACGTCTGCATCATCGACGGAATCTGGTGCGTCTTGCGCTCGCGGATGGCGTTGGCGACGGCGGTGGTGCTCAACAAAATCTCGAGCGCCGCAACGCGTCCACCGCCCTTCTTTTTGCACAGCGTCTGCGAGATGACGCCCTTGAGGCTCTCCGAGAGCATCATGCGAATCTGGTCCTGCCGGTCCGACGAGAACTGGTCGATGATGCGGTCGACGGTGCCTGCCGCCGTCGTCGTGTGCAGCGTACCGAACACGAGGTGGCCCGTTTCAGCCGTCTCGATCGCAATCGCCACGGTTTCGAGATCGCGCATTTCACCGACGAGAACGATGTCGGGGTCTTCGCGCAACGCCGCACGCAACGCGCGCGAGAACGACTGCGTGTGATCGCCCACCTGCCGTTGGTGAATGAGGCAGCGCTTCTGCTCGTGCACGAACTCGATCGGGTCTTCGATCGTGATGATGTGGTCGCTGCGGTTGGTGTTCACCCAATCCACAAGGGCCGACAGCGTCGTCGACTTGCCCGAGCCCGTCGGACCCGTGACGAGGACGAGACCCTTTTTCAAGCGCCCAAGGTCGGTGACGGCGGTAGGCAGGTTGAGGTCTTTGGCGCTGAGGATCTTCGAGGGAATGCGCCGAAACACAGCACCCGCTCCTCGACGATCGCGAAACACGTTGCAGCGCAAACGCGCCGTGGGCATCTCGTAGGCGAAGTCGGTGTCGCTGCATTCGTCGTACTCAGCGCGATTGCGCGGCGGCATGATCGACTTGAGGTGGGCCTCGAGTTCGGCCGCCGACATCGTCGGGATGAGCGGCTCGGGCTTGATGTCGCCGTCGATGCGCAACATCGCTGGGCTGCCCGACGTGAGGTGCAGGTCGCTCGCGCGTGAGCGCAGAAAGATGTCGAACCACGCTTCGGCCTGCGGATTGCCGTTGTGGCCGAGCAGGTTGATGGCACCGTCGTCGGCAGCAGCCATCGGAATCACCGAGATGGCCGCGTCGCTCGCTGGTCCACGACGAGGTGCAGCAGGTGCCGCAGGTGCCGGCGGTGGTGTCTGTGGTGGTGACGAAAACGAAGGCGCCGACGCAAACGATGGCGGGGAAAACGACGGCGACGTGGTGGGTGCGGTCGGCATGCCGATCGCCGCACCTTCGGCACTCACGACCTCGCTCACCTTGATGCGCGCCATCAACCGGCCATCGCGCATCGCCGTTTTGACGACGACGTGGGCCTGCGGGCCGAGATACGTAAACGACGTGGGCGTCATCGAGTCGAGCGCAGGCTGCTGCTGTGGGGCAGCGATGTCCTTCAACAGCGCCTGGATGTGCTCATTTTGCAGCACCCCTCGACGGGGATCGACGAGCGGCTCCATCGCGCCATCTTTGACGAGGAAGATGTTGTTGCCGCCTTCCAGCAGGAGGGCTTCTCCTTCGCGAGAGACGAGCTGGGCAATGAAGGTGTCGAGGCGTGCCATGCGCGCCACGCTGCCCGCGCCGGTGACCGTGATCAACCGTGACACAGCAGCTGTCCGATCCGATTCGGCGACGTCGTCGACGTTGACAAGTGCAATTCCCGCCATCGGACGGCGACCACGGGTTGCGCCATGCAGGTTGATTGCGGATACCCACCCACATGTCTGACCCCACGCCGCGTCGTCGCTGGTCCCGCCTTGGCTTGCTGTTGTTGGCGCTGCTGCCGGTGAGTGTGTGTGGGTCGGTGTGCGTTGTCGCCGCCAGCAGCTCACCACCGGTACCTGCGGCAGTGGTCCTCGAGCTCGACCTCGAGCAAGCGCCGTCGGAAGTCGGCGCGGGTGGCGTGTTTGGCAGCGACCAACTCAGCGTGCGCGACATCGTTGGTGCGTTGCAGACGGCGGCGGCCGACCCGCGTGTCGTCGGGCTCTACGCGCGCGTGGGCGGCAGCGGCCACGGCCTCGCCACGGCCTCAGAAGTGCGCGACGCGATCATCGCGTTTCGCAAAAGTGGCAAGCCGACGTTGGCGTTCTCGGAGTCGTTTGGTGAGCTGTCGCCGGGCACGGGCGGCTACTACGTCGCCACGGCCTTCGACGAGATCTGGCTGCAGCCCACGGGCATGGTGTCGTTGGCGCCGCTGGCCGCCGAGTCGATGTTCGCGCGCGATGCGTTGGCGAAGGTTGGTGTCGAGCCCGCGTTTGCCGCGCGCAAAGAGTTCAAGAACGCCGCGAACACCTTCAACGAGCAGAGCTACACGCCTGCCCACCGCGAGGCCACCTTGGCCCTGCTGACGTCGGCACAGCGCACGTTGGTGGAGGGCATGGTGCAGCAGCGTTCGCAGCTTGGCGATGCAACAGCAGTGACGGCCCTGCTCGCCGACGGCCCGTTTGTCGACGTGGTGGCGCGCGATCGTCACCTGGTGGACACGCTGGGCTACCGCGATGAAGCCCGTGCTGCGTTGCTTGAAAAGGCAAAGGCGAAGGCCACCGCGTCGACGACAGCACCGCAGTGGTTGTGGCTGCACCGCTACGCCGATCGTGCCGGTATGCCGTGGGATGCAGAGCATGCGGGCCACGACGCGACGTCGATCGCCGTCGTCAACGCGATCGGCCAGATCCACCGCGGCACCAGCAATGCCGATCCGCTGTCGGGCTCGCAAAGCGTGGGCAGCGACACCGTGGCCGCCGCCATCCGTCGCGCTGTGGCCGACGACGACATCAAGGCGATCGTGCTGCGCATCGACTCGCCCGGTGGCTCGGTGGTGGCGTCTGACACCATCGCCCACGAGGTGAAGCGCGCGAAGGCGGCGGGCAAGCCCGTCGTCGCCAGCATGGGCAACGTGGCCGGCTCGGGCGGCTACTACATCGCGATGTTCGCCGACTCGATTGTGGCGCAGCCGGGCACGATCACCGGCAGCATCGGCGTGTACGCCGGCAAAATGGTGACGACGAAGGCGTGGGAGCAGCTCGGCATCAACTACGAGACCGTCGCCGTGAACGACGCCGACACCTCGTTCTTCTCGACCGACATGCCCTACAGCGAAGCCGCACGCGCCCGCCTCGATAGCGTCGTCGACGGGATCTACACCTCGTTTGTCACGCAGGTCGCCGAGGGGCGACACAGCACGTTCGACGTCATCGAGCCCGTCGCCCACGGTCGCATCTGGAGTGGCAGCGATGCGCAACAGCGCCACCTCGTCGACGTGCTGGGTGGCTGGCCCGCCACCCTCGCCGAAACACGCCGCCTGCTGAAGCTCACGGACACGGCCCCGCTGCGCCTGCAGGACTTCCCGGGCGAGCAGAGCCCCACCCAACAGGTGCTCGCGTTGTTCGGCAAAAGCGGCGACGGCGACAACAGCGACGACGATGGTGCAGCAGCCCGCGCCCAGGTCGACGTGTCTGCCCAGCTTGCGCACGCCGCGAAAGCGTTGAGCTCGAGCGAGCCCGTGTCGTTGCTCATTTCTGTGCCGGCGGTGCTGCCATGAATCGCGTTGTTGCTGTTGCTGCTCTCGTCGTCGTTGTGGCTCTGGGCGCGTGCTCGCCGTTGGGCGGGCGAGGTTCGCGCTGCGACCGCGGACCGTGCGCTGCTGGGCTGGAGTGCAACGACGAGGGCCTGTGCGACGACCCGCCTGCACCACCGGTGCCGCCCGACCCACCGTGTGTCGACGCTGAAGACTGCCCCCTCAACGGCGACACCTCAGGCCGCGCCTGCGTCGAGGGCGTGTGCGGCTTCGCCGAGTGCGCGTTCGACCAACAGTGTGGCGCGCGCATTTGTGTTGACGGCCTGTGCGCTACCCCCGAGGTCTGCGTCGCCGACGACAACTGCAACGATGGCCAGCTGTGCCTCGACAACGTGTGCCGCGACCCGTGCCTTGGCGACGACGACTGCGGAATTGCTGTCGGCGGCATCTCGCTCAACACCTGCGTTGATGGTCGCTGCCTGCAACGCTGCTTGAACGACGCCACGTGCTTTGGCGGCGGCGTGTGCGAAGGCAACATCTGCGTTGAACCCGCGTGCGCTGTCGACGACGACTGCGAAGGCGACACCGTCTTGTGCAACGCCGGCCGCTGCGAAGGCTACACGGCGTGTGCCACCGACCCCGACTGCTTCGACGCGAACCTGCGCTGCGACACCGAGGTCGAACCCGTGCGCTGCGTGGAGCGCCCCACGTGCAACAACGACGCCGCCTGCGGGCTGTCGGCGTTGTGCCTCGACAACCACTGCCGCCCCGTCGAGGGCTGCTTCGGCGACGACGACTGCGTCGACGCCAGCGATGAGTGCGTCGGTGGCCGCTGTGTCGCCTCACCGGCCTGCCGCACGAGTGCCGACTGCAGCGCCGACAAAGCCTGCGTCAACACCCGCTGCGTCGTGACCGCGCCGGGCACGCCCGACGAAGTGATCGTCGGCGACGACGCGGGCGTGTGCGAGGGCTGTCAGCGCGTGCTCGTGGTGGGCGAAGTCGAGACGTTCACGAGCCAGGGCTTCAGGGAACAAGCCCCGGTGTATGCGCCCGTCGAGGCCTCGAGCAACGAGAGCGCCATCGTTGGTGTCGACGTCGACGGCGTCACGTTTCGCCTTACGGCCAATGCCGAAGGCAGCACCAGCATCAACGGCGTGTTTGCGCGCATCCTCGTGTCGGTAGTGCCGGCCGCCAGCCTCGACGACGTGCTCGTGTTGCTGGTCGACGACAACGGCGCGCCAGTCGCTGATGCCGCCGTCGATGTTGGACACGGCGATGGCACGCAAACCACGGCCACCACCGATGCGCTGGGCACCGTGCGCTTCGCGGCCGACGACGTCGTCACCGTGGTGTGCACGGGTGATGACGGCCGCGGCGTCGCGCTTGTGTTCGACGCTGACGAGGTTCTGGCCGGGACTGCGTGGCGCTTGATGCTCCCCGCCACCACGACAGTGTCGACGTCGGCAGCCCCGGCGCGGCTCACGATCACGTCGACGGGCGACGAGCTGGGCGATGTGGGCCTCGGCCTCGCTGTCCCCGCCGTGTCGTCGATCAACGACGTCACGCTGCCGCGTTTGTTCGGCGACAACGTGGCTGGGCAGCTCACCTTGCCCGTGATTGGTGCGTTACCGGTCACCGTGTCGTCGGCGATGAGCCTTGAGGCAAGCCTGCCGCTCGTGGGGGCCCAGGTCGTGCGCGCCAACAGCGACGTCGTCGTGGTTCCGGGTGGCACGTTTGCCCTCGCCCTCGAAGGTCGCCGCGATCAAGGCACGCTCACCAGCCTCGCGCTGGGCGGCAGCCTGCAAGACCTGGTGCTGTCGCTGCTCACCGAAAGCGAAACCCTCGACGTCGAACTCGTCGCGTTCAACGCCACCAACCTGCCGCTGGTGCCTGACAGCGCCGACCGCGACAACGACGGCGACACCACCGAAGGTGTGGCCGACTTCGACGGCGGTGCGGTGCTCGCGGTGTCACCGTCGGTGTCGCCGCAAGAGCGCAGCAGCGTGGTGGTCGAGCTGCCTGGCGACGTCGAGCAGGCCCTGCTGGTCGCGGGCTACCGCCTGCCCAACCAGCTGGTGCCCGCGGGCGTCTCGGTGCTCACGGGGCTCGTGAACTTCGAAGGCGCGCCGCTCGCCGAATCGTTCAAGGTGCAATCGGCGACGGCCGCGTTGTCGTTGGCGCCGCGTGTCGTCGTCGTCACCGCCCTCAGCGACGACGACAGCACCCATGCGCGCGTGCTGTTTCGCGGCGACAAGCTGCCCACGCAACAAGACCTCGGGGCGATGCCTGCTGCCCCCACCGGGTCGTTTCTCGTCGACAACCTGCCCGCCGCGGGCGATCGCAGCGTGCTGGTGGCCAATGGCAGCGGCGACCTTGCGCGCGCGGCTGCTGCACAACGGCCGCATCGTCGACGTCTACAGCGCCGCCACCACCACGCTGCGCCTGCCGCAGGCACTCGACACCGCCACGCTGACATCGACCACGGTGTTTCGTGCGGGCGGGCTCAACGCGTTGTCGACAACGCAGGGCCCACAGCGCCTCGACGAGACGGCCGCCGCACTGGCCAGCGCCACCAGCAACTGAGCGCTCGACTGACCACGCATGCCGTTGACGGCACGGGGTGTGTCGTCTTTGGTAGCAGCACAATTGATACGCACGCAGGGTGATCGGTCCCACAGGGGGCCGATCGGGGAAGCTGGTCAGATTCCAGCGCGGTTCCGCCACTGTAGGCAGCAGACCCACACGGGTCAGGTTGCGTCGACAACCACTGGAGCTTGACTCCGGGAAGGTGACGCCACTGCTGCAAGCCAGGAGACCGACCCTGCGGGGAGTTGCGACAGCCGCGAGAACGGCCTGTCGCCTGTGATCCGTTGCTGCACCCCGCAGCGTCGGAGCTCCCGGCGTCTGTCCTGGGAGCTTGTCTGATGCGTGCTGCACTGTTGAAGAATTCGTTGTCCGTGGCCGCCCTCGCTGTGGCTGCTGCGTCGTCGTTGGTCGTCGGCTGCGACGACAGCACCGCCGAAGGTGAAGGCGAAGGAGAGGGCGAAGGCGAAGGAGAGGGTGAAGGCGAAGGAGAGGGCGAAGGCGAAGCATGCCCCGCTGGCGACGACGTGCTCGGCACAGCCCTCCTCGGTGCTGGCTTCGAGGTCAAAGCCAGCGCTGCCGCCCCCGACGCGCCTGGCAACTGGGCCGGCCTGACCACGGTGACGACCGAAGCAGGCACCAGCGTGTTGGCCCTGCACCACGACCTCACCGTCGACGATTACGGCTTCTGGCCCACCCTCAGCGTCAGTGATGCCGTGCAGCCAGCACTCGCGCCGGTGGGCTTTGACAACGCCACCAACTTCGTCAGCCCGTTCTTCATCGCCACGCCGTCGACGTTGGTGGCAGGCTTCACGAGCAGCGTCGCCTGCGAAAACTTCCTCTGCGACGGCTCCGTCGTCGTGTACGACCGCACGGCGCGCACCAGCATCAACGTGACGGCACCCAACGTATACAGCGCGGCGCTGTTGGGCGAGCGCGTCCTCGTCAACGGCGGCGGCCTTGGCGCGTTGAGCGGCAACGGCATCTTCGGCATCTTCGGCCTCGACGACCTCAGCACGCCCGAAGCAATCAACGTTGTTGCGCTCCCCGGCTTCAGCGAACGACTTGCCGTTGGTGCGTCGTTCACGTTCCTCGGCAGCTACGGCAGCGCCGGCGACTTCTACGTCGTCGACAACGCCGCGATCGTGGGCGCGTTTGCAGTCCCCGCGACCACACCGGCGCTGCCCGCGACCCCATTTGCGAGCTTCCCGTCGGTGCACGGTGTGGCCACCCTGGGCGACAGCCTCGTCGTCGTCGAAGGCACTGCCGACTTCACCGCCCAGACCCGCCTCGTCGCCGCCACGCCCACGCGCGACGATCAAGGCGCGCTCGTTGGCAACACCAGCGAAGACATCTTGACCCTCGAGGCCTGCGCGCGCGTCGACTTCGTCGCCAACCTCGGCAGCGACGTGCTCGTCGTGCTCGACGACAACGGCACCAGCCGCCTGCTGCAGATTGGCCGCGTCGTCGCTCCCTGAACGAGCACGGT
>JBIKRQ010000547.1:0-3728 GCA_044349155.1 Myxococcota bacterium
GTTGATCATCAAGAACACGAAGGCCATCGCGATCGCGAACACCACCCACTGCACGGGCATGTTCAACACCTGATTGGCGACGACGGTGAGGGCGATGCCCCAAAAGACCACCCAGGCGATCAGCGGCTTCACCGGCGTGCTGCGATCGGTGGGCGTGCTGTCTGTGCTCGCCGCCTTCACGCGCTTGACGGCGTCGACGGCGAGCAGGCTCATGTCGATGATCGCTGCACCCAGGATGGTGCCCAGGGCGAAGATGAAGCCGATCTTGCGAAACGGATCGTGCTCGCCGAGATAGCCGTTGAGTCGCAGCCACGGGGTTGCCCACACGCCGATGCCGCCGACGAGAATCGCCGACGCCGAAATGCGCGCGCCGACGATCATGCCGCCGCCGAACGTGGCCGCCGAGAACGTCGTCACCATTTCCATCGGCCCGCGCGTGGCGAACGCAATCTGCTCGCCGGCCTTGCTGGCCTTCTCCTGCATGTGGCCCCACGCCTCAGCAGAGAGCTCGACAACCTTCGACAGGGCGATGCCGCCGCCGATGCCGCCCACCAGTTTGCCAACGCTCTTCTTGAGGATTTCTTTGTCGGTCAGGGCGCGCAGGATGTTCGCGACCGCGAGACCCGACGGGTACACGAGCTGCAGTTTGTCGACGAGGATCGGCGTGTACAGCATGCCCACGCCCACGCCGAACATGCCGATGCACAAGAAGAACCCGATGAGGTGCAACGTGGGCGGCTGCTCCATGCCCAGCCACACCATCGCCTGAATCAACACGCCCATCGCGGCCATGCCCGACACCGACGCGGCCATCGTTTGCATGTAGTTCGCGCCGTGCTTGCCCTCGGGCCCGTAGCCCAGCGTGACGACGGAGCCGAGGATGCCCGCGAGCACCTGGCCGCCGATGAAGAACCCCAGCGAGAAGTTCATGTACGCAGCGGTGACGCCGCCGAGGGGGCCAAGGATGAAGATCGCCACAAACGCGAGCAGCGCGTAGTAGCCGGGCGATCCCAGGCGGGGGAGAAACGAGGGCGAGGTCGACGGTGACGAGGACATGTGCGAGCACTTCCCATTGCCGACGCGCGAAGAAAACCCCAATCGCGATGGATGTCTGCTTCAGATCCTCGCCTCGTGTTGTCTGCCCTCGATCTCGCCCATGTTCTTGACGAAGAGCTCGACGAGCACACGGGGCACGCGCTCCGCAGTCCGATCGATGGTGCGTCGCTCGGCCGGGTGCGTTTGACGCCCGAGCTGCTCGACGAAGTGGCGGCGCGCGCGGCTGCAGCGTCGTCGACGTTGAAGGCGATGCCCATGCCCGTGCGCGGTCAGGTGGTGCGTGCGTTGGGCGAGGCGATTGCGCGCAAGAAGACCGAACTCGGTCGCTTGATCACCCTCGAGGTGGGCAAGATTCGCAGCGAAGCAGAAGGCGAAATCCAGGAGATCGTCGACGTGTGCGACTACGCCTGCGGCCTGTCGCGCAGCATTGGTGGGCAGACGTTGTCGTCGGAGCGGCCGTTGCACCGCCTCAACGAACGCTGGCACCCGCTGGGCCCGGTGCTGTGCATCACCGCGTTCAACTTCCCCGCGGCGGTGTGGGGCTGGAACGCCGCGTTGGCCATCGTGTGCGGCGATCCGATCGTGTGGAAGCCGTCGCTGAAAGCACCACTCACGGCCCTCGCCGTGCACGCGATCGCTGCTGACGTGTTCGCGCGTTTCAACATCGTCGACGCCTCGCAGCTCGTCCTCGTCGACGACGCCGGCGCCGCTCAGCTGGTGGCCGATGCGCGCTTTGCGCTCGTGTCGGCCACGGGCAGCACGCGCATGGGGCAGGCGGTGGCGTCGACGGTGGCGCACACGATCGGGCGTCGCACGTTGCTTGAACTCGGCGGCAACAACGCGCTGGTGGTGCTCAACGACGCCGACCTCGACCTCGCTGTGCGCGCGGTGGTGTTTGGCGCGTTTGGCACGGCGGGGCAGCGGTGCACGTCGACACGGCGGTTGCTCGTGCAGCGCGGGATCGCGGCGGCGTTCACCGAGCGCGTGGTGCGAGCGACCACCTCGTTGCGCATCGGCAATCCCTTCGACGACGCCACGCTGGTGGGCCCGTTGATCGACACCGAGGCGCGCGATCGGTTTGCTGGAGCCCTTGAACGCGTGCGCAGCTGCGGTGGCGAGGTGCTGTGCGGCGGTGTCGTCGACGGCGTTGCCGGTGGCGCGTATGTGCAGCCTGCCGTTGTTCGCTCACCACGCACGTCACCCATGGTGCGCGAGGAGTTGTTCGGACCGCTGTTGCACGTGATCGAAATCGACGACGTCGACGACGCCATCGCCGTCAACAACGCCAGCGATCACGGCTTGAGTTCGGCGATCTTCACGTGCGATCTGCGTGCCGCTGAACGCTTTGTCGACGGCAGCGATTGCGGCCTGTGCAACGTCAACACCGGGACGTCGGGGGCTGAGATCGGTGGTGCTTTTGGGGGTGAGAAGCACACTGGCGGTGGGCGTGAGTCGGGTTCTGACAGTTGGAAGCAGTACATGCGGCGGCAAACGTCTGCTGTGAACTATGGCGACAGCTTGCCTCTCGCCCAGGGTG
The DNA here is from genome assembly GCA_044349155.1 of Myxococcota bacterium. Taxonomy (GTDB): domain Bacteria; phylum Myxococcota; class UBA727; order UBA727; family VGSZ01; genus VGSZ01. Next base: position 2,594 of record JBIKRQ010000547.1, read on the forward strand.
TGCGCTTCGACGCCTGAGTTGCTCGCTCGTGCTCGGCTCGTGCTCGTGCTCGTGCTCGTGCTCGTGCTCGTGCTCGTGCTCGTGCTCGTGCTCGTGCTCGTTGCTCGTGCTCGCTGCTCGTGCTTGCTTGACGCTGTCGTGGAAACGGCGCTGTCGGCGATCAGTGCGTCCTCGCTTTGGACTACGCCTTCGGCGCGACCTGGGGGCCGCATTGCGCGGCGGCCCCCAGGACCCCCTCGCGCTTTTGCTTTGACATTTCGGGTGGTTGCGCCGCTTGTCCTCGGAGACGTCGACCCGCCCTTGGCGCTGTGTGGGGTTTGAGCAGCCCACATCGGGTCGCGCTCCTGCGGGCGCGGCGGAGCGCTGTGGTGCGTTGTTTGCGCGCTTTCGCTGAGTGCGTCTTGACTCGGAGCGAGGCGGAAGAAGGGCGCCCGCAGAGTGCTTCTTTGGCAGCCATCCCTGCGAAGCAGGGTGGCTGCCAAAGAAAAGACCCACCGTTGCCGGTGGGTCTTTTCGTTCACAAGGCGTTCACAGCGCGAAGCTGCGAGCTGCCGAGTTCACCAACGGCCGCCGCCGCCGCCACCGTTGCGGCCGCCGCCGCCACCACCGTAGCCGCCGCCACCGCCGCCGCCGCCGAAGCCGCCACGACGACCGCCGCCGCCACCACCGCCGCCGCCACCTTCACGGGGCTTGGCCACGTTCACGGTGAGGGTGCGGCCTTCGAACATCTGGCCGTCGAGGGCGCTGATCGCGGCCGTGGCCGCTTCTGCGGAACCCATCTCGACGAAGCCGAAGCCGCGCGAACGGCCCGTCTCACGGTCGGTGGCAACGGTGGCGCGACCCACGGTGCCGAACTCGCTGAAGAGCTGAACCAGCTGGTCATCGCTGGTCTGGAAGGAGAGGTTGCCGACGTAGAGCTTGTTTTCGGACATGGTGTGTTCGCGTTTCTGTGGACGTGCAGCCAACGCCGTTTTCACGAATTGAAAACGTCGCCAGCGGCGAGTGTGTTCCAGGGCGTGAGGGACGAGAAACGCTTCGAGCACGAATGCCGGGAGCGAAAAAAGCCAACGAGCGGACCCGAAAACAGCGCGCAAGATGCCGCGCTCAAACACCGTGGGCCAACAGCCGCCATTGC
>JBIKRQ010000161.1:0-13748 GCA_044349155.1 Myxococcota bacterium
CGACGGGCGTGAAGTGTTTGGCGTCGTTGACGCGCGCAGCGCGGGTCCCGATGCGCAAAAGGCCGGGGTGGTGGTCGGCACGCCAGGGGTTCTCGACCTTCTCGGTGCCCAGCGTGGCCTCGAGGCGCCCCAACTCGGCCGCCTGCAAGCGCGCGCGATCGGCGAGGTCGGCGTCGGGGGCGCGTGCATCGATCGACGTCATCACCTCGCCGTACACACGCCGGATTTCCCCGAGCCACGTGCGCAGCAACGGATCAACAATGGCCGCGGTGCCGACGACGTCGAGCGCAAACGGCGCGGGCAACGTGACGCTGCGAAAATCGGGTGCCGTAAACGCCAGCCGAACCACCGCCTCGTACAAGCGCGCGGTGGCGAACGCTGCACGGCGGGCCCAGAAGCGGTCGGCACCACGGGTGGCGTCGAGGTAGTGCACAGACACCGACTCGAGCAGCACCTGCCGTTCGTCGGCTTCGTCGCGCACGAGGCGCTTGATGCCCGTGGCGCGCCCACACACGGGGCCAAACAACGTGGCACGGGCTCGGGCATCAACGACGCTGGCACGCAGAAACCGCGCCCCTTCACGCAGATGGCGAAGCTGCTGGGCATCGCCGCTGGCCAACGCATCAAGCTGGGCGATCACGTCTTGTGCGGCACTGTCGGCGTCGTCGAGGCGGCCGCTCAACAACGCGATGCGCGCTTTCACCAGGCGTTGCAGCGGGCGCAGCGATGGGTCGGCGTCGTTCACCGCGAGGGCAGCAGCGGCTTCGAGTCGTGCGAGCTGCGCGCGCGGGTCGCCGTCGTCGAGGTCGTGCAATGCGGCGAGCAGCTGGGTGCCCGCCGGCGCATCTTTCGCCACGCGTGGTGCGGTGGCCGACGACTGCGGAGCAGCAGCGGGTGCCGACGACGACGGCGCGAGCGCTGACGGTGCGGTGCCTTCAACGCGACGACGACGCTGCGGCCCGGGAGCCACGGCGTCGTCGACAGGTTCATCAGAAACAACGCCCAGATCGGCGTCGGACGGCTCGGTGATCGGCTGACTCCCGAGGTCGTCGTCTTGCTGCGGCACGGCGAGGGCATTGGCCGCCACGAGGGCAGCCGCTGCACCCAGGAACCGCACCACCCGTTTCACTTCGGCGCTTCAACCTTGGTGTCGCCGGCCTTCAAGCGCTTGATCTTGTACTGCGCCTGCTTGCCCTTGAAGTGGACAATGCCCGCCATACCGATCGACTCGCTGCCGTCGAGCATGACCCAGCGAACCGAGTCGATCGGGCCCGGGTTGAGGTACAGGGCGTCGGCGTAGGTTTCGGGGGCAACGCTCACATCACCAGCGAGGTTCGTGGCGTGGCCACCGGCCTCCTGGATGTTGCCGAACATGCCGAACGGGAACGTGCCGGCCTTCATGACCTCGGCCAGCTTCGGGTCGCCGACGTTGGCGCCTTCGTGAATGCGGTCGATGGCGGTGGCACCGGCCTGCTGCGGCGGACCGTGCGAGATGAGCACCTTGTTCGGCGCGGTGGCAGCCTTGGCGAGCTCAGGCAGTGCCTTCACGTCGTCGACGCTGTACTCGCAGCCTTCGGCGCAGTGGATGTAGCTCTTGTTGTAGTAGCCGGGGAGCGAGACGAAGCTGACGTCGTCGAAGTTGACCACGCGGATGTGGTTCAAGTTGATGATGTTCTTCGACTTCGCCTGTGCGGCCTTCATGCCCTCGTCGAAGTGCGAAGCGCACTCGCGGTTGCCCACGATGGCGAACACCGGCACGCCAACGGCGGCAGCGTCGTCAAGCACGCGCCGGATGCTGTCGGCACTTTCGCCGAGGTCGCCAGTGACCGCGATGGCGTCGACCTTCTCGGCCTTCATCCACTCGAACGCGGCCTTGAGGTTGGCGGCGTTTTCGGGCGTATGATCCTTCACATCCGAGACCTGGCCGATCACGAATTCGTCGTCGGCGTCGGAGCCTTCGAGCGAGAGCGTGGTGCCCTTGCGAATGAATTTCTTGCCGGCGATCTCGATGGTCTCTTCCGGCGTGGCCGCCGCGGGGCTGAGGCACAGCGGGTTCGTGGCCTTCGCCGGGGTGGCGGGCGCTGCGTCAACGGCAGGCTTCGCGGGCTCGGGCGTGGGCGCCGGCGGTGTCGCGGGCTTTTCGGCCGGACAAGCAGCGGTGGCAGCGACGGCGAGGCACAAAACGGACTGTTGGATGCGGCGCATGGTGGTCCTCAGGGTCCCCTCGGCGACAAACCCCAGGCGGGTTTCTCGTCGAGGCTCAATCCACCCGCTGGGTGGCCCGACCGGTCTGGTCAGGATGGTGGCGCTAGATGGGCCGAAAAGCGTCCGGCCACAAGTCCGGACGCCGCATGAGACGAAGGTTTTGACGGTGCAGGCATCGCCACCCGCGAACCGGTCACCGGGAAGCTTCCCGCCGCTGAAGGGAATCGCCTCGGCGACACCCAGGCGGGTTGGGCCGCAAGCGCCGGCACCAGCTCATTCGTCTTCTTCGTCTTCGTCGCCAGCCTGCACCACATCGAAGGCACCCAGGGCTTCGAGAAGCTCCTGAATGACGTCGAGGGTTTGGCTGGTTTCGACAGTGATGTTGACCTTCAGGCTGCGCACGCGAGCACGCGGCGCCTCTGGCCAATCGATGTCACCCTCGTCGATGATGTAGTCCTCGGTGGTCACACCAAAGTCTTCGAAGAACGCCGGGACGTCTTCGTCGCGGTCGCCTTCCATCAGCCATGTGAAATAGGCGTTCAGCGCCTTCGCAACACCACGAGCAGTCTGTTCGCTGTCGAAGGTGCCAATGATTTCGACCTCTTCCATTCGCTCCTCGCAACAACCGGGGTTTGACGTCGTCGGGCCGGACAAGAGCACGACGGAGACAGACTTCGCAAGGCGGAAGTGGTGAGCATCGGTGTGCTGCGGTCGGGTGACGCGTCCGCGGGCGGACACAACGACTGACACCACCGTGACCGAGGTGCTGCAACGCACTGATCTGCGTGCGTCAGAAACTCGCCAGGCATGCCCTTCGGGCTAGCGTCGATCCCATGTGGCTTCGACTCGTCCTGGCACTTCTGCTGCTCCTCACGGCCTGTGACGACGGCGAGCCCGTCACGGCGCAAACGGTGGTGTTGTCGCTGTCGCCAGCCAGCATCGCGTTTGGCAGCGTCCCCGTCGGCGCCGTCAATGTGCGGTCGCTGGTCGTCTTGAACGTCGGCAACGCGGCGTGGGTGCCGTTGTCGCCGCCCGCCGTCGAGGGTGTGGGCTTCGCCTGGCGCTCGGGCTGCGACGTCGCTGTGGGGCCTGGCGGCACTTGCACGCTCGAGGTCGCGTTTGCCCCCGCAGACGTTGGTGAAGCCACCGGCCGGGTGCGCATTTCGACCACCACCGGCGAGCCGGTGATCAGCGAAAGCACCCTGTCGGCCACGGCAACACCCGCCACGATCGCGTTCACACCTGCCGCGCTCGACTTCGGCGACGTGCTCGCCGGCGACGTCCGCACCGCCAGTGTCACGGTTGAAAACACCGGCGGCGAACGCATCACCACCACAGCATCGGTGGTCGGCGACGGCGCGTTTTTCGTCGGCAGTGCTGGCACGCGAACGGTGCCGTTGGTGCTCGGCAGCGGCGACCGCGCCACCCTGACCGTTGCCTTCAGGCCCACCCAGGCGGGCCCCGCGTCGGCCCAGTTGGTCGCCGAGGTCTGCGGCCCGGGCTGCGGCCCGGGGCTTGCGCTCAGCGGCGTCGTCAGCGCCCCACGCATCGAAGCGTCCCCGCGCCAGATCGACTTTGGTGCTGTCGACATCGGCGACGTCGCGACCACCACGGTGCACGTGAGCAACGCGGGCACGGGGCTCCTCAACGTCACCGAGGCAGCACTCGGCAGCGGTGTGGGCGACGAGCTGTCGATGCAGGCGTCGGTTGCCTTGCCGGTGCTGCTCGCGGCAGGCGAGGGCTTCGACGTCGACGTCACGTTTGTGCCGCTGCAGGGTCGTGCTGCGGTCGCCACCCAACTCAACCTCGCCTCCAGCGACACCCGCAGCCCGTTTGTGTTCATCCCGATCAGCGGCAGCGTCGACGGACCGGGTCTGCAGGTCGTCCCCGGCGCGGTCCACTTTGGCCGCCTCGTCGATGGTGGCACCCGCGACAGCACGGTGGTCGTGCGATCGATCGGTTCGGCCCCTGTCGACGTCGAGCGTCTGCAAACGACGGACGCGGCCTTCTCGGTCGTCGGGGCTCCTGCTCTGCCACACACGCTCGCGCCAGGCGAAGCGCTGCAGTTCGTGGTGCGTGCCACGGCCACCAGTGCAGCAAGCGCCAACGGCGGTGCTGAGGCGCAGCTCGTCGTCGAGGGCAGCGGCGTTGCCGACGTCGTCGCCAACCTCGCGCTGCTCGCCGGCACCCATGGTTGCGCACCGGTCGCCCTCGTGCCGCATGCGCAGCTTGGCTCGGTGCAGGTCGGTGCTGGCACCACGGGCAGTGTCGCCATCCAGAACATTGGCGACGCGCCGTGCGAACTCGAATCCCTCGTCGAGGGCAGCGCTGGCTTCGCATTCGACGCCCAGTTCACAGCGCTGCCGATCGACCTGCAGCTGCTCGCCCCCGGCGGAGTGGGCGAGGTTGCCTTTGGCTTCAACGCCGTGCGCGAGGGCGTGCCTTCGGCCATGGTCGCGTTGCGCTTCGTCGACGTCGAAGCACCGCTGTTTGTGAGTGCGAGCGCGAGCGTCGTGCGTACGTCGCTGACCGTCGCGCCTGCAGCCCTTGCGTTTGGTCCGCGGCCCGCGGCCTGTGGCGACGAGGTGAAGACGGCAGCGCTGATCAACGACGGCGGCACCGACGTGACGGTGACAAGCATTGCCGTTGCAGACCCGTTGTTCTCAGTCGCGAGCGCAGCACTGCCGCTCTCCATCCGACCAGGGGCCACATCGCTGCTGACGGTGACAGCCCACGCGGGGCAAGCGCCCCTCGGCACGCATACGGCGGTCGCTCAGATCGTGACGTCGTCGGGCATCGCCGTCGCGCTCGACCTTGAACTCGAAGTCACCACCACAGCAGCACCGATCGAGGAACGCTTCACCGCAACAGAAACTGTGAGAGCCGTCGACATCTTGTTCGTCGTCGACAACTCGGGCTCGATGCAAGACGACCAGGAGCAGCTCGCCGACAACTTCACGGCGTTCTTCGCCGATGCGCTCGCAAGCGGTACCCAGGACTTCCGCGTCGGTGTCACGACCACCGATGTGCTCTCGCTGGATGGCGCCCTTGGGTCGCTTGTCGGGGCGTTCCCCGTGCTCACCCCGTCGACGTTCAGCCTCGCCGAGCAATTCTCGGCGAATGTGCTCGTTGGCACCTTCGGTTCAGGGATCGAGCTTGGGTTGGAGGCGATGCGGATGGCGCTCGATCCGTCGCGAAACGTGGGCTTCGTGCGCAGCAACGCGGCGCTGTCGGTGGTGTTTGTCACCGACGAGGAAGACAACGGCGGCGATCCTTTGCTGGTCCCGCCGGCGTTGATGCGAACCCCCGCCGAGTACGGCGCCATCCTGCGCAGTCTGAAGGCCGGCAATCTGGCGAACACCCCGATCCTCGTCAGCGGCGTGCTGTCGCCGGGATCGTTGCGCTACGAGGCGCTCGTCAACGAATTCAACGGCAGCACCATCGACATCAACGCGCCTGATTGGGGCCCACAGCTGGCCGCCTTCGGCATCGACACCTTCTCGTTGGCGCGGACCTTTGTGCTCTCCACCACCACCGATGAAACCTCGATCACCGTCACCATCGACGGCACGACCACCACCGCGTGGACGTGGGATGCGGCGCGCAACGCCGTGGTGCTCGACGACGACGCCCCCACCGGCAGCGACGTCGTCATCACCTACGCGGGGACGTGCTGATGCGTGCGCTTGTGGCAATGCTGCTGGCATTTCTGGCCTCGCACTTCGCGGCCTGCTCGGAGTGCGCAAGCCTCGACGACTGCGAGCTCGGCGACGTCTGCGGCCAGGGCGCGTGCGTCGCACCACTCACGCTGCTGTCGTCGACAACGGTCGATGACGGGTTTGCCGTTGAGCTCGAAGCCCGGTTTCTCGTCGGCACCAGCACCGTGCGCGTCGAACGCAGCGAGGAACAGCCGGGCGAACCGTGCGTGCCGTTTCCGACGCAAGAGATCGTCGTCGAGAACACCGCAGAAGACTTTGCGCCGGTGGCGGTTCGCTTTGCAGGGCTGCCAGCACTCGGCCCGACCTTCGGGCTTGTGTTTCACCTGAACAGCACCGACCTCGCGGTGACGTTTTCGGGGCCGGCACTTGCGCCCGACATCGGCGCGCTCGACATCGCCATCGACCTCGCGGCAAACGCGCCCATCGACGTCGTTCGCAACCCAACGGCGGTGGTCTCGGTGCCCGGCGATGTCAGCGATGCGACGGTCGAGGTCATCCCCGCTGTGGGGCCCGCCCTGCCCGTGCAGGCGATGGCCTCTGACGGCACGCAGAACGCCGCCGAAGTGCTGCTGGTGTATGGGCCGCAGAGCATCGATGTGCGCGGCACGGTGGACAGCGTGTCTCGCCGGTGCTCGCTGCTGGTCGAGGGTGATGACGGCAGCGACGGCAGCACCGGCAGCAACGACGTCCTGGAGTTTCTGCTCGTCGCCGACACCGTCGACGGTTCTGTGGGTGGTGCGCGCGTGAGTACGCGTCGTCTCACTGGCACGTCGCAGCAGATCGTCGAGGGCGACGTTTCGGGCGAGCTCGCGTCGCGCACCATTGACCGTGTTGAGCTGGTCACCGGCACCGGGATCGTCGACGTCGCGGTGGTACCGGTTGTGGCCTCCACGCCGTTGAACGCGATCGTGCGCGTGAGCCACCGCGGCCAACATCTGGGGGCGTTTGGACCAATCACGCTGCAACCGGCCGCTGGCGAAAGCTGGATCGCGGGCACGGTGGTCATCAACGACGACGGAACGGCAGTGGCCGTCGCCTCGTCAGGCGCGCCGCAGCTGGGCAGGCCGTGGTAGTTGCCGACGCGCAACGACATCGGCAGACGTTGGCGCATGAGCGACTCTGCTGACCTTCCCGCGCCCGCTGCCAAGTCGACCACGCTGCGCACCGCCCTGTTCGTTGTCGTCGTCGGCGGCGTGCTCGGCACGTTCTTCGTGCTTGGCCAGCAGGGGCGCCCGCCGCTCATGCCAGCCACCGAGCAGCACAAGCTGAAGATCAACCCCAAGGGGCAGCTCGTGGGCTTTGTCGGCGAGCCCGACGTCGACGTCGCACTCGCCAAAGAGTTCGACCAGAAGGCCGTCGAGAAGCGCGTGAACACCACGTGCCAGAGCTGCCACGGTTCGCCCGGCGACGACCCGCGTGTGCACGCCTGCGGTCAGAGCCGCTGCCTGCCAAAGAACCACCCGCCCAAGAGCGAGTGCATCAAGTGCCACCGCATGCCGCCGGCGACGTCGCCCACGTCGACGAAGTAACTGCCACGTCGCAGCCCCTGCGCCGTTTCCACCTCCCTTGCCCGCGAGTACGCCGATGACGTTCACATTCGATCCCGATGGTCCTGCCCACAAAAGCGCCGGCCTCTTTGGTCTGCCGCACACCGCTGAAGAAGCCGCCGTCGTCGTCGTGCCGGTGCCGTTTGAAGCCACCGTCAGCTACCGCTCGGGCACGTGCCGCGGGCCGGCGGCGGTGCGTATGGCCAGCATGCAGGTCGACCTGTTCGACGCCGACGTGGGTCGCCCGTACACGCGCGGCATCGCGATGGAGCAGGCCCCCGAGTGGATTCGCCTGCGCAACGGCGAGGCGCGCGAGGCAGCCATGCGCGTGATCGCGGCACTCGAAGAAGGCGAAGACGGCGACGCCAACGACATCACCGACGTCAACGACGCCGGTGCTGCGGTCAACGCCCACGTCAAAAAGCGCGTGTCGTCGCTGCTGGCGGCGGGCAAGCTCCCCGTCGTGCTGGGCGGTGATCACTCCGTACCGTTTGGCGCGATCGTCGCGTGTGCTGAGCACCTGGGTGATGCGCCACTGGGCGTGTTGCACCTCGACGCCCACTGCGACCTGCGCGACGCCTACGAGGGCTTTCAGTGGTCGCACGCGAGCATCATGAAAAACGTGCTCGACGCGGCCCCCACGGTGAAGCTCACGCAGATCGGGATCCGCGACTTCTCCGACGGCGAACTCAACGTCGTCAAAACCCAGCCCGAGCGCGTCACCACCTACTTCGACGCGCAGCTGCGTCGGGCGCGGTTGAACGGGGGCTTCCTCGAGCTGGCCACAAAGATCGTCTCGACCCTGCCGCACAACGTCTACCTGTCGTTCGACATCGACGGCCTCGACCCAGCGCTGTGCCCGTCGACAGGAACGCCCGTGCCCGGTGGGTTGTCGTTCGACGAGATCATCGCGGTGATGCAAGCGGTGGTGGCCTCAGGCAAGCGCATCGTCGGCCTCGACCTCGTCGAAGTCGCTCCGCCGCCGCTCGAAGGTCTCGACGTCGAAGCCATGGGCGACAGCTGGGACGCCAACGTCGGCGCGCGCCTGCTCTACAAGATGATCGGGTTTGCGCTGCAGTCGCGCGGTGAGCTGGATGGTGCCGGCCTGCCGGTACCGCCGGGCGTGTAGCGACACGTCTTGACTGCTTGGCGCCGAAGAAGTGCAAGTGTGCCGGTGCACTGGCTCGATGTGCTCCAGTGCACTGAAACTTCTTCACAATGTCGCGCCAACGGGCTTTCCTCTGCGGATTCCCGTGCTACCGTGACCATCGTCACGAGGGCGTTGGGCTTGAGTCGTGGGGGTTTTGTTGGGCCGACACGGACGACGAGAAACGTGCAGCTGCCGTCCTCCCCATCGGGAGGTTCCCTCGACGAGGGCGCATGGTCACGCGGCAGGACCGAAAGCGGAGACGGCTGGGTGAACCTTCGACGCAAAACCGTGGTCACCGTGATCAGCAAGATCGGCGACCGTCGTCCCAAAGCCGACGCTTGCCTGGTTGTCATCTATGGCCAGCAGCTGGGTGCCAAGCACCCGCTCAAGGCCGGTGAAATGATCATTGGCCGCTCGTCACAGGCGCAGCTGCAGATCGACCACGAGAGCGTTTCACGTCGTCACGCGCGCATTGTGCTCACCGAAAGTGGCGTGTTGCTGGCCGACCTGGGCAGCACCAACGGCACCTACGTCAACGACGAACCCATTCAGGAACGTCAGCTCGCCCACGGCGACCTCATCAAGGTTGGCCGCACCATCCTCAAGTACCTCTCGACCGACAACATCGAGGGCGCCTACTACGAGGAGATCCATCGCCTCACCACCATCGATGGCCTGACCCGCTGCTACAACGCGCGCTCGTTGAAGGAGCACCTCGTGCGCGAGGTGAGCCGTTCGGCGCGGTATGCGCGGCCGCTCTCGGTGCTCGTGTTCGACGTCGACGACTTCGCCCGCATCAACGAAGAGTTCGGCCACCTCGCCGGCGACGCCATCCTCGCGCAGCTGGGCAAGCGTCTGGCGCGTCGTGTGCGTCGTGAAGACATCCTGGCGCGCACCAGCGGCGGCGAGTTTGCGCTGCTCACGCCCGAGGTCACCAAGGCCGGTGCTGAAGAACTCGGCCAACGTCTGCTGCGCCTGATCACCGATACCGCGTTCGGCTTCGACGACGTGCAGATCCCCGTCACGCTGTCGATCGGCGTGGCCACGCTCACCGAAGTGAACATCCCCGAGGGCGACGTCGAAACCGCCCCCGGCATGCAGCGCCACAAAGAAACGCCGGCCCACGGCATGCCGTCGTCGGTGGCCGATCCGTTCAGCCAGGTCGGCAACTCGTCGCAGATTACGAGCGAATTCTCGGTGTACGAGGGCTCGCGCTCGGGCGAGGTCATCGACCGCTTCCAGGCGGGCAGCGACAGCCTGATGGCCCTCGCCCGGCAGCGCGTGGCGCAGGCCAAGTCCGAAGGCAAAGGCCGCCTCATCGGCTGACCCGGGGTTAGTGAAAGTCCCGCGACGCGAACGGCAGCGCCATCTGGGTGCTGCTCGTGTCGGCGCGCTCGCCCACAAACGTCTGTGACGTCGTCGACACCGCCACCACGCCGCGCGCCATCGCGTGGATCACGATGCCCTCGCGCTCGATCACCGCGTCGACCAGCAACACGCGGCTCGTGATGATCGTGGTGCGCCAGCGCTCGTAGTCGCGGCCCCAGACGACGACGTTGACGTGGCCGTACTCGTCTTCAAGCGTGATGAAGCACGTGCCGTCGGCCGTGCCCGGGCGCTGTCGACCAATCACCAGCCCCGCCACGAGCACGCGCATGCCCTGCCGGCACTGTTGGACGTCGCGGCTGTCGAGCAGTGGCCGACGACCGCGCTGACGACGTGACAGGCGCTCGACGAGCGTGGGGCGCACGTGGCGCATCGGGTGGTCGTCGACACTCAAGCCGACGGTGGCGTAGTCGAGCAGCAGCACCTCGCCCTCTGACGGCGGCAACAACGACGGCTGCTCGTCGGGGAGGCGCGCAAACAGCGGCGGGCGCGGGTCCATCGCCACCCACATCGCGGCACGACGGTGGCCCGCCAACATGTCGAAGGCCCCTGCCCGTGCGAGCGCCAGGCGCGCGCGCTTGTCGAGGCGGGCGCGGCGGTTGACGTCGTTGATGTCGACAAATGCGCCGTGACGACGTCGATCGTCGACCAACGCCCGCGCCACATCTTCGCGCAGGCCCTTGATCAGCCGCAGCCCAAGCCGCAACGCCGGCATCGCTGACGACGACGACGATGCAGACGACGACGCAGCCGGTTCGAGCGTGCAGTCCCAGTCGGAGTGGGCGACGTCGACGGGCAGCACCGTGATGCCGTGCTGCTGCGCGTCCTTCACGATCTGCGCGGGCGCGTAGAACCCCATCGGCAACGAGTTCAACAGCGCGCAGGCGAAGTGTGCTGGGTGGTGCCGCTTCAACCACGACGACGCGTACACGAGGATCGCGAAGCTCGCCGCGTGGCTCTCGGGGAAGCCGTACTCGCCGAAGCCTTTGATCTGTTCGTACACGCGCTCGGCGAAAGCGACGTCGACACCGCGGGCGACGAAGCCGTCGATCAAGCGCTGACGATGACGCTCGAGGCGCCCGGTCTTCTTCCACGCGGCCATGTCGCGGCGCAGCTGATCGGCCTCGCCGCCGCTGTAGCCCGCCCCCACAATCGCCAGGCGCATCACCTGCTCTTGAAACAGCGGCACGCCGAGGGTGCGCTCCAAAATCGGCTTGAAGCTCTCATGCGGATAGCGCCAACCACGCTCGTCGGGGTGACCACTGCGGCGCTTCAAATACGGGTGCACCATGCCGCCCTGGATGGGCCCGGGCCGCACGATCGCGACCTGAATGACGAGGTCGTAAAACGTGCGCGGCTTCAAGCGCGGCAACATCTGCATCTGCGCGCGCGACTCGATCTGAAAAACACCGACGGTGTCGGCACGGCAGATCGCGTCGTACACCTCGGGGTCTTCGGCGGGGATCGTGTGCAGCTCCACAGGCGGGCCCGACGACGACGACGACGCACGGTCCGCGTTCACGAGCGCCAGCCCCTTGCTGATGCACGTGAGCATGCCGAGGCCGAGCACATCCATCTTGAACAAGCCGAGGGTCTCGACGTCGTCCTTGTCGAACGGCAGCACGGCGCGGTCGGCCATGCGCGCGGGCTCGACGGGGGCAAGGGTCGTGATCGGCTCGCGCGTGAGCACAAACCCACCGACGTGCACGCCGAGGTGGCGCGGGTGTCCTTGCAGACGCATCGCCATGTGCAGCGTGCGCATCACCGCGGGGTCGCTCACGTCGAGGCCCACTTCGGCGGCGACGTCTTCGAGGGTGCGCGTGGTCTTGGGCTTCGCGGAAAAGCGCGATGACGTGCCCAACAACTCGGAAAACGAGCTGTAGCCCATGAGCTCGTTGATGCGGCCGGTGACGACGTCAGACAGCCCGTGCACGCGGCCCACTTCGCGCACCGCGGAGCGCCCGCGGAAGCTCTGCACTTCGCAGACCATCGCGGCGTGGTCGCGGCCCCAGCGCGCGTAGATCGCCTGGATCACTTCTTCGCGGCGTTCGTGTTCGAAGTCGACGTCGATGTCGGGGGGCTCGCCGCGCTCGACGGACAAGAAGCGCTCGAACAACAACCCCGAGCGCACCGGATCGATCGACGTGATGCCCAGGCAGTAGCAAACCGCCGAGTTCGCCGCCGAGCCGCGGCCCTGACACAAAATCCCGCGCGCGCGCGCCAACTGCACGATCTCCTCGACGGTGAGGAAGTACGCCGCGACGTTGATGGTCTTGATGATCCCCAGCTCGTGCTCGACCTGCTTCGTGACCTCGTCGGGAATGCCCTGCGGATAGCGGACTGCAGCACCGGCGAAGGTGTGGGCGCGAAGGACGGCGTCCTCGTCGTCGTGGTCGATCGGAAACGCGTACTTCAGCGCCCCCAACTCAAACGTGCATTGCGCCGCAATCTCGACCGTACGCGCGAGCATTGCGGCGATGCCTTCGTCGCTGCGGTACGTCGACGACATCTGCAACGTGCGCGTCCGTTCGCGGGCAACGGCGAGCATCTCGGTGTGGCTGTGCAAACGCGCGCGACGGTTCGGCGGCAGGCGCTGGCCCGCGTTGTCGACGAGCTGGTGCTGCCGCAACGCACACAGCACGTCGTGAAACGGACCATCGGCCTCGTCGACCAACAACGGGCGCGCCGACAGCACCGCGGGAATACGCAACTGTGTCCCCCACTGCTCAACGAAGGCGGCGGCCACGGCGTCGTCGGGCGTGTGCGAAAACGCCAATCCCAGCGACAAGCGCTCGCCAAACGCGGCCTGCAACGACGTCATCGCCTGCTTCACCGTCGAGGGATGAAAGGGCGGCCACACGATCGCCTGCAAGTCCTCGGCGTGGGCGCACACGACGTCGAGGCGGTGCTCGATGTCGTCTTTCTCGATGCCCCGCTGCAGTGTGCCGTCGCGCGCGATGGTCAGGATCGCGCAGAGGTTGGCCCAGCCGCGCGGCGTCATCGGCAGCAGCACCAACGAGCCCTCGTCGAGCAGCAGCTCGCAGCCGGGGATCACGTGCACGCCGCGGTCACGCCCCGCAGCGTGCGCACGAACCACGCCAGCGACGGTGTCGAGGTCGGCAATGCCCACGGCGCGCTGCTCGAGCACGCCCACGCGCGCGACCACTTCTTCGGGCAGCCCCGAGCCCGGCCACGCTGCGCGCGCATCGAGCGTGCTTCGGCCCTCGACGACGCCAAAGCCCTCGATCGTGATGCCCGAGAACGTGGTGCGCGCGCAGAGCTCAACAAACGCGTCGGGCGTGTGGGGTGGTGCAGGCTGCGGCAGCGTCGGCGCAGGCTCCAGCACCATGCGGCTGCCGGCATCGATCCGGGGCTTCATTCGCCCACGGTAGCAACACTGAACACAAGATCAGCCCAGAAGAAGTGCGTCGATCTGGGCGGCCGTAACCCCCTGCAATTGCAGGTCTTTATCGCGCGCCGTTTGCCCCCGCACGATCTCGACCTGGCGCCGCGACAGGCCGAAGTGCGCGGCCACCACCTCGATCACGCGGGCGTTCGCTTTGCCGTCTTCAGGGGCTGCCGACACCTTCACGAACACCACGCCGTCGACGACCTCGACGCCTTCGCGGCTGCTCTTGGGTTTGGCGCGCACCACGAGCCGCGCGCCGCCGTCGACGTCGCGGGCGGCCATCAGGCCTTCAACGACGACGCCAGCCGCGTCGCGTACAGATGGGCCATGCA